>PLIX01000169.1 GCA_003140135.1 Gammaproteobacteria bacterium
GAGCTCTTCAAGCCCTTCATCTTCCAGAAGCTGCAGTTGCGCGGTGAAGCTTCGACCATCAAGGCGGCGAAGCGCCTGGTCGAGCGCGAAGGACCGGAAGTTTGGGACATCCTCGAGGAAGTGATCCGCGAGCATCCGGTGCTGCTGAACCGTGCGCCGACCCTGCATCGCTTGGGCATCCAGGCGTTTGAGCNNGGCGGTGCACGTGCCGCTGTCCCTGGAGGCACAGCTCGAAGCGCGCGCCCTCATGATGTCGTCGAACAACATTCTCTCACCCGCCAACGGCGACCCCATCATCGTGCCCTCGCAGGACGTGGTGCTGGGCCTCTACTACATGACGCGCGAGCGGGTGGGTGCCAAGGGCGAGGGCATGGCCTTCGCCGACTCCCAGGAAGTGCATCGCGCCTATGAGAGCCGCAACGTCGATCTGCAGGCGAAGGTGCGCGTGCGCCTGAAGGAGAGCTTGCTGGTTGCCGGTGGCGGGATGCAGGAGCGCATCCGCCACGTGCATACCACCGTCGGCCGCGCTCTCCTGTTTGAGATTCTGCCGAAGGGCCTGTCCTTCGATCTCATCAATCAGGACATGACGAAGAAGTCGATCTCCGCGACCATCAACGCCTGCTATCGCGCGTTGGGCCTGAAGGAGACCGTCGTCTTTGCCGACCAGCTGATGTACACCGGCTTCCACTACGCGACCCGCTCGGGCGTCTCCTTTGGCATCGACGACATCGTCATTCCGGAGCAGAAGACGAAGATCGTCTCGGCGGCGGACTCCGAAGTGAAGGAAATCCAGGACCAGTACGCCTCAGGTTTGGTCACCAACGGCGAGCGCTACAACAAGGTCGTCGACATCTGGTCGCGAGCCAACGATCAGGTGGCGAAAGCCATGATGGAGAAGCTCGGCAGCGAAGAGGCCGTGGACCTCAAGGGCCAGAAGACCAAGCAGAAGTCCTTCAACTCCATCTTCATGATGGCCGATTCCGGAGCGCGAGGGTCTGCGGCGCAGATCCGGCAGCTTGCGGGCATGCGCGGTCTCATGGCCAAGCCCGACGGCTCGATCATCGAGACGCCCATCACGGCGAACTTCCGCGAGGGCCTGAACGTTCTGCAGTACTTCATCTCAACCCACGGCGCCCGCAAGGGTCTCGCCGACACGGCGTTGAAAACGGCGAACTCGGGTTACCTCACCCGGCGCCTGGTGGACGTGGCGCAGGACTTGGTCGTCACCGAGACTGATTGCGGCACCTCGAACGGCATTGCCATGTCGCCTCTCGTCGAAGGCGGCGATGTCGTTGAAGCCCTGGGCGAGCGCGTGCTCGGTCGGGTCCCGGCGCAGGACATATTGAAGCCGGGCACCGAGGAGGTGCTGATCGAGAAGAACACGCTCCTTGATGAGCAGCATGTGCGGCGCATGGAGCATGACGGCGTTGATCAGATCAACGTGCGCTCACCGATCACCTGCGAGACGCGCTATGGCGTGTGTTCGACCTGTTACGGGCGTGATCTTGCGCGTGGGCGCTCGATTGCCATCGGCGAGGCTGTCGGCGTCATCGCCGCGCAGTCCATCGGCGAGCCCGGAACGCAGTTGACGATGCGCACCTTCCACATCGGCGGTGCGGCGTCGCGAGCCGCGGCAGCAAGCAGCGTCGAGGTGCGAAACCGCGGCGTGCTGCGCTTCCATCACATCAAGACCGTGCAGCATGAGAAGGGCCATCTGGTCGCGGTATCGCGCTCAGGTGAGATTGGCGTGGTCGATGATTTCGGCCGCGAGCGCGAGCGCTACAAGATTCCCTACGGCGCGGTCATCAGCGTCAAAGAGGGCGACACGGTGGTCGGCGGTCAGGTGGTGGCCACCTGGGATCCGCACACCCATCCGGTGGTCACGGAAGTAGCAGGCTTCCTGAAGTTCCAGGACTTCGTCGACGGGCTCACCATCACGACCCAGGTTGACGAGGTGACGGGCCTTTCCAGCACCGTGGTGCTCGATTTGAAGCAGCGCGGCGGCAAGGACCTGCGTCCGACCATGAAACTCGTAAACGCCAAGGGCAAGGAAGTGACCTTTGCGAACACGGAGATTCCGGCCGTCTATACGCTCCCCCCCGGCGCATTCGTCAATTTGACGGACGGCGTGAAGGTGTCGGTGGGCGATGTCATCGCCCGCATCCCGCAGGAATCCTCCAAGACGCGTGACATCACGGGCGGTCTGCCGCGCGTGGCGGATCTGTTCGAGGCGCGCAAGCCCAAGGACCCGGCGATTCTCGCCGAGACCACGGGCACCGTGAGCTTCGGCAAGGAAACCAAGGGCAAGCGGCGTCTCATCATCACGAGCGACGACGGCGAGAAGTACGAGGAGCTCATTCCGAAGTGGCGGCAGCTGAACGTCTTCGAGGGCGAGACCGTGGAGCGCGGCGAAGTCATCGCGGACGGCGAGCCGAATCCGCATGACATCCTGCGTCTGCAGGGCGTCGAGGCGCTGGCGAACTACCTCGTGCGCGAGATCCAGGACGTCTACCGCCTGCAGGGCGTGAAGATCAACGACAAGCACATCGAAGTCATCATTCGCCAGATGCTGCGCAAGACCGAAGTGGCCGTCGCCGGCGAAACGGGCCTGCTGCGCGGTGAGCAGCTCGACCGTTCGCGTGCGCTCGATGTCAATGATCGGGCGAAGCATGACGGCAAGAGCGGGGCAACCTTGCAGCCGGTGCTGCTCGGCATCACCAAGGCCTCGCTCGCCACGGAGTCCTTCATCTCGGCCGCATCCTTCCAGGAGACGACCCGAGTGTTGACGGAAGCTGCGGTGCGCGGCCTGAAGGATGATCTGCGGGGCCTTAAGGAGAACGTCATCGTCGGCCGGCTGATCCCGGCGGGCACCGGCTTCGCGGCCCATGCGCACCGCAGAAGGAAGCCCGGCGGCGTCGACCGCAGAAGCTTCATGGACGTGGGCGGCAGCATCCCCGACACCGAGGAGACGAGTGTCGGCGAAGAGGAGAGCACCGCGACCTGATGCCGCGCGCGCTCCTTGCTCGCCGGTGACGGCGGCGCAGGGCAGCGCAGCGTCAGGTTGTTCGCAAGGCCGCCATGGCGCGCGACCCGGCGGCGCGCATTTGACGGCCGCGTCAATGCGCTGCGAGACCATCGCCGCTCCTCAAATGGGCGCACCTCATTGGCGAAGCTCTGTGGCGTCGACATCCCTCACGCGCTCGATGCTCTGCCATGAAGGGATTCAAGAGCACTTATCATCTCTATGATCCAAGCCGACGCCTGGCCAGGAAGGAGTAACCGTGCAAAAGCGCAAGCTTGGAAACAACCACTTGGAAGTGTCGGCTCTCGGTCTCGGCTGCATGGGCATGAGCTCCGTCTATGGGCGGCCGGGCGACAGGCAGAAAATGATCGAGGTCATCCGCGCGGCCGTCGCGCACGGCGTTACATTTTTCGACACGGCGGAAGTTTACGGCCCGTTCACCAACGAGGAGCTTCTGGGCGCGGCACTGGCACCGTTTCGCGGCGAGGTCGTGATCGCCACCAAGTTCGGCTTCAAGATCGTCGACGCTCAAGAGGCGGGTCTGGACAGCCGCCCCGAGCACATCAAGGCTGTCGCGGAGGCCTCGCTCAAGCGCCTCAAGGTCGATGCCATTGATCTCTTCTACCAGCACCGTGTGGACCCCGCAGTGCCGATCGAGGATGTCGCAGGTGCGGTGCAGGACCTCATCCGGGCGGGCAAGGTGAAGCACTTCGGCTTGTCCGAAGCGGGAGTTCAGACGATTCGTCGCGCTCACGCGGTTCAGCCTGTGACTGCAGTGCAGAGCGAATATTCGCTGTGGCGCAGAGAACCGGAAGCGGATGTGCTGCCGGCGCTCGAGGAACTCGGTATCGGCTTCGTGCCGTTCAGCCCGCTCGGCAGAGGCTTCCTGACGGGAAAAATCGACGCGAATACGACGTTCGACAGCGCCGACTTTCGAAACCTCGTCCCCCGTTTCACCCCTGAGGCGCGCCAGGCGAACAAGGTCTTGGTTGACTGGCTTGGAGCGATCGCGGCGCGCAAGAACGCAACCCCCGCTCAGCTCGCACTCGCCTGGCTCCTGTCCCAGAAGCCCTGGATCGCGCCGATACCGGGCACGACGAAGCTCTTGCGCCTCGAGGAGAACATGGGCGCCACAGCGATTGAGCTCACCGCGGAAGATCTTCGCGAGATTGATCGGTGCGCCGCCAAGACTGCGGTGCACGGGGCGCGCTATCCGCAAGACATGGAACGCATGACCGGCCGCTAAAGCCCTCACCGCCGCAAGCAACGAGCGCGCGCACACACATCCCGCGCCCACCATCGGCACCGACAGCACCCCGGGCGCCGTCATCCATTACACGACCGACGGCAGCACGCCGACTCTGCGGCTCGATAATCTCGGCCCCAGCGCCTCCTCGCCGTGCTCGACGATGACGCTGACCGCCGCCACGCTGGCCTCGGGCGGAACGCACGACCCGAGCAACAGCTCCGACGGTGAGTACGTGGGCGCAAAACCCGCCGTGACCGCCGCCCCGGCCGTGATCGACGACGTGGTGCAATAGCTCGCTGAGTCATTCCCCGCAATCGCAGGCGAGAAGGACGCGTTGTCCCTCGGGCGCAGAGGCGCCGCCGGCGGGACGCCTTATCAAGACTCGGGGCCGAGAGCCGGGTGTGGCCACCGCCCCCCACCCAAGGCGCCGGCCCATCGGGTAAGCCGCGGCAGTGCCGGCGGGGTTCCCCGTTGCCAGCCCCTCAAGAAGCACCCGTGCCATCTGTGGCATCCCTCGTTTTGCATCGCTTATGTACGCGATGCGAGTTCTGCCCCGACGAGGCTCTTCAGGCGCTTGCGCTCTTGGCCGGGGGTCGGCACGGCCGGCGCGCGGGCCGCGGCTTCCGCGGCGCCCCGCGGTTGACTTAGATGGGGGGGCTACCTAGAATCGCCGGCCTTTGTCGGTCCGGCCCTTATAGCTCGCCGGGCTCGAAAAACAGCGACTTCTTGTACCGGGCCGCCTCTTGAGGGCGGCCCGGTCTTCTTGTAGCACGCGTATTGGACGCAAGGTCCGAGCGCTTTTCGGACTTTGGAGATCGATGCATGGCCACAACGGGTCAACTCATTCGGCAGCCGCGCCGCACCCAGGCTGAAAAGACGAAAGTGCCGGCCTTGAGCGCCTCGCCGCAGAAGCGCGGTGTCTGCACGCGCGTGTATACCACGACTCCCAAGAAGCCGAATTCGGCGCTGCGCAAGGTGTGTCGTGTGCGCCTGACGAACGGCTACGAGGTGACGAGCTACATCGGCGGCGAAGGGCACAATCTGCAGGAGCACTCGGTGGTGCTGATTCGCGGCGGCCGCGTGAAGGATCTGCCAGGTGTGCGTTATCACACGGTGCGCGGCACGCTCGATTGCGCCGGGGTCGCCGAGAGAAAACAAAGCCGCTCCAAGTACGGCGCCAAGCGGCCGAAGAAATAGAAATAGGAGAGCGCTATGTCACGCCGAGCCCAAGCCCCCATCCGGGTCATTCTTCCAGACCCGAAATTCCACAACGACATGCTGGCAAAGTTCATGAACGTGGTCATGCAGAGCGGCAAGAAGTCCGCCGCCGAACGCATCATTTATGGTGCGCTCGACCGCATTGCCGAGAAAACCAATCGCCCGGGCGCCGAGGCCATCGGCGTGCTCACTGCCGCGCTCGACAACGTCAAGCCCGTGGTCGAGGTCAAATCGCGCCGTGTCGGCGGCGCAACTTATCAAGTTCCGGTTGAAGTTCGCTCCACTCGCCGCCAGACACTGGCTATGCGTTGGGTTCTCGATGCGGCACGTGAGCGCAGCGAGAAGTCCATGGCGTATCGCCTCGCCCATGAGCTCATGGACGCCGCGGAAAACCGCGGCGCCGCCGTGCGCAAGCGCGAGGACACGCACCGCATGGCAGAGGCCAACAAAGCCTTCGCGCATTACCGCTGGTAACAGCGGTCGCGTTCACACATCACCGGAGGACTTCTTCATCGTGGCACGCGCTACGCCCATCGAGCGTTATCGCAACATCGGCATCTCAGCGCATATCGACGCCGGGAAGACGACTGCGACCGAACGCATCCTTTTCTACACGGGCGTGTCGCACAAGATCGGCGAGGTGCACGACGGTGCAGCGGTGATGGATTACATGGAGCAGGAGCAGGAGCNNTTCACCATCGAGGTGGAGCGCTCCTTGCGCGTGCTCGACAGCGCCGTGGCGCTGTTCTGCGCAGTCTCCGGCGTGCAGCCGCAGTCGGAGACGGTATGGCGGCAGATGAACAAGTACCGCGTGCCACGCATCGCCTTCGTCAACAAGATGGACCGCGCCGGCGCGAACTTCATGCGCTGCATTGACCAGATCAAGTCGCGCCTGCGCGGCAATCCGGTGCCCATTCAGCTGCCTATCGGCGCCGAGGACGGCTTCGAGGGCGTTATCGATCTCATCCGCATGAAGGCCATCTACTGGGACGCCGAGACCCAGGGCATGAAGTTCGAGTACCGGGACATTCCGGCGCACCTCGTGGCGGAGGCGCGGGTCTGGCGCGCCAACATGATCGAGGCGGCGGCCGAGGGCAATGAAGAGCTGCTGAACAAGTACCTTGAGACGGGCGGCCTCACCGACGAGGAGATCCGCGTCGGCCTGCGCGCGCGGGCGATCAAGAACGAGATCGTGCTCACCATGTGCGGCTCGGCGTTCAAGAACAAGGGTGTGCAGGCGCTCCTGGATGCCATCATCGAATTCATGCCCTCGCCCCCCGAGATGCCGCCGGTCAAGGGCATCGACGATCACGATCAGCCGGCGACGCGTGCGGCTTCCGACGATGCGCCGTTTGCTGCGCTCGCATTCAAGATTCTGAACGACCCGTTCGTCGGCAATCTCACCTTCTTTCGCGTCTACTCCGGCACCCTGAACTCCGGCGACACCGTCTTCGTCCCGACGAAGGGCAGAAAGGAGCGCATCGGGCGGCTCCTGCAGATGCACGCGAGCGACCGCACCGAGATCAAGGAAGTGCGCGCGGGCGATATTGCCGCGGCCGTCGGCTTGAAGGACGTCCTGACCGGCGACACGCTCTGCGACCTTGAAGAGAGCATCACGCTCGAGAAGATGATTTTTCCCGTGCCCGTGATCTCCGTCGCCGTGGAACCCAAGACCAAGGCCGACCAGGA
>PLIX01000005.1 GCA_003140135.1 Gammaproteobacteria bacterium
GTTGACCCCTTTGCGACGGTCACGAACGGCAGGTTTGGGGTATCCAATCTGGCGTGCTGTCACCAGTCTCTTAGGTGGGAAACTTCAATTCCCGCATGACCGCCTGGAAGCGCGGCTCTTGGCGCAAGGGGTCCATGAGCGGGTCGGTCTTCAGGTTCTCCAGGCCCGGGTCCCGCAGCCGCAGCGCCGTCTCCAGCCATCCGAGCGCCTTCGCCCGATTTCCGAACTGCGCGTAGATCTCGGCGTACTGGTACGCCGCGGCATCGCCCAGTGCCGCCTTCAGTTTCGCAAGCTCGGCCTCCGCGTCCGAATGCCGACCGAGCTTGTCATAGATCACCGCGAGGCACTGTTGACTCAACCAGAAGTCCGGCTTGGTCTCGCACGAGGCGCGGGCGCGCTCGAAGTCGCCCAGCAAGTAATAGGCCAACCCTCGGTTCGCGTAGAGATCTGGCCACTCGGGGT
Organism: Gammaproteobacteria bacterium; assembly: GCA_003140135.1. GTDB lineage: Bacteria > Pseudomonadota > Gammaproteobacteria > Steroidobacterales > Steroidobacteraceae > PALSA-1196. The sequence goes on from PLIX01000005.1 coordinate 463, forward strand.
CGAGGGCGAGAGCGTCCAGGTAGGCGGCGAGAGCCTTGTCATACTGTCGCGCCATTAGAAGGACTCCCCCGAGAGAGCCGGCGTTGGCGCGATTCAGCGGGTCCAGCGCGAGCGCGCGCCGCGTGGCAGTAATGCCCGCCTCGGTACGACCCATCAGGGCAGCGAAGGCGCCGTAGTTTCCCATTATTCGCGAATTCCCCGGCTCCAGCGCGAGCGCCCGCTCGTACTCCTCGTTCGCGCGAATGAAATCTAGCAATCCGGAGTTGAAATAGGCCGCCAGCGCGAGGTGACCCTCGGCTAGATCCGGCGCCAGCGCAATCGCCTTCAGCGCATCCGCTTGTGCCTTGTCGAAGCTCTCGTGAACCTCGGGTCCCGAGGTCTCACCCGCGTAGACATTAAGCGCAAGCGATCGGTTGGCGAAGGCGAGCCCGTAGTTAGGATCGAGCCCGATCGCCTTCGTGTAGGCAGCGATCGCAGTTTGCACATCCTTGACATCGTGCCGTGCAATGTAAGCTTTCCGGCCTCGCAGATACGCATCGAGCGCCGCCGGGTTGTGCGTCCCGCCCAACTCGATCTTCGCCGCGAGCTGCCCGAGCAAGCTCACCCTGAGGGCGCCCGCGACCGCATTTGCAATGTCGGTCTGCAGCTTCAGCACATCGCCCAAGTCCCGGTCATAAGTCTCAGACCACAGGTGAAATCCCGTAACCGCATTGATGAGTTGCGCGGTGATACGCACGGTGTTGCCCGAACGCCTCACACTGCCCTCGAGTATGGCGCCCACATTCAGCTTGTGCGCAACGGTGGCAATGTCCGGGTGCTCACCCTGAAAGGAGAAGGAGGAGGTGCGCGCCGCGACCTGTAGCTCGTTGACGCGCGCAAGCGAGTTGAGGATCTCTTCCGTCAATCCATCCGAGAAATACTCCTGCTCTTTGTCTCCGCTCATGTTCACAAAGGGCAGCACCGCAATCGAGTGCGGTGGCGGGGCGAAGGCGGTGGCTGGAGCGACCTCCGCGCCACGCTTCGAGAACACGAGTCGGTTTGCCACGAGGTAACCGAGTGCGACGATGACCACGGCGATCGTCGCGAGGAGCGCCGCCTTCAACCGCCAGGAGGCCAGGACCGGCTTTCGGGTCGTCGGCCTAGCAGACAGGCGAGCCGCGGTTGACTCGGTACTGGGTGGCCCCTGTGACAACTCCCCGGACAGCAGTCGCCGTACACGCTCGACGAAGGCCGGGGGTGTAACCCCGCCCGGCAGGCGCGTCCATTGCACTTCCCGGAACTTGTCCGGGACATGCTCCTCCTCCTCACTCGTCTCATCGATCACGACGGGCAGCAGGAAGGCCTTGTGCGATGTGATCAGATGCGAGCGATCGACCGCGAGCTTCCATTCGAGCCGGAAGTACCCCTCGGCCCGCTCATGGGTGTGTTTCGAGATGATGGGAACAAAGAGCGCGCAGGTCTTGATCTGCTTGCGGATCGACTGATCCCAGGCATCCCCGCCTCGCAGCTCGCTCTGATCGAGAAACACCTCGATGCCGGCCGCACGCAGGGCCTCGCAAATCTTTTGGGCAGCCTCCGCATCCTGTGAGGCGTAGCTCAGAAATACGGCGTACGAAATCCCGCTCACGGTGCGCAGCTACCCTCGACCATGTCGAGCATCCCCCTATGCGCCCCGAATGGTCGCGGATGCCCAGCGGGATGGCAACTGGACACGGATGGGAGATCGGAACGGCCGCTATCGGGTGGGCAATCTAGGGAGGTGAACTTCCGCTCCTGGCCGGTAGCCGCCATTACGGGCGGTGCGTCAGCGCAACTTGACGCGATGCGGGATCGGGGCTGTAGGATGATGAGCATACCAAGCCCGTAATTTGAACCTACGCTCCCCCACGGTCAGCCAACTCCCAGGTTGGGAACCAGGGGCTCAAGCAGCTACGCGATGACGGTGCTTGGTTTCGAATGCTCACTCACCAAATGCGTACGCGCTGCTCGGGATCGAGGTAGTAAGCATCTCCCCGCTTCACCCCAAACGCAGCGTACCACTCATCAATATTGCGAGTGGGTCCAATGACGCGAAACGCCCTCGGTGAATGCGGATCGCTCACCACCTGCTTACGTACGTAGTCTTCCCGAGCCTTGCCGCGCCACGCCTGCGCCCAGCCGAGGAACACACGCTGATCGCCCGTGAAACCGTCGAGCACAGGCGCCGAATGCCCGAGCTGCGAGCGGTGATAGGCATCTAGGGCCACGTTGAGGCCGCCCAGGTCGGCGATGTTCTCGCCCAAGGTAAGTTCTCCGTTGATATGCGTGCCCGGCACCGGTTCATATGCAGAATACTGTGCCGCGAGCTTTGTAGCGCGCAGAGTAAATTCGGCGGCATCCTGGGCAGTCCACCAGTCGCGAAGTTCCCCTTTGGCGTCCAGCTTCCGACCTTCATCGTCAAAGCCGTGTGATAGCTCATGCCCGATGACCGCGCCAATCCCACCGTAATTGATGGCCGGATCGGCTGCCGGATCGAAGAGCGGTGGTTGCAAGATACCGGCCGGAAAGACGATGTCTCGAAGGGTGCCGTTATAGGCATCGTTGGTTTGTGGGGTCATGGACCAGGCGGACCGATCCACGGGACTCTGGAGACGGCCGATCTGGAACTGCCAATCCCACTCGGCCGCGAGGCGCACGTCACCGAGAAGATCCTCCTCGCGTATCTTGAGTCCGGAGAAGTCGCGGGGATGCTCAGGATAACCGACCTTGATCTGATAGGTGTCGAGCTTGTCGAGCGCCTGCGCTCGGGTGGCCGGGGTCATCCAGTCGAGGCGCTCCAACCGCGCTCGCATTGCCGCCTTCACATTCACGACCAATGCTTCGATCTTGGCCTTGGCTTCTGGCGGAAAGAACTTGCCGGTGTAGAGTTGGCCTACCGCGAAGCCCATGTTACCGAAACAGTCCAAATGGTCGCCAGTCGCGCCACAGTCGCCGCCACTCACGGCGTGGATGGCGCGTTTCCAACGTACGGGCTCCGCCGGTTGGCCCGACAGAATTCGGTTGCGGAACTGAAAGCGCGCGGCGGAGAAGGGCTCCGACATATAAAATGCCGCATTGTCGGTCACGGTGAAGGCTTGCCAGGCTTTCAACGCACTCAGCGGCGTCGCCTGGTAAATCGCCGTGATCTTCGGGAACGCCGACTGTTCGGCGATGATGACGCGACCGACGGTTGTGATCTCTGCCCCCCTCAAGAAGGCATTCCAGGCAAACCCTGGCGTCAGCCCGTTGAGCGCAGCTGTTGGATACGGGTTGTAGACTTTGTCGAGATCTCGTTGCTCCGCCTTGGTCCAACTCACTTCCGCAATACGGGTTTCGAACTGGACCACGGCCGCGGCGCAGGCGTCCGCATCCTTCCAGCCGAGCAGCGATAGGAGCTGGGCTACATAGGCTTGGTACGCCTTCTTCTGCGATGCGAAGGAGGGCCTCAGATAATAGTCGCGGTCCGGCAATCCCAACCCCGCCTGGCCGATATAGACGGCGTAATGACCGATGTCCTTGAGGTCGACTTCAGTATTCAGGCTGTAGATAGACCCATAAAAATCCGTCGTGCTTCTACCCATCAATTCCGTCAACACCGCCCGATCGGGGGCGCGCTTGATGGTCTTGATTTCTACCGCGATGGCAGCCTTCCCAATCCGCTGCAGACGGTCTTCGTCCATGAAGGCTTTGTAGAAGGCGCCAACCTTGCCCTCGAGGGTCGCCGGCGGTGACTTGGCGGCCGCCTCCATCAGGTCGTGCAGTCGAGCTTCAATGGTGTCGCTCATGAGGTATCGCAATGACGCGATGGGCTTGTCGGCGGGAATCTCGGTTCGATCGAGCCATGCGCCTGAGGCGTAGCGATTGAAATCCTCACCTGGCTTGACGGATGGGTCCATGGCCGTAAGATCAAATCCCCAGGTGCCGTATTGCGGGGCTGTCTGGGCGATCGGCGCGGTTGCCAGCAAGAACAAGCTGACCCAGAGTGCTCCGCGAAAGAAGTGAATGACGTTCATGTATCGCTCCGCGTCGTGCCGATTTTCGAGCCAGCATAATCCGATTCTGCATTCAATTAATTGTCTCCGACTCGAGTTTGCACTGGATGTCGTGAGTGGTCCAAGTCAAGTGACGGAAAAGCGAGCGACTGATTTGCAACGGCGCATGGGTGGCGGAGACTTGCGTTTGCACGGGCCAGCCTCTCAAAAAACGGAGACAACGCACCGCAACAGTTCATCATTCCAGCGACTGGCCCACTTCGCGCTCGCGCCTACGATGCTAATTACATTGGTGCCTCACGTTGGTACGGCTTCCGGGTCCGGTTCCGGTCAATTAATTGAGGAACTCATGGGCTATCCGAACCACCAGCGCGGCTAATCGACGCCTCGATTGGACTCTCCTCCGAAGGGTCGCTCACTCGCTAGCTCCCGACAGTTCGCGGTCAGCCGCCCAATCGTGCGAACGTCCCTTCGGGGCTTCCTTGATCCTTCGGGCTGTCCATATTTTCGACCCATTTCTTACGCCATTCGCTGGCCTCGAAGGGATCGGCGAAGTATTGCGTCTCGTGTGCAACCTTTACTCCGCGGAACTCCATTATGCTCACGGTGTAGGAGGGTTGACCATCGTATGTTAGGACATACTCAGTGATCCACAAGTCGCCGCTCCCCATGATCCGATGAACTACAAAGCGCTTTTTACTCGGCTGGAGGGTCCGGGTGATCTGTATCTTATGTCGGCCGAGAATTCGCTCGCGGGATTGCGGATAATCGAGCACGGCATCTTCCTGATAGATGTCGTGTTCCGTCGCAAAATCGCCGGAATCGGATGCCGCCCAATGTTGATTCAGTGCCTCACGTATTTCCTGATCTCTCATACGACTCTCCTCATTTCTATGCCCGACGCATCCGCCGACCAACTTCCTGCCCGGGTTACGCCGCGCTCAAACATTACTTCTGGCTCGGCGAACTAAGCTCACCTAGCATTGTCGGAATCAACTCCGACACCGTCGGATGGATGTGTACGGCGCGCCGCAGAGTCGTATAGGGCGCCTTGGCGTACATGATGTCGAGAATCCCGTGGATCGCCTCATCGCCGCCCGTTCCCAGGATCGCGGCACCGAGGATCAACTGGCTTTCAGCGTCGACGAGAATTTTCATGAAACCTCGTGTTTCACCTTTCTCGACCGCGCGTCGGACCTCTGTCATCGGTCGAAACCCAATAAGCAGGCGCTTGCCTGCAGCCTTCGCCTCTGCTTCGGTCAGTCCGACTCGGCCAAGGGGCGGATCGGTAAAGAGAGCGTAGGCGGGTATCCGGTCACTGACCCGACGTCTGTCTTGATCGAGCAGGTTGGCTGCGACGATCTCGAAGTCATTGTAGGCTGTGTGAGTGAACGCCCCCTTTCCGTTGCAGTCGCCCAACGCCCAGAT
>PLIX01000284.1 GCA_003140135.1 Gammaproteobacteria bacterium
CGTCGCGCAGCGGCGAGGGATAGAAGGGCAGGAGCCAGATGGCGTTGACGCCCAGATCCTGGATGTAGTCGAGCTTGCTCGTGAGCCCCGGAAAATCGCCGATGCCGTCGTTGTTGCTGTCGGCGAAGGCGCGTACGTGGACCTCGTAGATGACGGCGTCCTTGTACCAGAGCGGATCGCGCGGCTGTGCTGGGAGGGGTGAGTTCACGTCAGGCGAAGTAGTCGAAGTCCCGCTCGCTGCGCACGTGGTGGCGAATGCGGAAGATGTGGGCGGCGGCGAGCGTCGGGTCGAGGGCGACGTAGTTGCGCGGCCCCTGCCACAGGTAGCGCGCGCCGGAGAGCAGATCGTGGACCTGGAAGGCATGCTCGGCAGACAGGCCGACCGCGTCCAGGTCAAGGTCGATGAAGCCCGTCTGGATGTTATGCGGGTCGAGATTGGCGATGACGAGCACGGCCTGGCTGCGATCCTCGCTCGTCTTGCTGTAGGCGAGGAGTGCACCGTTGTCGATGGAATGGAATTTGAGGCCGCGGTTGCTCTGCAGCGGCGGATGGTCGCGGCGGATGCGGTTCACCCGGGCGATGAAGTCACGCAGGCTGTCGGCGCGCTCCAGGTCCCAATGGCGCAGCTCGTATTTCTCCGAATCGACGTATTCCTCGCTGCCCGCCTCGCGTGCAGCGTGCTCCATGAGCTCGAATGCGGGGCCGTAGATGCCGTAGCTTGCGCCGAGCGTTGCCGCGAGGACGAGCCGCACCATGAAGGCTGCGCGGCCGCCGAACTGCAGGTATTCGGTGAGGATGTCAGGCGTGTTCGGCCAAAGATTCGCTCGAAAGAACTCCGCGAGCGGCGCTGCGGCAAGCTCGGTGAAGTATTCGGTGAGCTCAGTCTTGCTATTGCGCCAGGCGAAATAACTGTACGACTGGCTGAAGCCGAGCTTTGCCAGGCGATACATGGGCCCCGGGCGCGTGAAAGCCTCGGCCAGGAAAATCACATCGGGTCGACTGCGGCGCACTTCGGCGATCAGCCATTCCCAGAATGCGAAGGGCTTGGTGTGAGGATTGTCCACACGGAAGATGCGCACGCGCTGTGCGATCCAGAATTCGACCACGCTCTTGAGCTCGGCGCGCAACTCACGCCAGGCGGTCGCCTCGAAATTGAACGGATAGATGTCCTGATACTTCTTCGGCGGGTTCTCGGCGTATTGGATGCTGCCGTCCGGGCGCAGCAGAAACCACTCCGGATGCTCGCGCACATAGGGATGGTCGGGGCTGCATTGAAACGCGAGATCGAGGGCGATCTCGATGCCGAGCTCCTCCGCCTTTGCCACCAGGCGGCGGAAATCATCGAGCGTGCCGAGCGCGGGATGCACGGCCTTGTGGCCGCCCGCTTGCGCCCCGATCGCCCACGGACTGCCGACGTCGGCGGCCGTGGCGTGCGCGCGATTGTTGGCGCCCTTGCGCTCGGTGAGGCCGATCGGATGGATTGGCGGCAGATACAGCACATCGAAGTTCATGGCCGCTATGTAGGGCAGGCGCGCCTCGCAATCGGCAAAAGTGCCGTGCACGCCCGCCGTGTTCGCCGTGGAGCGCGGGAAAAGTTCATACCACGTGGAGAAGCGCGCACGCTCCCTTTCGACTTCCACCGCAAGCGGCGGCTCGTGGCGCAGCACCAGCATCGGATCCGGGTAGCGATGCGCAAGCTTGCGCAGGCCCTCGCTGTCGGCCAGCACCGCGCGCTCCTCGCGGCTGCGGTCGGGATCGACGAGCGCATTGGCCCATTCGGTCAGGCGCCGCGCGTCGGCATCGGCCGCGCGCAGCGCAAGCGCGTGCGCATGTTCGGCGCCCACGAGGAAATCGACCTCGGTTTCCTGTGCGGCCTCGTATTTCTTTTTGAAGTCGCGCTGCCAGGTGCGCGCATGATCCACCCATGCGCACACCGTGTATTCGTAGCGTCCGAGCAGTTGCACCGTGAATGCGGCGCGCCACAGGTCGTTGCCCAGGGCCACGAGCGGCACACTCTGCCACTGCTCGGACGCCTGCGCTCTGAAGAGCAGCGCGCCGTCGATCTGATCGTGGCCGTCGGTGAATATGCGCGCATCCACCTTGACGTCTTCTCCGGCCACACGCCGCACGGGCGTGCTGCCGCCGTCGAGCTGCGGCTGAATATCCTCGATGACAACGCGAATCGTTCCCATGGCGGCGCGATGCGGCAGTTTCAATCCGGCGTGAGGAACAGCACGCCGAGCGGCGGCAATCGCAGCGCCAGCGAGTGGAAACGTCCGTGCGCCGGCAGGGGAGCCGCCTCGAGGCCGCCGAAGTTGCCGCTGCCGCTGCCGCCGTATTCGGCCGCGTCGCTGTTCAAGCGCTCGCGCCAGTAGCCGCCGCGCGGCACTCCGACGCGGTAGTCAGCGTGCACGACCGGCGTGAAATTGCACACGACGAGGACCATCTCGCCGCTGGCGCTCTTGCGCAGGAATGCGATTACGCTCGACTCGTTGTCGTTGCTGTCGATCCATTCGAAGCCGTCCCAGTGGAAGTCGAGGCTGTAGAGCGCTGCTGCGCTTGCATAGAAGCGATTGAGTTCGCGCACCCAGCGCTGCATCCCCGCGTGCAACGGATACTGCAGCACATGCCAATCCAGGCTCGAATCATGCTGCCATTCGCTGCGCTGGCCGAACTCACCGCCCATGAAGAGAAGCTTCTTGCCCGGATGGCCCCACATGTAGCCGTACAGGAGCCGCAGGTTTGCGAACTGCTGCCACTCATCGCCGTGCATCCGGCCGAGGAGCGAGCCTTTGCCGTACACGACTTCGTCATGCGACAACGNNTGGTGGTACTTGCGAAACAGCGGATCGGTCGCGAAGTAGGCGAGCGTGTCGTGCATCCAGCCGAGATTCCATTTGAGCCCGAACCCCAGGCCCCCCAAATACGTCGGGCGCGATACCATCGGCCAAGCGGTCGACTCCTCGGCGATGCTCTGCACGACGCTGTGATCGCGGTACACCTCCTCATTGAGTTTGCGCAGGAAGGATACGGCCTCAAGATTCTCATGACCGCCGAAGGTGTTGGCGACCCACTCCCCGTCGGTGCGCGCGTAATCGAGGTACAGCATGGAGGCGACGCCGTCAACGCGCAGTGCATCCGCATGGAACTTCTTCAGCCAGAAGAGCGCGCTGCTGCCTAGGAAGTCGCGCACCTCGGCGCGCCCATAGTTGAAGATCGCGCTCTTCCATTCCGGGTGGAACCCCTGGCGCGGATCGGCGTGCTCGAAAAGATGCGTGCCGTCGAAGTAGGCGAGCCCGTGCTCGTCATTCGGAAAATGCGACGGCACCCAATCGAGGATCACGCCGATGCCGCGCTGGTGCAGGCTGTCAATCAGATACATGAGGTCCTGCGGCGTGCCGTAGCGCGCGGTGGCCGCGAAATATCCCGTGACCTGGTAGCCCCAGGAACCGTAGAAGGGATGCTCCATGATCGGCAAGAGCTCGACATGCGTGAAGCCCATGTCGAGCGCATAGTCGCCGAGTTCCTGGGCGAGCTCCCGGTAGGAGAGCGAGCGGTTATTGGCCTCCGGAACGCGGCGCCAGGAGCCGAGGTGAACTTCGTAGATCGACCACGGTGCGTTCAGCGCGTTCGTCTGCGCGCGGCGCTTCAACCATTCGCCGTCGCCCCAAGCGTAGTTAAGATCGCAGACGATGGAAGCCGTGCGCGGCGGCAGCTCGCAGCGAAACGCGAACGGATCGCTTTTGTCGACTCGGTAGCCGTCGTGCTGCGAGACGATTTGATATTTATAGATGGCACCGGGCCCAACGCCTGCGATGAATCCCGTCCAGATGCCGGAGGAATCCGCGCGCGCGCTCAACGGATGTGCGACGCCATTCCAGCCGTTAAAGTCGCCCACGACGGCGACCGAGCGCGCGTTCGGCGCCCACACGGCGAAGTGTGTGCCTGCAGGCCCGGCGCCATGGGCGGCAACGGGGTGGGCGCCGAGCTTCTCGTGCGCGCCGAAGTAGCTCCCTTCCTTGAAGAGATAGATATCCTGCTCGGTCAGCACTGCGGTGCTCCAGCAATTACCATACCTGCCCGATCCTTCTTAAAACGGGGTGCTGATGTCAAGGTGCCGCCCGGACAGATCCCCCGCGAAACGATAACCGATACCGAGCCGCGGCAGCTCGACGTTGTGTATCCGCCATTGCGGCGCCGCGCCGAGCAAAGATCCGGGCTCCACCTGAAAGCGACTCGTGCGCGTGCCGGCAACCGGCGGCCGCGGCGCATCGGGGAAATAGTCCGCGAAACCATACACGCTAAGCTCGATCTCGGGTTGCGCGATCGTCAGCCCCGTGAGGTGACGCACTTCCAGGCCGTTGCGCACGCGCACGAGGTTATCATCCTGGGCTACGACCTGCGCGAGACGACGGATGATGGGCCGGGGCTGCGCCTGACGCTGCCGGCCGCGGTGGGTTTCTTCAACTACTCGCCGGTCGACGTAGCTTGCAGGCTGGCTTGCCGGCGGCTCCGCCGTGGTCACGGCGGCGAGCGCCGGCGGCAGGCCGCAGAGCGCGCCTGCGATTACGCCAAGTAGCCGTTTGATCATGGTTTATTATGGCGACCGTGCCAGCACACTCTGTCCAAGCCCCCCTCTCAGGCAAAGCCGCCGCAGCGGCACCGATCGTGATCGGTCACCGCGGGGCGTGCGGCTATGTTCCTGAGCACACGCTGACGTCGTATTTCATCGCGATCCAGCAGGGCGCCGACTTCGTCGAGCCCGATCTCGTGATGACGCAGGACGGGGTGCTCGTCGCGCGCCACGAAAACGAGATTGGGGCGACCACGAACGTCGCCGACCACCTTGAATTTGCCGCCCGGCGCAAAGCCAAGATTGTCGATGGCGTTGCAACCGAGGGGTGGTTCACCGAGGATTTTACTCTCGCGGAGCTCAAGACGTTGCGCGCTCGCGAGCGCATCGCCGACGTGCGGCCGGAAAATGTGCGCTTCGATGGCCAATTCGAGATCCCGACGCTGGAGGAAATACTCGCGCTCGTGCGCTCGGTGCAGAGCGAGCGGGGCGTGCGCGCCCGGCTTCTGGGGCTGCCCGAGCCGGCGCCGATCGGCGTGTACCCGGAGACCAAGCA
>PLIX01000033.1:0-15760 GCA_003140135.1 Gammaproteobacteria bacterium
CTCGGATCCGCGTGCACGATGTCCGTCAGAAACGCGGCGTAGCTGATCTTTGAAAGACGCTGCTTTTTAGCGTCGGAGGAAAGCCCGGGCAGATAATCCACCGCGCTGGTTTCGATCTGCGCAATCTGCACTCGCGCATGCTGCGATAGAGGCGTCCTCGCCAGGAACGCATCCCAGTGCAAGCTGCCCGCGCCAACCGCGAGCGCATCCTTGCCGAAGGTCGCCTCGTCAAAGAATACGGCGGTCTGCAGGCCCAGATGTGTGTAGAACTTCGGCTGTTCGATGCGCTTGGCGAGCGCGCCAGCATCGATGCCTAGCGTCTTCAAGAGGCCCGCGGCCACCGGGCTATAGGGGCGCGGGCTGTCGATATCGAGCGTCCCCCCGTTCACCAGCGCGAGCCCATCGCCCAAACGAAATTCGTTGCGCTTGGCATGGCCGCCGAAATCGTCGTGATTCTCAAGAACCAGCACGCGGCTGCCGCTTCCGACCTGTGCGCGGTAAAAATGCGCGGCGGCGAGCCCGCTGATGCCCCCGCCGACGACGATCAGGTCGTATTCCTCATGCGTGTCGCTGGCGCGGCCGGGCCGAATCCCGTCACGCAGCGCATGCGCGGCCTCGAAGGATCCGGGATGGCTGCCACGCATGCCGGTGAGAAGCGGCGGGTAGTAGCCGGGTGCGTCCTGCGCTGCTGCGGGAGTCGGGTCTTCCGCTCCGGTCGCGGCGGCCAGGAGCGCAGCGGATGCGGCGGCAGTCGTACCGAGGGCGATTCCTTGCAGGAAATCGCGCCGTGTGATGCCTTGATGCATGCCCAATGCCAGGGCTCGGGCGCGATCCTTCGGACTCATCTGTCGTGCGGCCCGGATTGTGCAGAATGCTTTGCCTGAAGCTACCGCCGCGAACTCACGCCGTCAATGACCTGTGGCGTGGAAGAAACACGTTGCTTATCTTTCGAACGCCCGTTAATTTGTACGGATAAAGAATAATAAGAGCGCTATGGTAGAGGTGGTATTGGGGGGATTCAGTCTCGGAGTACTAACAATGCGATACGAGAATTTTACCTGTCTGTCGCGCAACATCCACGTCAACGTACCCCTCGGCGCGGCCCTCCTCGGCACCCTACTCGGCCTGGCCGTCATGCCGGCCGGCCACGCGGCTGATGCGTCAGCGAATACCGATGCGACGAGCAGCGTAGGAATCGCGGAAATCACAGTGACCGCCACGCGGCGCGAGGAATCCATCAGCAAGGTGCCGATCAGCATCAGCGCCTTCTCGCAGGAGACGATGGACCAGAAGGGCGTCAAGGACATCAGCGACCTCGTTCGCTTCACCCCCGGGGTTTCCATCGATACGTCCGGCACGAATGCCATTTCCATTCGCGGCATTTCCTCCTCGGGCGGCGCAGGTACGACCGGCATCTATATTGACGACACGCCGATCCAGATGCGCGCGCTCGGCTTCAACCCCGACGATACGCTGCCCAAAACCTTTGACCTCGATCGTGTCGAGGTGCTGCGCGGCCCGCAAGGCACGCTCTTCGGTGCAGGCTCCGAGGGCGGGACAGTGCGCTACATCATGGTCCAACCCAGCGTGACCACGGAATCCACCTATGCGCGCAGCGAGGTCTCGTTCACGGAAAAGGGGCAGCCAAGCGAGGAGTTCGGAATTGCGCACGGCGGACCGATCATCGACGGTGTGCTCGGCTTTCGCGCCAGCGTCTGGTACCGCTATGACGGCGGGTGGATCAACCGCGTCAATGACACGACGGGGGAAGTGACCGAAAAAGACGTCAACCACGCGAACACGTTCGCGGCACGGTTGGCGCTGCTGTACGAGCCGGTCGAGTCCGTCAAGATCACGCCGAGCGTGACGTACCAGAACAGCCGCAAGCACGACGAGTCGACATTTTGGCCCGCGTATTCGGATGTGAGCGCCGGTGTGTTCAACAATGCAACGCCCGAGCGTATTCCGGTACCCGATGCGTACTACCTGCCGGCGCTCAAGATCGAGGCGGACCTGGGCAGCAGCAAGCTCATCTCCAACAGCTCCTTCTACCATCGTGACGAGCTCACCGGCTACCAGGGCACGACCTATGACCTGGCCTACTATCAAGCCCAGAGCTGGGTTATCGGTTCGTGCGGGCCGGCTTCCACGACGCCGGTTCCGCCCTGCTCCTGGTATCCGCTAATTAACGCGACCGGGATCCACCTGCCACCGGGCTTCACGGACGAAGAGACTCCGAACCAGATGACGAACCGCCAGGAGAGCTGGACGCAGGAAGTGCGCCTGCAGTCGAACAATCCCGCGAGCCGGTGGAATTGGACGGTGGGCGTTTTCTGGTCGCTGTCGAAGGAGACCAGCATCGAGGAACTGCGCGACACACAGATTGTCCCGTTCTGGAACGCGCTCTTCGGCATCACTCCGCAGTCGTATTTTGGGTCCACCAACTATTATTGCAACGGCGTGGGCACGCCGGGTCAGAGTTTTCCGAATTGCGATATCTATTACAATGCCAACACCTCTTTCGACCGGCAGATCGCAGGCTTCAGCGAGGTCGCCTACAATTTCACCGACCAATTGAAGCTGACCCTGGGCGGACGCGTGGAGAAGATGTCGTTCAGCCTCTCGCACTACGGTGACGGACTCGAAAACTACATATCGGAAACCGCATCCGCGGCAGAACACCAGACAGCCTTCACGCCGAAAGTCAGCCTGTCCTTCCAGGCTGACCCGCAGAATCTTTACTACGCGACGTACGCCAAGGGGTTCCGCCCGGGCGGCGGCAACGCACCGCTGCCGTTTTATTGTGACGGTCAAGGGGGTTTGGCCCAGGAGGGCTATCCGAACGGCGCTCCTCTGACCTACAACTCGGACACGACGCAGAGCTACGAGATCGGCTCAAAGAACAATGTCGGCTCGGTGTTTCGCATCGCGAGCAGCATTTACTACATCAAGTGGAAGAGTATCCAGCAGAATGTGTACGTTCCCTACGACTGCGGATTGCAGTTCACGGACAACCTCGGCACCGCGGTCGCCAAGGGCTTCGACATACAAGCGGACTGGGCGATGGGCGCAGGGTTCACGGCCGATGCCGCGATCGGCTACACGAGCGCCCGCTATAGCACGTCGACAGCGCCACCCAAGCCGCTCCTGGTTCAAGCGGGAGACGCCATCTCGGGAGAGGCCGCGACCGACGGCGGCCCCGGCACGAACCCGCCGTGGAACATCGCGATCGGCGCGCAGTACGATTTCAAGCTCTTGGAGCGCGGCGCCTTCATCCGCCTGGACTGGGAGTACACGTCGCGCAATCCGTGGCTCGCGGCGGTACAGGATCCGGCCAGCGTGCAGTATGATGCGAATGTCTACACGCTCTCGTCCACGCATTTTGCCTCGCTGCGCGGCGGGGTCACGCTCGGCAATTGGCAGGTCGCGCTCTTCTGCGACAACCTCTTCGATTCGCACACCACGATCAACTACGAGCTCTCCCAAACCGACGCGAACAACCCGGCCTATGTGGCGAATCCGCTGGCCCCTACATCGTTGCAGCAGAACGCCTACACGTGGCAACCGCGTACGATCGGCATCACGGTGACGTTGCACGAGTAGTCCGCAGCAGACGCCCCATGAGCCGGCCGGCCGACGGACAGCAAGGGCGCCCGCGGCCGTGCTCACAGATAAAAATCGAATTCCCGGATGAAGAGCTCTTCAATGACCGCGGCGTATTCCTTGCGCTTGAGCTCCGCATAAAGCTGCAGAAACTTCGCCGGGATGTAGCTGCCGAGCAGGCTTGAGTGCTCGAGACGCTCGAGCGCGGCCAGGAGTCCGTTCGGAAAGTCCGGATCCGGCCCGGATTGAACGCGTCCCAGTGCGGGTACGGTCGGGCTCAGTTGTTGGGCCAGGCCGTGCAACACAGACGCCAGGATGGCCGCGACGACCAGGTGTGGGCTTGCGTCGGCGCCTGCCACGCGATTCTCGATCCGGCGGCCCGAGCCGTGAGCCGCCGGTATGCGAAACGCGACGGCGCGGTTGTTGTGCCCCCAATCGCGCGTGGTCGGCACGAACGGCCCAAGATAGCGGCGATATGAATTGAAGTTGGGCGCGCAAAAAGCCAGCGAGTCGAACATCATGGCCTGCATGCCCGCGACCGCCTGCTGCAGCAGGGCCTCACCGCCTTCAAGTCCGAAGCGGTTGGCCCCGGCAGCATCGGCCAGGCTGACGTGCACGTGCAAACCGCTGCCCGCTTGCCTGGCAAAGGGCTTCGCCATGAAGGATGCCAGCATCCCCATCGACTGAGCGACGCCTTTGACGATTCTTTTGAGAAGCACCGCGTGATCCGCGGCGAGCACTGGATCCGCGACATGCCGCAGGTTGACCTCGTACTGGCCGATGCCATATTCGGCGACAGCACCGCATACGGGGACGCCTTGCTGCGCAGCCGCCTCGGCTACGCTGTTCAGAAACACCGAGCTCTCCTCGATGGCGTCCATCGAGAGATTCGCCGCACGCCACGGCGGACTGCCGCGTCCGGGCACCGTCGCAAGAGCAATGCCGCCGCCTGCCTCGCGGCGCGGATCCAGGAGGTAGAACTCAAGCTCGCACGCGACGACAGGATGCACGCCCGCCCGGCGGCACAGGGCCAGCACTTCGCGAAGCACTTCCCGCGGATCGAACCACAGCGACGCTGCGGTCTGCGTATGCCGCATGCTGCACAGGACCTGGGCGGTGCTCGAGCGCGCCCAGGGCACAAGGTGCAAGGTGCCCGCGATCGGCATTGCGGTACCGTCGGGATCGCCGTCTGATCCGCCCATGCCCTGGACGTTGTGTCCCAGGCCGCGCACGTCGGCGATCAGCGCGCACGATGAGAACTGCACGCCATCCGTGAATGCCTTGTGTGCATCGGCAATCGCCAAGCGTTTGCCGAGCACGTTGCCGTTGACGTCGATGATGAATGCGTCGAGGGCTGTAAGCTGCGGGTGGGAGCGCGCGAACTCCTGCCACTCTTTGGGCACGGCCAACGCGGGAAGGGGCTCGGGCATGATGCTGCTCACTTGATTATTGACGGGCACGAAAAATTACAGCCGATCGCGCAGCGCATAGAGCGACATCGCCGCCACGAGCGTCGGCCAGCGCAATGCCGGACCGCCCGGAAATCGCGGAACGGGCACGCGGGCAAACGCCTCGAACGCGTGCCGCTCGCCGGCAATGGCGTCGGCGACGATCTTGCCCGCGTACGGAGCGAGTACGACGCCGAGACCCGAGAAGCCACTCGCGTTGTAGAACCCAGGTTCGATCTCGCGAATGAAGGGCATGCGCGTGGGGGTGATCGCCAGAGTGCCGCCCCACGCATAGTCGAGGCGCACCGCACTCAACTGCGGAAACACCTTGAGCAGGTGGGGACGCACGAAACCTGCAATGTCCTTGGGAAAGCGGTAGCTGTAGTTCTCGCCGCCGCCGAAGAGCAGCCGATGATCCACTGTCGTGCGGTAGTAGTTGACGACGAAGCGCGAGTCCGCCACCGCATAGCCGTGCTGCACAATCTCGGCGGCACGCGCATCTCCGAGCGGCTCGGTAACGGCGATGAAGTTGTTGATAGGCATCACGTGCGCCTCCACTTCGCGTGAGATGCCGCGCAGATAGCCATTGCAGGCGAGGATGACCTGACTTGCGCGCACTTGGGCCTGCGCCGTGGCGACGACAAATGCGCCCCGCGCGCGCTCGATATGCAAAACCTCGGCGCCCTCGTGCAGCTGCGCCCCGTGACTCTGGGCACCGCGCGCAATGCCGAGCACGTAATTAAGCGGATGCAGGTGTCCGCCGCGCGCGTCAAAGGACGCGCCGTAGTAGCCGTCGGTGGCTACCAGCGCGCGGATCTCCTCCTGATCGACGTAACGAATGTGCGCATAGCCGTACGCCTCTTGCAGGCGGGCGACATAGCGGCGCGTAGCGCGCGTGTAGCGGGCCTTATGGTCTGCGTGCAGCAGCCCCGGACGGAAGTCACACTCGATGCCGTACGTCTCAATGAGCTCGTCCAAGTGCGCACGACCCGCGAGCGCAAGCTCCCAGAGCTTGTGAGCATCACTTGCACCGAGCTTGCCCTCGAGCCAGTCCTGGTCGCGCCGCAGGCCCACATGCACCTGACCGCCATTGCGCCCCGACGCGCCCCATCCGAGCCGCGACTGTTCCAGAAGTTTGACCTTGAGGCCGCGCCGCGCCAGATGCAGCGCGGCAGCGCAACCCGTAAAGCCGCCCCCTACGATGCAGACATCGCAAGAATGCGCCCCATCAAGAGGGGATGCGACAACGGCGCGCGCAACGGTCGCAGCGTAGTAGGACGGCGCGTGGAGGGTGCTCGGAGCGAGCGCGTTGGCAGATTGACGGCTTGACATGGGGCGATTCCGCGCCACGACGCGGCGAGGGCGGCCTGCGGCCGACCAAAGTGTGATCACAGATTGCAGAAGGCAAAGGATACACCAAAAGCCGCATTACCGCCAAGCTCAGGAATCTTCTATGGAGATCGGACCACAACGTACCGGCGACTATGACCGCCCTGACATGGCAGCATGACACGCCGCGACAGGTCAGCCATCCGTGCGCCAATAGGAGGGCGGCCGTTATTGACGCGTAACTCGACCTATGTTGATATACGGTCATGTCACGTCCCTCCAATGCCTCGCGCCAGACCCATCTGCTGCTCGCCGTTTTGCTGGAGCAGCCGCGCGCTTGGCGGCACGGCTACGAGCTTGCTAAGGAGACCGGTCTCAAATCCGGCACGCTATATCCCCTGCTGATGCGTCTCAGCGATCAGGGACTGCTCGATGCGTGCTGGAGGGATTCGGATCAACCGGGCAAACCGCCGCGACATATGTACCGACCGACGGCGGCGGGCCTGGCACTCGCGCGGGAACAGCGAGCAAGAACCGGCGTAGGTGCATTGCTGCCGGCACGGGTCAAGATGAGCACATGATTTTCACATCAACATGGCGGCGGCGAATGGCGCAGAAGATGCTGTACCACGGTGCCGTCCTGTTACCGCCGGAACGATCCTCCTGGGCTGCCGCCATGCGCACGGAGGCCGAACACATCGATGATGATCGCGAGGCACTTGAGTGGGCCCTCGGCAGCGTGCGCGCGGGTTTTACCGAAAGACTGCGCGTGTTGCGGGCGCACAAAATGCTGACGACTCATTCGCTTGCTGTGCTGTGGATCGTCATGTTCATTGTCAGCAGCGCCTTCAATGTGAGCATTGCATTGGCCACACGGCTGCGCTTTCACGGTATGGCTTCCGCAATGGGCAGGTTGATCGAAGGCTTCCACTACGATCGCTACGTTCCGCTTGCTGATGCGATGCCCATGGAGCTGTTTGTGCTCATGGGTTTGGTGCTAGTTCTCTTTGTCGTTTCGCTATCCCTCAGCCTGAAAAGGCGCCCCGCTGCGTTCGCCGTGTTTTGCGGCGCCGTCGGCTTGAGCCTGTGTGCCTGGCTGTATCTGCTGGGCATCCCTGCCTATGGGCAGGCGATCTCGCCGGAGCACCGCTGGCGGATCGGCGTGTGCTTTGTTCTTACGGCAGGCGTGTTATGCGCACTGCGGCTCTGTGATACAGCGCCAAACTCACCGATGCAGCGGCTGGATGGGAGACGGCTATGATTCGCGGAGCGCTCGCGCTGGTGGTCGGACTCATCGTTTGGGCCGTTGTCGCGACGGGGTTCGATATGCTGTTGCGGTTCGCGCTGCCGGGCTACGCGGCGAATGAGCCAAAGCTGCATTTCACCTTGGGTATGATGATGGCCCGACTCGCACTGCCCGGCGCAGTTCCCTCCGTCGGCGCCGGATTTGTGAGCGCCTGGATTTCCCGGGGCGATCGCCGGGTCATCGCGGCACTAACAATCATCCTGTTAGTGGCATTCCTTCCGGCTCATTATCAATTATGGTCGAAATTTCCCGTGTGGTATCACGTCACCTTTCTCGGCTCGTTGCTGCTGCTCCCGGCACTTGGCGCAAGGCTAAAATCTGCGTTGCTGAAGAGCTGATTTGCTGCAAATGGATTAAGCAGAACTTGCCGTCCATGGGCTAGCACGCAGCCAGCGCATCTTTTTTGCAACTGTAGTCCGTTGCGCAGGGTCGGCGACCATTCGCTTCAATGCCAGCCACCAGGATGCGCTCGAGCACACCCGCAACAATGATCGACGGCGATCCCGGGATGCCTGGGCATCCCGGGATCCAGTATGTGCAGTCCGCGCCTTACTTGCTTACCAAGGCGCTGCAACGCAACCGTCTGCAGGCCTCCGACCGCTCCTTGTGCCCCACAGGCAGTGACAAGACCGTGACGCCACAAGCGTCACAAGAGTGCGGTCCCAAACGCTGTTTGACACTTGCAGTTTCTTTCGCTTCGGTTGCTGCACCCATGTTCGACTATTTTGTCAGCTTGCGGACTGCCGGGAGGGCGGCGAGGACGCCATTTTCTGGTCCCGCCGACAGGCAATGCGGGTGCCCGAACCCACCGGCACTCACACCTGGCATCTGACCCGATTGCGGCGTGATGTCATAGATGATGTTGTCGTCGTGGTTCGGCGATACGCCGCCCGGCACGTAGTCGAGACCAAGCGCATGTCGCGTCTCCCACGCGACCGCATGATCGGTGCACGACGTGTCTCCACTGACTCCGATCGCTCCAAGTCGCACGCCGGTCGAACTGTAGATTGCCAGTCCGCCGCCAAACACGTTAACGCCGCCGATCACCTGGCCGACCATCGGGTCAAAAACACCATTGCCATAATTATAGGGCGCTCCCGCATAAGCGACGCTGACATCGACTGGATTGCTGGCCTGCAGTCCAAACAAACTGCCACCCGGCTGCACGGCCGTATAGAGATTCGCCGTCGACAGCGCGATCGCCGTTCCGGACGAGCCCGCGGACAGACTGAACGCGTTCGCCGTGCTCGCCTTCTGCGCCGAGATCACGCGGCTGCCGAGCCAGATCGATTCGACTGCCCCGGCGCCACCACCGGAGTTCACGACCAAGCAGACCACGCCATTCGCATCGACTACCGTCGCCCACATACTGTTTCCAAGCCCGGCGCCATACGCAGAAACCGTTCTGACGGCCGTCGTAAGTGCTGCCTGGACTGCCGAAGGGTCTCGTCCGAATACGAACCCATCGCAGTTGGCACGCGCCGTCGTACTCGCCATCGCCGCACTAAGCAGGACGGTGGCCAGCATCAAGTAGGATCGAATACTTGCTCGAAGTGTTTTCATGATTAACCCTCCCTTAGATTTTATAAGACAGGCTGAAATTGCGCCGTCGCGCCAATTCAGTACTGTCGCCCGCTCGATAATGGAATTTTGAATGCTACGCCCAGACTCGTCCGTGCGTGAACAATTGAAGCAGGCAACCCGCGAGAAGGACGTATCCAACGCTTGCAGTCTTTGCTGCGCCGCAGGCCGCAAGGGACGCCGGGTATGTCGTGGACGTGATGGAGCGCGCGAAGTCCGCGCAGCAAGTCACGGATAAATCTGAAGTTCGCACGTAAGAAGTCGTGGCGGTCGCATTGCAGCAAGATGGAACGGCCGTCATTGGAACGGCCCGTGACCCGTGCGGGCGAGCCCTTCCGGCCGCGCCACTTCACGCGCGCGCGCTGCCGACATTTTGCGATTTCCATCTAAGAAGCTGACATTCGCTCGCTTCCTGTCGGCCTAAGACGATCGCGAGTGGCGGCGATTGGGCAGGAACTCTGGAGCCGTCAACTTTCAGTCCTGGCTGAACTTCAATCGATCCGCCTAAGAATAACCTGCGGGGAAACATGGCGGTGGATGCGCTCTACTAGATCGACCCGCAGATCTAATGGTTGCAGGGCGCCGCAAGTCTCGCTTTTGCGCGGCGGCGAGCGCACGCTATCCACGACGCTCAGGCCTGCGCCCAGAATTGAGAATGGCTCGCGTTGCGAAATTGGGCCGTCAGAGGATCATCGTCATCGTCAAACGCCACTGCATCTTCTACGCCTCGAAGCCGCTCGCGCCGATCAAGCCCATGCCGTCGCGAATATCGGCGATGAGGGCGCGCCTCAGGCCTGCGGCATCTTGCCTGCGCAGCGCCCCGATCATGAGCTCGTGCTGGTCGGTGAGATTGGCCGTGCCGAAGCGGCCATAGACGACGCGCATGAATGGGCCAAATTGCAGCCACAGTGTCTCAATAAGCTGCAACAGTGTGCGTCGCGGCTGCGCGGAGTAGATGAGAAAGTGAAAATTGAAATTACCTTCCATATAGGCGTTGACGTCGCCCGTCTTAAGAGCTCGCCCGATGGAATCATCGGCGGCCTTGAGCTTTTTGAGACGCGCCCTATCGATCATGGGCAGGGCCGCAAGCGCCGCTTCCGGCTCAAGCAGTTCGCGGCAGCGCAAGAGATCACAAAAGCGGTCCGCCGTCATCGGCGGCACGACAATCTTCCGTTTGGAGCGGATCTGCACGGCTCCTTCCGCCGCGAGGCGGCTCAATGCCTCACGCACCGGCGTCTGGCTCACGCCGAGCTCCAGCGCGAGGCCCCGGGTTGAGAGCGTGCTGCCGGGCATGATTTTGCCGGTGACGAACCGTCGGCGCAGCTCCTGGTGCACGTTCGCGTGCAGCAGCGAGCCGGAAACCTTACGTTCAGGCGGCAACGACTCTAGGCCGCGGCGGCGAGGGTGCGCAGTTGGGCGTGTGCCTCGGTCAGCGAGCGCCCAAGAATGTCCACCAGCTGATCGATCTCGGCGTGCGTGATGATGAGCGGCGGACACATGACGATCGAATCGCGAATCGCCCGCACCATGAGGCCATTCCTGATGCAGGCATCGCGCACGACGGGACCGGCTGTGCCTTCTTTGCCGCAGAATCTCTCGTTCGTGCCTTTGCGCGCGACGATCTCGAGCGCCCCGATCAGTCCGAGCGCACGCACTTCGCCCACGATAGGATGGCCATTCAGAGTGGCGAGCGCGCGCGCAAGATAGGGGCCGACATCCTGCGCCACACGCTCGACGAGCTTCTCACGCGCGATGATCTCGAGATTCTTCAACGCCACCGCTGCCGCCGTGGGATGGCCGGAATAGGTATAGCCGTGCACGAAGTCGCCGCCCAAACGCTTCAGCTCCGCGACGATGGGCGCGGATACGGCCGTGGCCGAGATGGGCAGGTACCCTGACGACAACCCCTTCGCCATCGACACGATGTCCGGCTTGATGCCGTAGTGCTGATACCCGAACCAACGCCCCAGGCGCCCGAATCCGCAGATCACCTCGTCGATGATCAAAAGGACGCGGTATTTTTTACAGATGGCCGCAACGCGCGGCCAATAGCCGTCAGGAGGAATGATGACCCCGCCGGCGCCCTGCACCGGCTCGCCGATGAAAGCGGCGACGTTTTCCGGGCCAACTTCCAGGATGCGCGCCTCGATCGCGCCGGCCGCGCGCGCGGCGAACTGCGCGGGGTCTTCGCCGAAACCTTCGCCAAACCCGTACGGCTGCATCACGTGCTCGATGCCCGCAATCGGGAGCTTGCCCTGTGCGTGCATGGCCTTCATGCCGCCTAAGCTTGCGCCCGCGACGGTGGAACCGTGATACGCATTCCAGCGGCTGATGAAAATCTGCCGCTCCGGCTCGCCGCGCAATGCCCAATAGTGACGGGCGAGACGGAATGCGGTGTCGTTGGCCTCGGATCCGGAGTTACTGAAAAAAATGTGGGTAAGATCGTGACCCAGGCGCGATGCAAGCTGCGCGGCCAAACGAATCGCCGGTGCCGTGGCGGTCTTGAAGAACGTATTGTAGAAGGGCAGCTGCAGCATCTGCTCGTAGGCTGCGCGCGCCAGTTCCTCGCGGCCGTAGCCGACATTCACGCACCACAGACCCGCCATGCCATCGAGCATGGAGTGTCCTTCAGCATCGTGAATCGTGCAGCCCTCGGCGCGCACGATAATACGGCTGCCGCCCTGCTCCGCCTGCAGCTTGTAGTCGCTGTGCGCGGGCAGATGATGCGCCACATCCAGGCGGCGCAGTTCGGTGAGATCCGCGCTCGACAGTTGCGTATTCATGCCGAGCAAACTACCGGCCTGCGCGCGCCGCGTCAAGAATCTGTGATCACACCTGCGAATCGCTGCGGGAGTCCTTACCAGTACGAAAGGATTTCCAACCCCTCGACACATCCGGGTGCAGCGGCGCTGGCGCTCCGTCAAGCCGGCCGTGCGCCACGGCGGTCGCGAAGCTGGCACCGGTTACATTCGGCGTCACGACTTTGGACCCATGCACCGCGCCAAGACAACCATTCCTTCACGCACTCAGGCGGGTATCAGCGATTTCCCCGGCCGCGCGTCGTTTGCTTTGCCCCAGCAATTGGGTGAATTCCCAAGCTCCCAACGGCGGACTGAACAAATAGCCCTGCCCAACGGGGCAGTCGTGCTTTTGGAGGAACTCGAGTTGTTCGCGTGTTTCTACACCCTCCGCCACGACCCGCATATGGAGGCTTTTCCCCATGCTAATCACGGCGCTGACGATACTCGCATCGTCCGCGTCTGTAACAAGATCGCGCACGAACGACTGATCGATTTTCAAGGTATCGATCGGAAAGCGTTTTACATAGCTCAAGCTCGAATAACCCGTACCGAAGTCATCCAGGGCGAGGTGCACACCGAGACCTTTGAGGTCGTTCAGAACGGTAACGGTAGACTTCGAATCCTCCATGAGAAACGTTTCCGTAAGTTCCAGTTCCAGACAACCCGACTCAAGTCCGGTCTCCGCCAGTATGTCGCGCACGGCGGCGACGAAATCTTTGGCACGTAATTCTATCGCGGAGATATTAATCGCGATGCGCAGCGCCGGCACGCCTCTTTCCTGCCAGACGCACGCTTGGCGACAGGCCTCGCGCAGCACCCATCGGCCTATGGCCACGATGAAACCACACTCCTCTGCGACGGGTATGAACTGCGCCGGAGGCACGAGGCCGCGATCCGGATGACGCCAACGGATGAGCGCCTCGACCCCGATAATCACTCCGGTCTCCAAGTTAATCTTCGGCTGATAGTGAAGTACAAACTCCTGTCGCTCTAAGGCGTGGCGCAAACCGTTTTCTAGGGACTGTCGTTCCGCCGCCCGAACGTTCATCTCCGGCTTGAAGAATTGACAGTTGTTGCGACCGGCGTCCTTGGCGTGGTACATCGCAAAATCTGCGTTCTTCATCAACGTCTCAGGGTCCTTCCCGTCATCGGGGTAGATAACGATGCCGATACTCACAGTGACATGCAGTTCGTGCTCGTCGATGCTGTGAGGCGTTGCGAGTGTGGCCATGATTTTTTCGGCAATGACGGCGGCACTCTTGGCGTGCTTCATCTCCGGCAGCAGGACGACGAATTCATCGCCCCCTTGCCGGCTGACCGTGTCGGAGGTGCGAACGCACGCTATCAGACGTTGCGCTACTGACTGCAGCAAGCGGTCGCCCACCGCATGGCCTAAGGAGTCATTGATGTGTTTGAAACGATCCACGTCCAGGAATAGCAGCGCTAGTTTTTGCTGGTGGCGGGAGGCCAGAGCTATTGCCTGCGTCAGTCGATCGTTCAATAATATTCTGTTGGGTAAATCGGTGAGGCTGTCGTGCTGGGCGAGATAGGACATCTTGAGCGAGAGCGCCCGCGCAGTGCTCGCGTCGTGAAACACCATAACAGCGCCGATTACGCGCCCGCGACGATCATGGATGGGTGCCGAGGAATCTTCGATTGCGGCTTCATGGCCGTCGCGTCGGATTAAGACGCAATTCGGCGTGAGGGCTTCAGTCTTGTTTTCCCGGATCGCAGCCGCCATGGGATTAGCCATCGGCTTGCGAGTCGTGCCATCGATGATGTTGAATACTTCCTCAACGGGATGACCCGCTGCGTCTGCGCATGACCAGCCTGTCAGATTTTCAGCAACTGCATTGAGATAGGTTACCTGGCACCAGATGTCAATGCTCATGACCGCGTCGCCGATGGAGTTGAGCGTGACTTGGGCGCGCTCTTTCTCTTCGAACAACGCTTCGGCGTTGGCTGCCCGCCCGATCATGCTGCCTAGGGCCTTTGGTAATAAGTAACTGTCGAGACGCGCCTGTAGGAGATAGTCCTGCGCACCACGCTGTACGGCCAATTTGGCAATATCCTCATCCTGCGAACTTGAGAGCACGAGGATGGGTATCTGCGGCGCGGCGTGATAGAGACTGTCGAACGTATCGATGCCACGACTGTCGGGCAGGAAGAGATCGACCAAAATTGCCGCAATTCGGTCCCCTCTCTGGTTCCCTTCTCGTGCCAATCGGTCCAATCCCTCTTGGCAGCCTCTGAGCCATTCGACTTTAAAGCACCCGTCGATTGAATTACTGAGTGCCTCGCGCACGGACAGGGCATTCGCTGGATCTTCCTGGATCAACAGTATGATTTGTTGAGACAAAATACCATCCCACGCAGATGCAGCAAAACCTCGGTGCCTGTATTTAGCAGGACCTGCGCGGGCTGGATGGTGCGCTAGCGAACGTAGCGAGGGCACCGTTCCTCAAGTTGGGACTTACTTCACATCCCGGGCGTCGCCAGCCCTCAGGATCAAGAGCCGCGCTCGATCACAGCTTGAGCCTGAGGGAGGCCCTGCCCGCGTTCGAGATTCGCGCATGACGACCGCTTCTTAACGCGCACAGGTCAAGTTGAAAATTCTCTTTCGGTCTGTGCCCCGCCCGAAAAATCGTGGTACCGCTTCCGAGATAAACCCACTGGCTGACGCGCGGCCGCCTCCCGAGCCTATGTGCGGTAGCGCGCCGACGGGTGCCTCGCCATGTGCTTTCATGATGTTTTATGGCGGATCATCGGAGATCCATACGTCCATCGGCGGCGCTTTACTAGGAAGCCTCCTTGTCATCGCTCTCACTGTCTTCCGGATGCGCAGAGTCTGAGGCGTCTGCGACGGCAGAACAAAGGGGAATACTGTGACCGAACCACCGCGACCCAATATGAACGACCGCTCCGAGGAGACAAAGGCAGAGCCCAAAAATGAGGCCGCAGAAGGAAGCCAACCCAGTGCTTCCGCTCCGCAGGATAAAGTCACGAAATCGGGCAGGCTGCCGCTTTTCAGAAAATAAAGCCGCACATCACGGCGTGGCGCTCAGCACTGATTTACGAAGCCAACCTCATTAATGGTCGAGTCCACCGCTTCGACTTGCTCAGATGTGGCGAGGCGCCACACGGGTCGTCAGGCTCCGTTTTTTGAAGATGCGTCAGTGACATCTCCGCTGTCGCGGCTGCACAAAAGTGAAAGCGCGCAGAGCGGTCCAGCAAAATGGCGCGGCCGGAATTGAACCGACACTGATTTCAGATCTGGTCCTCCAAAGTGACAGAAACCTGACGCCGCTCACTCCCGCTTGCGACCGTCAGGGTCACAACGGTGCCGGGCTTGTCGTCGCGCAGCCGCCGCCGTGCCTCGGACAGACTGATGGAGGATGCAGCCGCGCCGTCGATCGCCGTGATGTCGTCGCCGATCTTGAGTCCCGCCTTCTCTGCAGGGCCGCCGGCCGTCAGGTCGGCGATTTTGAAGCCCTTAGGTGAAGTGTTAATCCAGAATCCCGCGCGATCGAAGGCCCCGCTGTCAGGCACCGGAACCGCTCGCGCTTTCAGATACATGATCTGATGGTCGTAATCGAAAGTGACTATGAAGCGCTTCAAGAGCGCCGTGCCCACGTTGCCCTGATAGTTTGCATCGGAGAAGGCTCCTTTGCCCTGCGTCGCGAGGCCCACGA
>PLIX01000033.1:15766-17837 GCA_003140135.1 Gammaproteobacteria bacterium
GGGTGTTTGGCGATGAGATGGTTGGCGTCGACGAAAGGCTTGGTGAGAGTGAGCTCGACGCGCGAGCCCGTGTCGATATCGAACTTACCAGCTTTGCCCTCGAAGGTGCCGTCGACCTGCGGCAACTGGTTGTAGAACACGAACGGCACGGGCGTTCCCGAACCTTGCGGATCGAACCGCGCGGGATCAATAAACGTCAGAGTCTTGCTCCCATAGTCGATCAC
This sequence comes from Gammaproteobacteria bacterium, assembly GCA_003140135.1. Taxonomy (GTDB): domain Bacteria; phylum Pseudomonadota; class Gammaproteobacteria; order Steroidobacterales; family Steroidobacteraceae; genus PALSA-1196. The sequence continues at coordinate 15,991 of PLIX01000033.1, forward strand.
CGTGACGAATCGGCGAAACACGTCGAAGCCGACCATGCCTTGTTCCTCAAAGCCCTCAACCTCACGGCTGGCGATCGGCAGCACGGCGATCGCCTGATTCTTGATGACGAGGTCCCCGATCCGAAAGGTCACGTCACGCGTGAACCCCGTGGTCACGACCGCTTCACCCGCGCCGGTGCCGGGGGAAGCGCCCTCGACCCTGAGTGCCAACGTTTTGGCCGTGGCAGGCATCAATAGATCATGGCCGCCGGTATCGAAAATGCAGAGGAACGGCCCTTTCCCATTCACCAGGACGTTGGCATAGATGTGATTGTTGAGAAGCTGGAAGGGCACGGTCGTGCGGCCCGCGTCGTTCATGATGCGTGCGTCGGTGAGCCTCACGGTCGGTGCGGCGAACGCATCGAGGGGCCGCCCGCGAATGAACTGGGCGCTGGTGAGAGTATAGGTCTGACGGTACTGCTCGCCGGTTCCGTCGTCGACGACCAGCGTCCCGGCAATCCGAGCGCCATCGACGGCGCGGTAATTGCTGAAGTATGTCGTGATGACCTGGAATCCCTGCGTCTCGATCGTGCGTGCCAGCAGATGGGTTTTGGAGTCGAACCAGGCATCGAACGGCTTGCCGCCCCGCGGGGCGACTGTCAGCACATCGTAGCCTGCGTCCGCCTCGGCGCGCACGCCGCGAGAACTGATGCTTGCGCCGCCCAGGTCCGGCCGCCACCACATGTTGGCATCGCGATACGCTTCGTTGATCGCGAGTTGTCGCGTGTCGCCGCCAGCCTCCGGCGTCACGGCGCCGGACATGTCCTGTGTCCAGGCCACCTTGGTATCGAAGCCGTTGGCGCCCTTCATGGGCCCGATATCAAAGCTGTCTACGAAGGCACCGACGCTAAGGTCATGGGTTGTGTCGCTCGTGCCCGTCATGCCCTGGCCCGAATACGCGTACTTCGCCGCCAATGCCGCCTTGCCCGACCAGGCTGCGCCGCCCGCTGCCGTCTCGTTCGCTTGCAGCACGGCGCTTGTGTCCTGCGGGCGCGCCGTGCCGGCGGCGAGCAGCATGCTGGTCGCTAAAATCGCTTTGTATCGCATGAGATTTTGATCCCTGCCGCAGTTCGACCATATTAAAGCTTCGCCGCAGCGCTATCAGCGGTGTTCGACTCACGCCAGCCTCCACCCAACGCTTTGTAGAGAGCAATCCGCGCCAGTGCAAGCGCCTGACGGCTCTGCACCAGCGCATCACGCGCGTCGAGCTCGGCGTCTGCGGCGCCGAGCACGGTCGTGAAGTCGACGATGCCGTTGCGATACTCATCCGCGGCGATATGCGCAGTCGAGCTCGCCGCGCTGACATAGCTTTGCAGCAACTCAAGTCGGCGCTCTTCGGTTGTGCAGCGGATTATGGCGGTCTCCGCATCCTGCAATGCTGCAAGAACTGAGCCCTGATAGGCGAGGTAAGCCTGGGTGCGCTCTTCTTCGGTGGCGCGCACATTCGCCCGCAATCGGCCGCCGGCAAACACAGGCCACATGACATCGCCGATCCCGAGTACCGCGAAATTGCGCACCGAGAGCAGATTCTGCAAGGAGCTGCTCGCAAGCGAGGCGGCCGCGACGAGATCGAAGCTCGGATAGAGCTTCGCGACGGCGACGCCGACCTGGTCGGCGGCCGCGGCGAGACGCCGCTCCGCCAAGCGCACATCAGGCCGCCGGCGCAGAAGATCCGACGGCAGCCCTGCCGGCAAGTCCTCTCCGACTTCAGGGGATGTGTCGGTCGTCGCTGGCATCGCGGCCAGTTCATCCTGCATCGTCTCGGGCGTCTCGCCCAGGAGCACCCCGAGCGCGTTGGTCGTGGCGCC
>PLIX01000014.1 GCA_003140135.1 Gammaproteobacteria bacterium
CAATGGGTGTCTCAAACTGGCCGCCTGCTGACGGATGGGCCTCCACTTTCGGTTTTGACCCCCGCGAAGACACTCGGGACTGGCAGCTCTCGGGGGCCCTAATTGCCCACTAGGAAGCCCGCGGCGCTTACCGCCGACGTTCCGGACATCGGTTAGTGAGGATTTTTCGGGATGCCCTCGGACGGACTGGGCCTCTCCACCGCCACGGATCTCCGAGGCTTCTTGCTGCACTGCGGNNGTATTCGGTCAGCAGCCGGACCATGGTACAGCCGAGCAAGCCAAGGCCATGCTCTTGAAGGCGGAGGCGGCTGTGAAGGCAGATGAGACCAAGGCGCTCGAAATGTTCAACGCAGGGGAGGGTGGATTCCGGGACGGCGACCTCTATGTATTCTGCGCCAATATCAGCGACGGTAAGATCGTTGCCCAGGGCAACCCGAATGCAAAGCAACAGCTTGGCCAGGACCAGAGAACGCTCAAGGATTCCACGGGCAAGAATTTCGGGCGGGAACTCTACGCCGCCGGCCAAAAGCCGGAAGGTCAAATCACCAAGGTCAGCTATATGTTTGCAAGGCCGGGCCCTGATACAACGCCGGTGCCGAAGGTGAGCTTGGTAACCAGGGCAAGCGATCTAGTTTGCGGCGTTGGTTATTACAAGTAGCTCGTTCCGGAAACCGGGGCGCCGTACTTCGGCGCCCCTGTCATCTCATTGCACAGCGGGCGTGTTTTCGTCGCTGCGCTCTGAGCCGCGGTTCGCTTGAGCCACGGTTGCTGTGTGACGTACGGGACATCGCATAGCGCACGCGATAGACGTTGGTATAGACCACGCTAATCTCCATCCCGGATACCGCGACCCCCTTGAACGTGCCGGTGTACGCCCCGCGCCAGGTCGATCGCACGGCGACCAGGTCACCCTCGGCGAGAATCAAGTCGATCGTGATGGTGCGCCGTTCCAGCGCGGCGCACATGCCGCACGAGGCCTTCAATTCCGCGTAGGGTCCGCCCTGGACAATCGTCGTGCCCGATGGGGTATGCCACGGCCCCTGCGGATCGAAAAGCTCATTGAGCGCGGCCACATCGCCGTGCTGGAAGGCATCGAACGCCCGTCGCACCACGGCCTTGTTCGCCTCAGTGTTCGACGCCGGAGCTTGCGCGAGCGGCGTGCACGCAGAGAGGAGGAGGATCATCGACGTTCGCGCAATTAGTCTTCGCAACACAGGCCCCATCTACGGTCAAGTTGACCCACTATGGCGTGCGACCACGGCAACCACGCTCCGGTAAAGCGCGGACCGTAGCCGACACTGAGCGCCTAGAATTCAAGGCTGTTGATAGAGGACGGGTCTTGACACCCATAGCGGTCGGTACCGCACACAAAGTTGATGACTGCTTTGCAGCAGAAGAGGCCATCGGTTGATCAAGCAATCAGCCCGCTCGCTTCCTCAACAATTGCGAACCATTTCCTAAGCCGGGCTGGCGTACAGCCCGACCATGACACTCCAAGAAAGGTCTTGCTAACTAAACATTCTAGACTGTATAGTTACGGACACACACGCAGAGTCGATACCGGCCGGATCCATGTCACACACGTTAATCCGTCGGACTCCGGCAACTGTGGGGGCAAGGTCGACAGCGGTGGGAATCGCTGGTGGAGTGTGGAGGAAGGCACTGGTAATGGAAGGTCACCTCGAAGAGACGCTGGCAGTATTGAAGCAAGGTGCGACGCGATCGCGCGAATGGATGCACCGGGTGATTACGGTCCTTGAGGCAGCTATTGGTCAGCTTCACGACCAAGAACACCCAGTCCAGGGAACATTGCTTGAAGCAGCCGCACTGTTGCGACAACAGGTTCATCCACAAGCTGCAGGAAAGGTTCCCTACGGAAGGGGGCGCTTGCTGGCCCGGCAGGCGCGCAAGATGCGTGACTATATTGATAGTCAGATCACCGAGCCGGTCCTCGTCGCGGATCTCTGCGCGCTCGTTCAGCGCAGCGAAGCGCACTTCTCGCGCTACATCAAGCGCACGTTCGGGGAGTCACCGCACTCTTTCGTCGTGCGACGTCGCGTGGAGCTTGCCGCCCAATACATGCTTACGACCGCTGCGTCCTTGAGTGACATTGCGCTGGGGTGCGGCTTCACCGACCAGGCGCACTTGTGCAAGCGCTTCCGGCAGGCCGCGGGGCAGACCCCGGCGGCCTGGAGACGTGCGCACAGGTCGCACCATGACGAGAACGGGACACCGCCTGTGCAGCGCTTTGCGACAGTCTCGCGCAACGGCACGCCATCGAACGCGGCAACACAACCGTGAGTCACGAAATGGAAATGCGCCCGCTCCGGGACTGTTGCGCATCGCTCAGAGGTCGCGAGCGGGAAGCGATGGAGTCGGTAACCCGCGGGCCCGTGCATCCGGAGGCCGAGATCAAGAACCAGTCCCACCCCAACGAACTGAGTACGAACAACCAGCGGTGGTTTGTGCTTTTGACGGTGGGCGCATCACTGCTTCTGATTACGCTTGACAACGCTGTTCTCTACACGGCGCTTCCTACGCTTATCCGGGAGCTAGGGGCGAGCAGCTCTCAGAGTCTGTGGATCATCAACGCTTACCCCTTGGTTATGACGGGACTACTGCTCAGCACCGGAACGTTGGGAGACCGCATCGGTCACCGTCAGATGTTCCTGGGCGGCCTTGCATTGTTCGGACTCGCCTCCCTGGCAGCCGCATTTGCGCCGACGCCAGGCGCGTTGATCGGCGCTCGCGCAATTCTCGCGATAGGTGCCGCGACGATGATGCCAGCCACTCTGGCGCTCATACGTATCACCTTCGAGGATGAACGTGAACGCAACCTCGCGATCGCCCTGTGGAGCTGCCTGTCCATCGTCGGCAATGCCTTGGGTCCCATTATTGGTGGGCTACTACTCGAGCACTTCTGGTGGGGTTCGGTGTTCCTGATCAACGTGCCGGTGGTGATCGCAGCGTTCATCAGCGGACTGCTCGTGACGCCTCGCACGCTGCCGGATTTGTCGAGACTATGGGACAAAGTCTCTTCGGTCCAAGTCATGGTCTTCCTTTCTGCTCTGGTGGCGGCGATCCAAGAGTTTTCCCATTCACCACCGTCAGTGCCGACGGTTGCAGTGGCGTTGGGCGTCGCCTTGATCGCCGGGACGTTGTTCGTCCGCAGGCAAGCGCGTCTGCCGCAGCCGATGCTCGACTTCGCGATCCTTCGCAACTCCGCCTTCATGGCGGGAGTGCTTGGTGCGGCGTTCGCGATCTTCACGCTCGCCGGTGTGCAGCTGATCACCACGCAGCGCTTTCAACTCATCAGTGGCTTCAGCCCCCTGGAGGCGGGATGTCTGGTTTCGATCGTGGCCCTTGGCTGTCTGCCCAGTGCCGTAGTTTGCGGAGGCATCCTGCACAGAACTGGACTGCTTCCTTTGATTGGTGGGGGCCTCTTTGTGGCCGCCCTCGGGGTGCTACTGGCCTCTGCAGGACTGCAGCATCTGGGCTGGATGATTGCGGGCCTGTCGTTGACCGGCCTTGGACTTGGTACGGTCATGGCCGTTGCGTCGAGCGCCATCATCGGCAATGTGGACCCACGGAAGCTAGGCATGGCCTCTTCAGTAGAGGGGGTGTCGTTTGAGTTTGGCAGCCTCCTCGCTGTCGCTGTGTTGGGGAGCCTCCTGGCGGCACTGTTCTCCTCGGGCATTCAGCTTCCACAAGGGGCTTCGGCTGCTGCGCGGGAAGGCATGACGGAAGCACTCGTCATCGCAAGTCGAGGCGGCGCCGTGGGGCCCGCACTCATCGAAGCCGCTTCGAGAGCTTTCGATCAGAGCTACCTTATCCTCATGCATTTGATCGCGGGCGTCCTGCTCTTCGGCGCTGCCGTGACGTCCTTCCTTCTCAGGCGCCATGGCCCAGGCTCTGTCACTTACAACCTCGACTCACAGTAAGGGCGAAAGATCATCATGCGTCCAAGCAATCGCAGCAAGATCCTCGACGCCGCCGTGCGGGTGGTTGATCGCGACGGTGTGACCGGTGTGACCTTCGATTCGGTGTCTGCTGAAGCCGGCGTGACGCGGGGCGGAATGATGTATCACTTCCCATCCCGCGAGGCTCTCCTCCAGGCGATTCACCAGCATCTGGCAGACCAATGGGAGGCGAGCCTCGAGTCACTCGCCGGTAAGCCTATCCACAACACCACGCCGGAGGAACGCGCAGTCGCATACGCGCGCACGGCCGCACGGAGCGCCACCCGCGCCGAGCTGTTGTTCTTGCTTCAGTCTTCGACCAGCCCCGAGTTCACCGCCCCGTGGGATGGAGTGCTCGAACGTTGGGCGCCGCCGGCTCCTAAGACCGCCGACGACCCGGTGGTCTTTGCCCAGTTCATTGCGCGGCTGGCAGCCGATGGCCTTTGGGTCTACGAGTCCCTTTCGAGCAAACCTCTGTCTCCAAAGGTTCGTCAACAGGTGGCCGAGCATCTGGCCCGTGTGATCGATCCGACATTGGCGGGGGCAGATTCCAAGCCCGCTGGGTGGCGCAGGATGAAGGGCAACAAGCCCTGACCGATTCCCGCTCATAGATTCTGCTGGGCGAGCAACAACCGCCGTTCGAGGACGCGCTTCAGTGCGTCAACGTGACTGCCTC
>PLIX01000128.1 GCA_003140135.1 Gammaproteobacteria bacterium
ACCGATGTCGCCGCCCGCGGCATTCACGTGGAAGGCATCTCGCACGTGGTGAATTACGACCTTCCGCAGGTGCCCGAAGACTTCATCCACCGTGTGGGACGCACCGGCCGCGCCGGCGCCCACGGCACCGACTCGCGCCAGTCGCTGCGCGGCCTGCTTGCCGGCCCGGAGGCGGAGATCGACGTGCGCCCGCAGCTTGAGATCCATACTGATGACGTGCGCTGCAGCCACGGCGCCACCGCCGGCAAACTCGATGAGGCGGTGCTCTTCTATCTGCTCTCGCGCGGCCTTGATCCGGATACCGCGCAGCAGCTTCTGAAGTGGGCGTTTCTCGCCGACGTCGTCGCGAAGATCGACATCCCGGACCTCAAGAGAAGCATCGAGCGCGCGCTCGCGGGTCGCATCGATGTCGCGGCCGATTTGAAGGAGCTCCTATGAACGTCGTCGCCGCCGCCAAAACGCCCGCCGAACTGCCCCTCGACGCCGAGAGCGTGCGCCGCGATTTCCCCATTCTCGCGCGCAGCATCAACGGCAAGCCGCTCGTGTACCTCGACAGCGCCGCATCCGCGCAGCAGCCGCTGCCGGTGATGCGCGCCGTGGAGCGCTACGAGACGCACTCGCATGCCAACGTGCACCGCGGCGTGCATACCTTGAGCCAGGAAGCGACCGACGCCTTCGAGGGAGCGCGTGACCGCGTGCGCCGCTTCGTGAACGCAGCCTCGGTGCGCGAGATCGTCTTCGTGCGCGGCACGACCGAAGCGATCAATCTCGTCGCGCAGTCCTATGTGCGGCCGCGCTTTGGTGCCGGAGATGAAATCCTCATCACGGCGCTCGAACATCACGCCAATATCGTGCCCTGGCAGCTCGTGTGCGAGCAGACCGGTTGCACACTCAAGGTTGCCCCCATCGATCGCAAGGGCGAGCTGCTGTTCGATGCATTCACGGGCCTGCTCTCCCCGCGCACGCGGCTCGTCGCCATTGCGCACGTCTCAAATGCGCTCGGCACCGTGCTGCCCGTCAGGCGCATGATCGCGGCCGCCCATGAACACGGCGCCCGCGTCCTCGTCGACGGGGCACAGGCGGTGCCGCACTCGCGCGTCGACGTGCGTGCGCTCGATGCGGACTTCTACGCGTTCTCGAGCCACAAGCTCTACGGGCCGACCGGAATAGGCGTCCTCTACGGCCGCGAGGAGCTCCTCGCGGCGATGCCCCCGTGGCAGGGCGGCGGCGACATGATTCGCACCGTCACCTTCGCAAAGAGCACCTATAACGATCTGCCCTGGAAGTTCGAGGCGGGCACGCCGCATATCTCCGGCGCCGTCGGTCTCGGCGCCGCCATCGACTATGTCGAGGCCCTCGGACTGGATGCCATCGCGGCGCATGAGCAGCGACTGCTGCGGCTCGCGACGGCGCAATTGACGGCCATTCGCGGCGTGCAGATTGTGGGCACCGCCGCCCACAAGGCCGCCGTCGTCTCCTTCACCATGGCGGGCGTGCATCCGCACGACATCGGCACGATTCTCGATCACGAAGGCATTGCCATCCGCACCGGACACCATTGCGCCATGCCGGTGATGGATTTCTTCGGCGTGCCGGCCACGGCGCGCGCCTCATTCGGCTGCTACAGCACCGCGGAGGATGTCACGCGCCTCATCGGCGCCGTGGAGCGGGTGCGCGAGGTCTTCGCCTGATGGACCTCAAGGAGTTGTATCGCGATGTGATACTCGATCACAACCGCCAGCCGCGGAACTTTGGCCGACTGGAGCCGGCCGATGCGCAGGCCGANNGATCTGCGCTTCGAGGGCAAGGGCTGCGCGATCTCCACCGCCTCCGCGTCGCTCATGACCGAAGCTGTCAAGGGCAAGAGCCGCGCAGCAGTGCAGGAGATCTATCAGCGCGTGCACGAGCTTCTGACGCAGCAGGATGCGCCGCCATCGCAGGATCTGGGCAAGCTTGGCGCTCTTTCCGGAGTGCGCGAATTTCCGGCGCGCGTCAAATGCGCGAGCCTGTGCTGGCATACCCTGAACGCCGCGCTGCACGACGGCGCCACCGTGACGACGGAATGAGCGGCATGCGCGGGCATGAAAATCAGCCCTTCGTCGTCAATCGCGACGTGCGCGCCGTGATCGTCCCGGCGGGCGTCGAGGTCAAACTGCGGCCCGGGCAGGCGGGCTATATCACGCAGGCATTGGGCGGCAGCTTCACGGTTTACGTGGACGGCAACCTCTTGCGCATCTCGGGCGAAGACGCCGATGCCATCGGGCAGGATGTGGTCAAGGCCCCCGAGCTGCCGCCGAATGCCACCGAAGAGGACGTGCGCAAGCTCGCCTGGGATCAGATGCGCACCTGCTATGACCCCGAGATTCCGATCAACATCGTCGACCTCGGACTCGTCTATGAATGCGACGTCACGCACAATGAGGACGGTACCCGCAGCGTCGATGTGAAGATGACGCTCACCGCGCCCGGCTGCGGCATGGGCGAAGTGCTGGTCGAGGATGTGCGCGAGAAGATCGAGCGGATACCTACCGTGCAGCAGGCGCGCGTGGAGCTGACTTTCGATCCCCCCTGGAGTCAGACCATGATGTCCGAAGCCGCGCGCCTGCAGACCGGGATGTTCTGACGCGTCATGTCCGGGCAGTGGGTCGATCTCGGTGCGGCGCAGGATGTAACGGCTGCGCATTCTCTCAGCATCGAGATCGACGACGTCGCGCTCATCGTTGCGCGCTGTGGCGCTGAGCTCTATGCCGTCGAGGATCGCTGTACACACGATGGCGAGAGCCTGGCGGGCGCCGAAATCGAAGCCTGCGAGATCATCTGCCCGCGCCACGGCGCGCGCTTCTGCCTGAAGTCCGGCGCCGCCCTGACGCCGCCCGCCTACGAGCCACTGCGCACATTCACGGTCCGCGAGGAAGCGGGGCGCATCCTGCTGCAGCGCCCACTGTGAAGCGCATGACGCTCGTGCGCCACGCTCACGCGAAGGTGCAAGCTTCGGCGGTAACGGATTTTGAGCGCCCCTTGAGCCGCCGCGGCAAGGCCGAAGCCAAGGCGACGGCGCTCAGCCTCCTCGAGGAAGAGGCGGTGCCGGATCTTTTGATCGTAAGTCCGGCACGGCGCACGCTGCAAACGGCGCAGATCCTTGCGCGCGAGCTGCAAATTCCCGAACGCCATGTGCGGCAGGATGAGGTCTTGTACCTGGCGACGCCCGACACGATTCTTAAGGTGATCCACGCCACCGGGCCGCGCATCGGTCACCTGATGATCATCGGTCACAATCCCGGGATCTCCGCGCTCGCCAATGCGCTGGCGCCGCACGCAAAGCTTGAAGAATTGGCAACCGGCGCAGCCTGCATCATGGACTTCGACGTAAGCGCGTGGAGCGCCGTCAGTGCGGGCTCCGCCCAAAGTGCAGAGCGCAAAGGTCGCGCGCCGCGCCTTTTTGGACTACTTAAATAGAATAGCGCAGCGGCTCCCGCATCCGAGGGGTTCTGCGTGTGGCGCAAACGTTCGTCCCCCGCGCTACGCTGATCATCTCTGCTCTTCGCGCCGCTCGAGTTTCACCACTCCGGACCAGCGCGACCTGCCAAGATTCCTCGGGTTAGGCTCGGGGAAGAGCGCGAATAGCCGCAGGAAGAACGGCAAGCGACGAAAGCGCCGCGCGGCGTGAACGATCGAGTGCACTTCAGCGCCGCGCCATCCGAGTGCCTCGAAAAAGGCAACTCCATTTGCGGGCGCAAATTTCATGGGCGCATTTTGCAGATGCCTCCCCATGCTCTTGCGCAGCATATCCAGCAGTTCGGGCGAGGCGAGATCAAGGACCCACCAGCGGATGCCCGCCTGGGCAGACAGATCCGCCGCCAGTGAGCATACCTGCGCAGCGTCCAGATAGATGAGCAGGCCTTCTGTGATCACGAGCGCATTGCGCGACACCCCGACTGCATTCTGCAGTGCCGCCGCGCGCGCGGCGGCATCAGCCAGGTCGACTTTGATCCGGCTTAACTGACAGCGCGGCCGGGCAGCGGCTAGCAGCCGCTCCTTCTCTTCAATCAGCGCCGGCAGATCGAGCTCAGCCCACCGCAATGTCGTGGGGAGTTCGAGCCGATAGGGCCGCGTGTCGAGGCCGGCCGCGAGATTCACTATGCAATCGCAGCCCGCGGCGACCGCAGCCAGTACCAGATCATCGATGAGCTTGGTGCGCGCGATCATGGGCCAGCCGCTGCGCGCCTGCCGCGGCATGAGAGCTGCAATGGCTAGACCGCGCTCACCGGCCAGCAATTCTGCATAGGGATCCTGGAACAGCGCGTCTTTGCGCGCAGACTCCCATGCGCGGTAGACGGCAACCCACCTTGCCGTATCGGAGACATTGGAGACCGGTGAAGCGCTCACTGCCGCGCGGCCCTCTTGGGCTCTGACCTAAAAGTGTCGCAAGCCCTCCCGATGATACTAAGTTCATTGTTCCGCACTGTCGACCCGCCGCACTTCAAGCCCGGCGCAAGGGGTGCGGCGCCATTCTCTCGCTGCGGCATTACACTTGCTTGTGCGGCTCCGCGCAGCCCGTCCGTTCCGAGTCATGGCCAAGCACATTGGGATTGTTGCCTGCTCCGCCGAAGGCGCGGCGCTTTGCTATCGCACTATCTGCGTGGAGGGCGCGCAGCATCTGGGCACACATGCCCACCCTGAAGTGTCGATGCACACGCACTCGCTGGCCGCGTACATGCAATGTATCTACCGCGGCGACTGGCAGGGCGTAGGAGAGCTCATGCTGTCCTCTGCAAACAAACTCGCGCAGATTGGCGCCGATTTCCTCATCTGCCCGGACAACACCATACACCAGGCTCTGCCTTACATTGCACCGCGCTCACCGCTGCCCTGGCTGCATATTGCAGAGGTCGTCGCCGAGGAGGCCGTCGCGCGTTCATTCCGGAGTCTCGGACTGACCGGGACTCGTTATCTCATCCAAAGCGACGTGTATCCGGAGAAGCTCACCGCGCGCGGCCTTGAGTTCGTGCGCCCGAACTTCGCCGAGCGCGAGGAAATCAACCGCATCATCATGGATGAGTTGGTTTGCGGACTCTTCACACCCGCTGCCGTCGCATACTTTCAGCAGGTGATTGAGCGGATGAAGCGCGAGGGCTGCGACGCCGTGGTGCTCGGCTGCACGGAGATCCCGCTCATCATGAACCCCTCAAATTCGCCGCTGCCGACGCTCGATTCCACGCGCTTGCTCGCGCGTGCAGCTTTACGACGGGCGGTGCAGATCGTGAAGTAGCGCCGATGAGCGAGCAACAGCGCGACAGTGGACTTGTGCGCGCCGTGGGGACCTGGGGGCTCACGGCGAGCATCATCAACATCGTCGTCGGCGCGGGAATTTTCGCGGTGCCGGCTGCGCTCGCTGGCAGCATCGGCCCGTATGCGCCCCTCGCCTTTGTCGTCTGCGCGATCGCCATCGGGTCGGTTGCCATCTGCTTTGCCGAGGGCGGCAGCCGGATACCCACCAGTGGTGGGGCCTATGGCTACATTGAAGTCGTTTTTGGAGCGCTCGTGGGCTACGTCACCGGCACTCTCCTGTGGTTCAGCGATGCGCTCGCCTGCGGCGGTGTGGCCGCGGCCCTCGCCGACGTCGCCGTCAGCGTGCTGCCGCCGCAGGCACGCGCGCCCGCGCACGCGGCCGTCATCATCGGCGCGATCGGCACGATCGCGTGGGTCAACATCGGCGGCGTCTCTCGTGGCACTCGCCTCGTGAATGCGGCGACCCTGTTGAAGCTCGTCCCGCTTGCCGTGTTCGTCATCGCCGGTGCGGCCGCAATCCACAGTGCGAATTACCTGCCGACGGCGCAGCCGGGCACCGGGGGCCTGGGGCGCGCCCTGATCCTCGCGCTGTTCGCTTTCACCGGGATGGAGGTGGCGCTCGCCGCCAGCGGCGAGATCGCGCAACCCGCGCGCACCATCCCGCGCGCGCTCGCCATGGCGATGCTCTTCGTGATGATCCTGTATGTCGCCGTGCAGGTCGTCGCCCAGGGGATACTTGGCTCGTCGTTGGCAACTTCCACCGTGCCGCTGGCGGACGCCATGGCGCGGATCAGCCCGGCACTGCGTGCGCTCATGCTGGCCGGCGCTGCCTTGTCGATGTTCGGCTGGATCGGCAGCGACCTCCTCGGCAGCCCGCGCATCCTGTTCGCCTTCGCGCGCGACGGGCGCCTGCCGCGCGTGCTCGGGCGCGTGCATCCAGGCAGTCACGCGCCGCAGATCGCGATCGTCGTTTATGCCACGCTTGCCATCGCTCTGTCGCTGACGGGAACTTTTGCCGAGCTCGCAGTGCTCTCAACTCTAACGGTCGCGCCGTTGTACATCGCGGGGTGCGCAGCCGCGTGGCGCCTTGCGCGCAGCGGCGTGGCACTCGCCGGCGCGCCACTTAATTTCCGCTGGCTGCGCGCCGCGATGCTGATCGGCATTTGCAGCATGGTCGGTCTCATCGCGCTCGCCTCGCGCAAGGAGATCTTCGGGCTTGCGGCCGTGTTGGCCGCCACCGTTGCCGTGTACTGGCTGTCGGCCCGGGGGCAGCCGGGGCGCCCTGATCCGGAAAGTCCCTAGCACTCCGGTACGTTGACCGCGAGGCCCCCCTGCGATGTCTCCTTGTAGATGGTCGACATGTCGGCACCCGTCTGGCGCATCGTCGCGATCACCTGATCCAAAGAGACCTTGTGCGTGCCGTCGCCCCGCGTCGCCAGGCGCGCGGCATTGATGGCTTTGACGGCGCCCATGGCGTTTCTCTCGATGCACGGGATCTGTACCAAGCCTGCGACCGGATCGCAGGTGAGGCCGAGGTTGTGCTCCATGCCGATTTCGGCGGCGTTCTCCACCTGCTCGGAGGTGCCGTGCAGTGCGGCCACAAGCCCCGCTGCCGCCATCGAGCAGGCGACGCCGACCTCTCCCTGGCAGCCCATCTCCGCGCCCGAGATGGAGGCGTTCTTTTTGTAGAGCATCCCGATGGCGCCCGCCGTCAGCAGAAAGCGGATGACCCCATCATCGTTGGCGCCGGGTTCGAAGCGCCGGTAGAAATGCAGCACCGCGGGCACAATGCCCGCTGCGCCATTGGTCGGCGCCGTCACCACCCGCCCGCCGGCGGCATTTTCTTCGTTGACCGCGAGCGCCCACGCGTTCACCCAGTCCATGACGTCAAGCGGGTTTGCGGCGCCCTGGCTTTCGATCAGCATGCGGTAGAGCTTCGGCGCGCGACGCCGCACCTTCAACACACCGGGAAGGAGGCCCGTCTGCCGAAAGCCGCGCTCCACGCACGCCTGCATGACGCTCCACAGGCGCAGAAGTCCGGCGCGCACCTCCTGCTCGGATCTCCAGGTGCGCTCATTCGCCATCACGAGCTCAAAGAGCTCGAACCCCTGCGCGCGCGCGCGCTGCAGGAGTTCATCGCCGGAGTCAAAGGGATAGGGCGACGGCAATCGGCCGCTCGGCGCCGCAGCGGCCTCGTTGCCGCGCAGAATGAAGCCACCGCCTATCGAGAAATAGTCCTCCTCGCGCAGCGTGTGGTGCTGCGCGCCGAGCGCCGTGAAGCGCATCCCGTTTGAATGCCGCTCCAGGCGCTCGTGCCGCATGAACAGGAGCTGCATCGGCTCATCGAAGGGAATTTCATGGCGGCCCAAGAGCTTGATGCGCCCCGTCGCGCGGATGCGCGCCACAGCCGGTTCCATCTGATCAGGATCGATGCTCTCGGCATCGGCGCCCTCTAGGCCCAGAAGGATGGCGCGATCCGTGCCATGGCCGACGCCCGTGAGCGCGAGCGACCCGTAGAGGCGCACGGCAATCTCCTGTGTCGCGCCGAGGAGGTCGTCACGCTCGAGCCCCGCTGCAAACTCGTGCGCCGCACGCATCGGTCCCATCGTATGCGAGCTTGACGGACCAATGCCGATCTTGAAGATGTCAAATACGCTCAACGTCATCAGAGAAAACCTCTTCAGGCCTCCGCGAGCGATAGCAGGCTCGCATTGCCGCCTACGGCCGCGGTATTGATGCTGATCGTCTGCTCCGTGGCAAAGCGCGCCAGATAGTGCGGGCCGCCGGCCTTCGGACCCGTGCCCGAAAGACCGCAGCCGCCAAAGGGCTGCACGCCCACGACCGCGCCGATCATATTCCGATTGACATAGATATTCCCGACGCGCGCACGGGATGCAATGCGCTCCGCGACGGCGTCGATGCGGGTGTGGATGCCGAGCGTGAGCCCGTAGCCCATGCCATTTAACTCATCGACCACATGGTCAAGTTCGCTCGCGCGATAGTCCACGACATGAATAATGGGCCCAAATACCTCGCGATCAAGCGCCGTAAGTCCGGGCAAGGCCACGGCGAGAGGGGCGAAAAACCTGCCCCTGGCAGCTTGCGCACCCAACGACGCCCGATGGTGCCAGGCACCGCCCACCGTCACGCGTGCGGCATGCGACTCGAGCATGGCGAGCGCCTCGCGATCGATGACCGGCCCCACGTCGGTCGCGAGCCATGCAGGATTTCCCACGCGTAGCTCGTCCATGTTGCCCGCCAGGAGCTCCATGACGCGCGCGGCAATCTCCTCCTGCAGGATGAGCACCCGCAGCGCGGAGCAACGCTGGCCTGCGCTATTGAATCCGGACGCGACGGCATCGAGCACCACCTGCTCCGGTAGCGCCGAGCTGTCGACGAGCATCGCGTTGATGCCGCCGGTCTCGGCGATGAAAGTTGCAATCGCTCCGGGACGGGCTGCGAGGCTGCGCTCGATGAGGCGTGCGGTCTCGGTCGATCCGGTAAAGACGACGCCCGCGACGCGCGGGTCGCGCGTCAGTGCGGCGCCGACGGTGGCGCCCTCCCCCGGCAAAAACTGCAGCACCTCGGGCGGTACTCCGGCCTCATGCAGGAACTGCACGGCAAGCGCAGCCGTGAGCGGCGTTTGCTCGGCGGGTTTGGCGACGACGGAGTTGCCCGCCGCGAGTGCCGCGCTCACTTGCCCGGTGAATATCGCGAGCGGAAAATTCCACGGACTGATGCAGGCAAATACACCGCGGCCCCGCAGACGCAGTGCGTTCTTCTCCCCGGTCGGACCCGGCAGCAGCGTCTCGGCGGCAAACAGCAGGCGCGTCTGCTGCGCGTAATAGCGCAGGAAGTCGACCGCTTCGCGCACCTCCGCGACGCTGTCGGGCAAGGTCTTGCCCGCCTCGAGCACGCAGCGCGCGATGAGTTCCGCGCGGCGCGTCTCAAAGAGCTGCGCCGCGCGCTCGAGAACCGCGGCGCGCTCCGCGGCGCTGCGCGCTTCCCACGACGCGGCCGCAGCATAGGCGCTGCCGAGCGCGCGCTCGACATCGGCGGCGGAGGCTTGCACGACCGCGCCGATCGGCTGCGACTCGTCGGCCGGATTGACGAGCTGCAGGCGCTCACCCGTGCCGGCTTTGCCATTGATGAGCGCCGCCGCGCGCCAGGGCGCCGCAGCCGCGGACTCGCAGGCGCTCTTCAGCTGCGCAAGCTCCGCGGCATCGGCGAAATTGACGCCGAGGGAATTTAACCGCTCGGCGCCAAACAACTGTCGCGGCAGAACGATGCGCGGATGCGCAGCCTGCGAGAGCCGGTCGACCTCCGCGATGGGATCGGCGACGACCGCTGCCGCCGGCAAGCGCTCATCGACGACGCGATTCACGAAGGACGTATTGGCGCCATTCTCTAGGAGCCGCCGCACGAGGTACGGCAGCAGATCCTCATGTGGCCCGACCGGTGCGTAGACGCGACACGGATAGCCGCCCGCATCGGCCGCGATCACCTGTGCATACAGCTCCTCGCCCATGCCGGGCACCTTCGAATTCCAGCGTCTGCACGGCATGGGCGAGGAGCTGTATGCACAGGTGATC
>PLIX01000181.1 GCA_003140135.1 Gammaproteobacteria bacterium
GGCGACAGCATCGAGGTGCGCGTCGATGTGGCCAATGACGGCGCACGCGCCGCAGAGGAGACGGTTTTCCTCTTCACGCACGATAAGCTCGCAAGCGTCTCCCGAGCACTCCTCGAGCTCAAAGGCTTCGGCAGGATCGCCTTGGCACCCGGTGCAAGAGGGACTATTACCTTGCAGCTGGCGGCCGCGGAGCTGCGCTTTCTTGGGATCGACCTCGTTCCGGTGTTCGAGCCGGGCGAAGTGGAGATTCTGGTTGGGCCATGCGCCGACAGGTCGCAGCTACTTGGGACCAGCATCCAGTTGTTGATCGTGTCATGAGGAGGCGCGGGTACGGGAGCGCTCACCCGGATGTCAACCCAGCACGCACAACTTCGCCGTGATATAAAAAACTTGCGGTCATGCAGTACGACAAGCCAACGGTTATGCCTGCCGCCTTCTTTGGACATGGCAGTCCCATGAATGCGCTGGAGAGGAATCGCTATACCGTGGCATGGGCGCATTTTGGCCGCACGACGCTGCGGCCTCGCGCAGTTCTCTGCGTTTCCGCCCATTGGTGCACGCGCGGCACGGCGGTTACGGCCATGGAGCGCCCGAAGACGATCCACGATTTTGGCGACTTTCCGCGTACGCTTTATGACGTTCAATATCCAGTCAATGGTGACCCGACTCTGGCGGCGCGGGTCAGCCATTTACTGGCCCCAACTGAAGTCGTCGCGGACCTCTCTGACTGGGGGTTGGATCACGGCACCTGGTCGGTTCTGAGGCACGTCTACCCGAAAGCTGATATTCCGGTCGTACAATTGAGTCTTGATGTGACGCAGCCGCTCGCGTACCACTATCAGCTCGCAACGCGCCTGGCTCCGCTACGGCATGAGGGCATCCTGATCATCGGCACCGGCAATCTCATCCACAACCTGCGCACGGCAGTGCGGGCCGACGGCGTTGCGCCATTTGACTGGGCGGCGCGTTTCAATGAGGAACTGCGCGTGCGTCTTCTGGCCAATGATCATGCGGGGCTTTCCGACATGGATTCGCTCGGCAGGGATGCGCCGCTATGCATTCCAACGCCTGAGCACTACCTGCCGGCGCTCTATGTGATTGCGCTGCAGCGGCCCGATGATGGAATGGCATTCCTCACAGAGGGCATTGAGTTCGGATCGATTGGGATGATGAGCATCGTTATCGGTGCGGACCCGCGCGATGTTGCTGGGAATCTGGAGAACTAGGTGGAAAACTCAGAGCGGACGCGACGCGAGTTTCTGTCCGGCGCCGGCAAGGTGTTCGGCGTCGCATGGATTGCGGCTCATTGGCCGGCAATTGCAGCCGCGCATGCGCATGCCGCAGCCGCGGCCGCCGAGGGTGGACCCACCGCACTTGCTTTTTTTGCGGAGGCGGATGCCCGCGACGTTGACGCAATCGCTGCACAGATCATTCCGAGCGATGAGACGCCGGGCGCGCGCGAGGCCGGTGCGCTTTATTTCATCGACCGTTCGCTGCACACCTGGCTTGCTCCCGGCGCCGAGGGATTTCGAGGCGGTCTGCGCGAATTCCAGACCCAGTTCATGGCTGCGCACGGCGGGCCATTCGCGGCCGCCGATGACACAGCGCAGCGCACCTACCTGACTTCAATCGACCAGAGCGCGTTCTTTTTGAGCGTGCGCGCACTCACGCTGATCGGGCTATTCGCATTGCCTCAGTACGGCGGGAATCGCGATGGCATCGGCTGGCGCCTCATCGGCTTCGAGGATCAGGGCGCATTTGCACCGCCATTCGGCTACTACGACCGCGACTACCCGGGCTTTAAGCTTCCGTGACGCGCACTTACAAGGATTCCGAGGCAGTCGACTTCCTGATCGTCGGCTCCGGGGCCGCGGGCGGAGTCATGGCGCGTGAGCTTTCTCGAGCCGGCTTCGCCGTGGTCGTCATGGAGCAGGGCCCGCGCCTGCGGTCCCAGGATTTCGAGCACGATGAGCTCAAGTACTGGCTCGCCAACGGGATCACGAACGATCCTGCCGTCAGCCCGCAGACGTACCGCAAGACCCCGGCCGACGTTGCGCAGAAGACCGCACCCGGGCGGCCGAACGCACTTTGGTATGCACGCACGGTTGGCGGCAGCAGCGTGCATTTTACCGCCAACTTCTGGCGCTTCCATCCCGTCGATTTCAAGGAGCGCAGCTTGCTGGGTGGCATCGCGGGCAGCGCATTTGAGGATTGGCCGATTACCTACGAGGAACTCGAGCCCTATTACACGAAGGTCGACTGGGAGATCGGCGTTTCCGGTCTTGCCGGCGCGCATCCGAATGAGCCACTTCGATCGAAGCCCTATCCGATGCCACCCATGCCGGTGAAATCCTCCGGAGTGCTGCTCGAGCGCGGCGCGCGCAAGCTGGGACTGCACCCATTCCCGGCACCGCTCGCCATCGCCTCTGTCCCGTATCGCGGGCGCGCGGCGTGCATACATTGCGGGTTTTGCATGGGATTCGGCTGCGAAGTAGGGGCGAAATCATCGACCCTCTTTACGATGATCCCGGAGGCCGAGGCGAGCGGCCGCTGCGAAGTGCGTACCGGTTGCTACGTGTTCCGCGTCGCAACGAACACGCGCGCACGCGTCAGCGGAGTGCACTACTTCGATCCGGACAAGCGTGAGAGATTCCAGGCGGCGAAGGCCGTCGTGCTCTGCGCGAACGGCGCCGAGACGCCACGTTTGCTGCTGATGTCAGAAACTTCGCAGTTCCCGCAAGGTCTTGCAAATTCAAGCGGCTTGGTTGGCAAGCACCTCATGTTCAATCAGGGCGCCGGCACCTTCGGTGTGTTTGAACATGAGCTCAATGAATTCAAGAGCGTCCAGGCCACGCGACTGGTGCACGACTTTTACGACGCCGATCCCAAGCGCGGCTTCTACGGCGGCGGCGGCATCGACGCGCGTATCGGGCCGAACCCGATCCTCTGGTCATTGGCGGGGCCCGAGGGCATGGGCTGGGGCAAGTCCTACAAGGATCACCTGCGTTCCTTTCCACGCACGATGCTGGCGGCCGGTCACACGACGTCGCTGCCGATAGAAACGAACAGCGTGACGCTCGATCCTGATGTGAAGGACGCGTGGGGTATGCCTGCGATCCGCTGCACGCACAAGGAGCATCCGGACGACCTGAAATTCGCAGCCTGGCTGCAGGAGCGCGCGGTCGAGATCCTCGATGCGGCCGGCGCGCAGAAAATTTGGCGCGAGCCGGTCGCGGAATTCGATGTCTCAGTGCATCTGCTGGGTACCTGCCGCATGGGTAACGATCCCAAGCGCTCCATTGTCGATCGATTTCACCGCACGCACGACGTGCCGAATCTTTTTATATGTGATGGCAGCAGTTTCGTGACGAGCGGTCGCGGCCAGCCGACGATGACGATCCAGGCGCTCGCGTTCCGGGCCGCCAAACACATTGCCCGCTCTGCGCGCCAAGGGGAGGTTTGAGCCTTGTACCGCTCCTGCAAACGAGGGGCTACCGCCAGATTAAGATTTAAATAGTAAGCCGCAGTCGACAGCTCGACGATCAAGCAGCAGTCGCCTTGAACGGCCTGAGATGATCGGCCATGGCCTTCTGGAATGCGGCTCTTGCCTCGCAGCGCTCCTGATAGGCTTGCAGCGCGGGTCGCTCGGACACGATGGCCGTATGACGCAGGATGCGCAACACCGTGGTCATCATCAGGTCCGCCGCCGTGAAGCGCTCCTCGAGGTAGTCGCGATCGCCGAGCCAGGTCTCGAGCGAGGTGAGCCGCTTCTGCACCGCCTCCACCGCCATCGGCCGGCGCGCCAGTGCCCAATCCTCGCGTGCATGGAAGAGATCAATTTCGGCGAGGTTCTGGATGTGGGGCTCGACGGAGTTCAATGCGGCGAACACCCACGCGCTCGTCCGCGCACGGCCGTTCGCCTCTGAGGGCATCAACGCATCGGACCGCTCCGCAATGTGAAGCACAATGGCGCCCGACTCAAACAGCTTAAGCTCGCCCGCTTCGATGGCAGGAACTTGCCCAAACGGTTGCAGCGCTCGATAGGCGGCGGTTGCCTGGTCCTCACGTCCAATGAGTCTTTCTTGATACGGGATACCCGCTTCCTCGAGCGCCCAGCGCACGCGGACGTCGCGCACAAGGCCCTGCGCAACGGGCGGAACCCAGCGGAACGCGCTCAATGTAATCATTCGGGCCTCCATCGATCATGGCCATCGTGGGTTCTTCGAACGGCGCAACGCGCATAGACGCCGCGGAGAATCGGTCCGTTATTTGATTGCGTCTGCCATCGCCAAGCTGGCTGTTCAGGTGCGTCCGTCATTCTCGTATCGGTCATGGCGTCTTACCCAGTCGGTGAGGTTGCCGTTCTTCGTCTCATTACGCCCCTTGGGTACGACGTCGAGCCAGCCGTAGACGCTCAGGAACATTTCACCGCCGCGGCCGTAAGTTGAATACGTGTGATAGATCGTGGCATCACCGTCCTTGAAGAAAACGCTGACCCCCGAGAGCTCGTCTATTTCCGGATCAGGCCGTTCGGTGAAATTGTAGATCACACCGCGCTCGCGGCTGCCCTTGGGAACGACACATGGTAGTCGAACCGGTTCTCATGCCGCCGTCTGCGTCGCGAACGCGATAGGCGTTGCTCGGCCGAATCAGCGAGTACGATGACTCATTCCCGCGCATGGAGGTCCGACACCTGGACCCGATCAGGGTATTCCGAGCCG
>PLIX01000111.1:0-4599 GCA_003140135.1 Gammaproteobacteria bacterium
TGACGATGGAGCCCGCGCTGCTCGCGAATGCCAACGCAATGATGACCGCCATCAGGAACCAAAGCACAAACCGTCGCAGCAACAGAAACTGGTATCTGCGCCGCGGATCCGTCACGTAACGGTATACGGCTCGCCGCCACAGTTCCGCTGCGGCGATCACGATCGCCAGAATCAGGATCAGGGACCCCAGGCGCACCGCCAGACTTTTAAGATCGGCGCGCAACTCGAAGCGCACGACCTCCCGCCAGTTGCTGAGGTCTCTGCTGTAGAGCTCGAGCAGCACTGCCTGCTTGCTCAACGGGATGACGGCGGCAGCGAGGCGCTTGAACTGGTCTGCGAGGTCGTCGAATTGTGCGCGCGCGTCCTGCGGGGCGGAACTGTCCGTCGCGCCCGCCTGCTTGCCGAGCGCATCCCCGCGGCTGGATAACGCCTTCATTTGGGTGACGTATGGCGCACGCAACTGCTTTGCTTGGGCTGCGAGGGTCGCGGTCTGCTGAATCAGGCCATCGATCGAGCTCATTTTCTCGGCCAGCACAAACGCATCGGCCGCCAAATTCCAAATGCCGCTTGATTCGGGTTTTTTCGCCTGCGCCGTGGCCGCGGCCGCAATGCCAGGTGCGGCACTCACCGGCGCACTGCCGGGGTTCGCCGTGGCAGGAGCCTGAGTCATTGCAGGCACGGTGCGCGCGAGCGCTTCGATCTGTGCCCGCAGGCCACTGGTACCCAGACCGTTGGCACTGCTGCCGGTAACGAAGTCCAGCATGTTGTTTACGGCGTCGCGGCGCGCGTTGGCCAGATCGAGCTCGCCCTGCAGCTCGGAAATCTGCGACTGCAGCTGCTGACGCTCGTTGCTGCCCGCGATAGCGAGCTTCTGCCGATCGGACTCCATTTCGGCTTGCGTGTCTTTGACCTGTTTGTCGAAGCGGCCCTGCAGTTGGGTCAGCGACTGGAACTGGGACGAGACCGCGCTTTGGTCATGCTTGGTGGTGCTGTCGTCTCCGATGAACTCAGCTTCCGCACGAGCGAACTCGAAGGCAAGTCGGACAGCCTGCATGGCGGTCTGACGATTGTCGTAGAGGGTCGCAAGATCGGTGGGCGTCGTCGCAATCTGCTGCTGCACGTTGAGGCCGTGGTACCAATCGATGGTTTTATCCAGGAATTGAAGCACCTGCGCTGCGCTCAAAGATGCAGTGGTAGACTCCTGCGGAGCGGGGGCAGCAGCAGCCAGGCTTAGAAAGCTGCCGACGACAACGGCGCCGTACAGCCGTCGTGCGCACCGACGCCAACCGCGGTTGGCACGTGCGCTCGACGCCCGTTTTGAAATGTCCGGCATGGCACATTGTACTACCATTGCCGGCAATCGAGCCGCGCCGCGGAAGCTGTCAGACGCGCAGCGGATCAGCATGCCGACGCTTGCGCAAGCGGGACAGCGCTCCTCCCGAGGATGAGGCGGCCTGCGCCGCAGCGATGGACTTCGTACCTGATCAGCCGCCAAATGGGCTGTCCCGCGGGCGAGCCGGAAAGACATTGAACTATCGAGCCGCGAGTTTCCAAGCGCACGAATTCCTGGCAAATTTGTAAAATTGCAGGGTCCCGAATTTTCCGAGGTCGGCATGGCAAATTTCCATATCTTTCAAATTCAATACACCTCGCAACAGATGTTGGACCCCGGGTTCGGTGTAATCGACAATTTCTCGAATGAGCGACCCGATTGGTTTGAATATTGGCCGATCCGCAAATTCCTGCTCAACGAAGCTCTCGACGAAAAGGCATTTTACGGATTCTTGTCGCCGAAATTCAGGAGCAAGACGAACCTGACGGCGGCGCAGGTTGCCGAATTCATGCAGCGTTGCGACAGCGCAACCGAGGTGGTGCTCTTTTCGCCGAGCATCCATACCGGCGCGCAATTCCTCAACGTCTTCGAGCACGGTGATGCAGAACACCCGGGCCTCCTGGCTACGTCAAAGAAACTACTCGACAGAATAAACCGGCACACGGATCTGGATGAGCTCGTTACCGATTCGAGAAATACGGTGCACTCCAATTATTTTGTCGCCAAGCCGCGTTTCTGGAGGGAGTGGCTGGCGCTCAATGAGCAGATGTTTGCCATCGCGGAGGCCGGCGCAGACGAGCTTGGAAAAGCGCTGACGGCCCATACCTCTTATCGGGGCCGCGCGGACGTGCAAATGAAAATATTCGTCATGGAGCGCGTTGCAACCTTGATTCTTGCGTCCGATCCGAGCTTTGCCACTGAGGTGCGCAATCCCTTCATCGCCCACAAGAGGATCTACAAACTGCCACTGGCAATCGCCTGCGACGCGCTGAAAATTGCCTACAGAACCGAAGGCTTCAGCCAATATAGGGACGCGTTCTTGTTGCTGCGCAGTCTGCGAAAATTCTGGAATTTTCAGATCAGATTCGGCGCGTGGCTCGGTCTGCCGGGCGTGCGCGCGCATACCCGGAAGCTAGCATCCTATTGGGAGAAAATGGGACGCCAGTAAATGCAGCGCAGCTGAGCGCGTTCCACATTGGGGCGCAAGGTGTACGCTCCATGAGGACCCGGCGCACATGACCTTTTAGGTGCCAAGCAGCGCTCGCGCCCGGCACGGCCGCGCCGCATGTGCCGAACCGGGAGCATTGGCGACGCGGATTCGATCGGGTGCCAGCCGCGCGGTCGCGCGCATCAGCGCTTCGGGCTTATGAGGCTTTGAAAGAGCGCGACGTAACGGGTTTGGTAGCTCTGCAGGCCGTAGCGGCTGTCGAGGTGCGCCCGCCCGGCGGCGCCCAGGCGCGCCCGCAACTCTGCGGAGCCGATCAAGCGCTCGAGGGCATACTCCCACTCGGATGCGTCACGCGCGTGATAGCCGGTACGGCCTTCGATAACGGCTTCGGCATTCGCGCCGACCGGGGATGCGACGCAGGGCAGCGATGCGGCCATGTACTGCAGCAGCTTGAATGCGCACTTGCCGCGCGCCCATTCATCGTCAGTCAATGGCATGACGCCGATGTGCGCTCCAGCGAGCGCCGCAATTTCGGCGGCCGGGCTCCACTGCACCTGCTCGATCCGCACTTCCGGCCAATCCGGAAATTCAGAGCAGATCACGCGCAGCCGCAACGCAGGATGCCGCGCGGCGAGCCGCGCGAGAGCAGGGCGCAGCATCTCGAGATAGACGAGATTCTCGGGGTTACCGACCCACGCAATTGTTGGCGGCTCATCCTGGGTTGCCGACGTCGCCCGGTAGATGCTGGCATCGAGCGCCGTCGGCAGCGTGACGATGCGCCGCGCATACGGGGCTGCCGCTGCGGCCAGTACCTCGTTGCCGGCCGCCACAACATCCACGCTCCGGCAGGTCGCCGCGAACTTTCGCCGGCGCCACCATGAATCATCCGCAGGCTCGCCCAAATGACGAGGCTTGCGCACATAGATCGCGTCGTCGAAATCAAAGATCCGACGGGAGGCGAATGCGGCGAACAATCGCGCCTCTGCGCCGGATAGTTTGATCTGATGCAGCACGGCCACGCTCGAGCGCCGCAGCAGTTCGCGACGCTCCCAGGTGCGCACGCCGTAGCGACCGGAAGGAAAGCTCTCAAGCCGCACCGTCCAGCCTGCGGCCTCAAGCGGACCGACCAGGCTCAACATCCGATAGCGGAACGAGGGCTGATCGAGCCGGTAGCCGAGGAGCGTGGCGTGGGGCACCGGCAACTCTACGGCGCAACGGGCCGGCTGAGCAGGCTTTCAATTGCCGCAAGTGCGATCCCGAGCCCGTCGGCGAGCTGCAAATCGCCGGCGCGGCGCGCGAGCGCGGCGCGCGCGGGCTCATCGTCCAGGAGCGACGTTGCGACGCTCACAATGTTGGCCGCGTTCAAGGTTGCCGCGAGCGCAAGTCCAGCCTCGGCGCACTGCCGCACGCGCTTGCCCTGATCCTTTGCAACCGATACGCCGATGCATGGCGCGTGGCAGGCGATCGCCTGCAATAGGGTCGAACCGCCGTTCGCGATGACGAGGCGCGCGCGCCGCATAAGCGCGGCGAGTTCGATGAGCGGCAGGCGTGGCAGCGCATGCAGGCCAGTGGGCGCGGTCACGTCATCTTCGTTCGCCGAGGCTACCAGCACTGTGGTGATGTCGCGTGCGGCCAGAGCATGCGCGGCGGCCGCGAACACTTGCACGGCGTCACGGGCGCCGGGATGTCCGGTTCCGCCGCCGGGAACGACCAGCACATAAGGCTTTGCGCTCAAGCCGAGCCGCTGCAGCACGGCCGCCGCCGCGCGCGGATTGGGCGGCGGCAGCATCACGTCGAGGTAGCGCAGGAGCGGCCGCCCCATCCAGCGCAGCTTGAGTATCTCGACGGCGTTGAGAGGGCCTGCGAGCAGTTCCGGGTATGCGAACCAGTGCTCATCGATCAGCGACATCCACCGCAGGCGGAATGCTTTGCGGCGCTGGCGTGCGCGGGCGCTCACGTAGACCACGCGTGCACCGATGCGCTGCGCGGCGCGCAGCTGAGCGGTGCGGCCGGCATTGTCAAAGATGACGACGTGCGGATGCATCTGCTCGATGAGGGCGATCACCTCTGGCGTGTGGAAAGTCGGCGACGATGGCAG
>PLIX01000111.1:4690-20192 GCA_003140135.1 Gammaproteobacteria bacterium
TCCGATTGCACGGCGGCGTCCGCCGGCACGCCGGGAACGGCACGGAAGGGGCGCGGGGATAGCCGGCCTTCCAATACGTCGACCCGCGCAAGCTGTTCAATTGCAGCGAGCGCCGCCTCGATTCCATTGGTCACCGTCGGCCTGCCCGTTCTGTCGGCATGCGCATCCAGCGGCATGCGTGCGTCGCCTGCCTCGAGCATGCGCAGGGCAACGCGCTCAAGATCGGCCGCATCAAGGCGCGCGCTTGCGACCAGCCCGCTGCGCACGCAGCGTTTGATCCGGTGCGCTTGGTCGCCCGCGATGGGGACCGCGACGCACGGTCGCTGGCAGGCGAGCGCCTGCAGCATCGTATCCCCGCCATTTGAGATCACGAGGCGCGCGCCGCGCACGAGTTCACTGACCATGGCGATCGAGAGGCGCGGGGCGACCTTCAAATCGTCGGCATGGGGCGCGGAGCGCGCGCCCTGCGGCGTCACGCCGACGAGAATCGTCGGGTAAGAGCGCAGCGCAATGCGGCGTGCGGCCTCCGCCACCACCTGCGGCGCAGCGAGTGCTCCGGGATGACCGGTGCCGCCGCCGGGCACGACCAAAACGTACTCGCCCTCGCGCACGCCAAAGCGCGCCATGACCGAGCGCGACAGCATCGGGTCGGCCTGCGGGAGCACAGCATCGAAAAAGCGCAGCGTCGGACGTCCGAGCAGCAGCAACTTCAAGCGTTCGATGCCGCCAGCGGCGCCGGCGATGAACTGCGGATAGGCGATCCAGTGTTCATCGAGGAGGCGCATCCAGCGCAGGCGAAATGCCCTGCGGCGCTGCTTCGGACGAGAGCTGATGAAGACGGTGCGCGCGCCGCCCGCGACCGCCGCGCGTAATTGCGAAGTGCGGCCGGCATTGTCAAACAACACGATGGTGGGCCTGAATTCCCGAATCAGTGCGGCGACCTCGCGCGAATGAAAGGTTGGCGAGGATGGCAGGAAGGTTGCCTGAAAAGGCGTGTCAGCGGCATAGGCGGCACCGCGGCTGAGCGCGAAGCGAATCTCAACACGCGGCCAGCGCTGCACCGCCGCGGTCGCGATTGCAATCGCGCGCGCATATTCCCCCATGCCGCGCGGCCCGGATACCGGAATGAAGAGCAGGCGCGTGTGGCCGTCGCTCATGTGAAATTTAAATTGCGCACCGCACTGGGCTCATTCCCATATTAGCGCAAGGACTGGCGGCGAGAGCGCCGCGGCGCGCCGGCGCNNCGCAACCGAGCGCGACCCGGCGCCGAGCTCGCGCCATGCGGCGATGACCGCTGACGGCTGGATGCCCAGAATATTGGGGTGCCCGTCGATCTCGCCCACGAGCGCAATGGCGGGCGTCGTAACGCCGCCGGGCCGATAGAGAAGCGGATCGGATGCTCCGAAGAGCGCAACCGTCGGGCACTTGAGCGCGGCGGCCGCGTGCGCCGGGCCGGTATCGACCGATATGAGACTCGTGGCGCGCTCGACGAGCGGCAGCAGTATGCGGATCGGCAAATCATCGGCAACATTGTGCAGGCCAGCCACGCTTGCTAGCCGAATGATCTGCGCATTGAGTGCGAACTCGCGCGGCACGCCCATGAGCACAATCGCAGCGTCGGGACGCGCGGCGCGCAGCGCGCGAATCACTTCGGCCCAGCGCTCTGGCGGCCAATACTTGGTATTCGTCGCGCGCCGCCGCAGCCAGCCGCGCATCGTTCTCTTGTTACCCGTCTGCAGCAGAATGAGCTCGCGATTTGAGAGTCCGCGGCTCGCGAGCCAGGGTTCGAGCGCGCTGCGGGTGGCAGCGTCGATGATGATCACGGCATTGCTCTCGATGCGCGCCTGACTCGGCGGCAGCATCCCCGCGAATGCCGGCGGTGTTGAGTTCGCAAACCGGATCCAGCGGTCAACGAAATGTTCTCCCGGCACCCGCGGCAGCGCCTGATCTTCGCAGACGAAGTTATCCGGGACCCCGCCGCGCCGCAGGAGTTCGCGACCGGCGCCGGAGTCGCAGAACCACGTGGGTCCGGCGCCCCGTGATTGCATCCACCGCACGAGGCGCTGCTGGCTGCGGCTCGCCCAGTAGGGAGATTTGCGGCTGCGGAGGATGAAAATCTCACCCACGCCGGGCTGGCCCTGAAGGAGCGGTACGGTCCAAGACCCGGAGGCGATGAGGTCGGCCGGTGTTCCCAGACGCAAGTGCAACTGGCGCAGGAGGGCGGTGAGCAGCACCATGTCCCCGAACGCGCCGCAGCGCATGACAAGCGGGCGCTGCGGGCTCATGCCGGCGCGATCACTGCAGCGGTCGAGGCTCTAAGCCTTCGGCCCTGGCAAGCTGCAGCAAACCCCCGTCGCCGACGAGATGCAGGGCGCCGACGATCACGAGATAGTTCTGATCGGCCTTGAGCAGGCGCTCGATTTGCGGCATCCAGCGCCGATTGCGGTCAGTGACGAGCGCGTGATACAGGCCCGGAAAGGTCTGGAAGTCCTCGCTCATGAGTGCCGCAAGCTTGGCGGCATCCCCGCTGCGCCAAGCCGCGACGATCTGCTGCGTTTCGCGGTCGGCATCGTGCATGTCCGTTACCGTCTGTTCGAGGAAAGCCGCTTGATCGTCCTTCGAGAGCGAGGCCAGGATACCGATCTGCTGCTCGATGGTTTCCAGGCCCTGAATGTGTTTCCCGTCCGCATGGGCACGCCGCCCGAGCTGCCGTTCGACTCCCTCATCCGGATCGAAGCCCAACTGCAGGTACTCGAGCTGCGTCAGGGTCAGCGCAACTGCCCATGGCTCGAACTGCTGTAAGCCTTCAACAGGCATCCCCAAGCGCGTGGCTTCGGCCACGACGCGCTCGTAGCTCGCCGCGCTGATCGAATCGCGTAGCGTCGAGCCATCTGCAAACATGCCTTTCTGCAGAAGCAGCGCCTGCGCCGCGGGGGAATCCACCTCGTCGATATCCACCTCCATCACGAGCGTCCGGGAAGAGGCGTAGGCGCGATCGATGGCGGGCGGCAGATTCGTGTCATCCTTCTTCAAAAGATGCACGGAGCCTGCAAGGTAGACGGTGTTATGCGCGCCCTTCAACGCCCAGACGGGACTTTGAGCCTGTGCGTCTAGGCAGCCGAGGAGACCGACGATGAGGAGCCAGCGGCGCATTGTTCTATCCACACGACCTCGGTGGTGAGAGTACCATCCGCTCGCAGCTGTAGTGTGCGGTACGCGGGCGGCAGTGTGTCGAGCGCGAATTCATTCGAGCCCGGCATGAACTGTGCGCAGGTTGACGGGGTCGCGAGCAGGCGCACATTGCCGCGCAGCTCGTCGAAGCATTGATGGACGTGGCCCCAGACGACGGCACGCACGTTGCTGTGCTGATCGACGATGCGCCAGAACTCGGCGGCGTTCTTAAGGCCCACCTCGTCGAGCCAACGACTCGACATGCTGACCGGGTGATGGTGCAGGCACACGAGCGCATGCCGTCCGGATGCGGTGCGCAGCGCCTGGTCAAGTTGTGCCAGGCTCTGCTCGCTCAGACGGCCCGCGGCGGAGCCGGCCACCCAGGTGTCGAGCAGCACGACGCGCCACGGCCCGAAGTCGATCAGGCCGCCGACCACGAAAGGGTCGCAGTTAAGCTCGCGCCGCAGGGCCTCGGGGTCATCGTGGTTGCCGGGAATACATAACACGGGAGCTCCGGCGCTCCTGAAGAGGCGACGGAAATGAGCGTAGCCGCCGGGATCGTCCTGGACGATGTCGCCGGTGACGAGTATGGCGTCGACCGGCCAGTCGCGCGCCTGCGCCTGCGCGAGGGCGTGTGCGAGCGCCGGCGCAGTCTGTACGCCGCGCAGGGATTCGGTTTCCCTGCCGTAGAGATGCGGATCGGTAAACTGTACGAGACGCAGCGCACTCATGTTCGATACGACACTCAGGAGCCCCGGGCAGTTCGCATGGTCGGAAAGCGTAGCAAAAGATCGCGCGGCTCAAAGTGAACTGCATCAAGCCGAGAATGTTCGCATCGAGCGTAGTGACGCAGTGCGCGTCGCCGCGGCGGATATTGTGAAGCCGCCCCGCGCCTGTGTCTGCCGCCCACGACAGCGCGCACCGCAGAGTGTGATTGCCGCACGTGGGTCGCGTGATGGAAAATGCCAGGCCCTCTTTCAGCCAGGCGACCACCGCACCGGAATGAACGCATGAGCAGCCACCGTGAACTAGCCAATGCGATCCGCGCTCTAGCCATGGATGCCGTGCAGCGCGCCGTTTCGGGTCATCCGGGCGCGCCGATGGGAATGGCGGATATCGCTGAGGTGTTGTGGCGCAGCGTCCTCAAATTCAACCCGGGCAATCCCCGCTGGATCGATCGGGACCGGTTCGTGCTTTCGAACGGCCACGCTTCGATGCTGTTGTATTCGGTCCTATATCTTACGGGATATCCGCTCGGCATCGAGGAGATCAAGAATTTCCGTCAGCTCGGGTCACGCACTCCAGGGCATCCTGAGCACGACCTGGACATCGGCATCGAAACCACCACGGGGCCGCTCGGCCAAGGGCTTGCCAATGCGGTCGGCATGGCAGTCACCGAGAAACTGCTGGCGCTCGAGTTCAATCGGCCCGATTTGGACGTGGTCGACCATCACACCTATGTGTTTATGGGAGACGGTTGCCTCATGGAGGGCGTTTCCCACGAGGCCTGCTCCTTCGCCGGCACCTTCAAGCTCGGCAAGCTGATTGGCTTCTACGACGACAACGGCATCTCGATCGACGGCAAGGTCTCCGGCTGGTTTACCGACGATACTCCGAAGCGCTTCGAGGCTTATGGGTGGCACGTGATCCCGCACGTTGACGGGCAGGACGCCGACGCGGTTGCCGCAGCCATCCAGGCGGCACGTGCGGAAACGGCGCGTCCGTCGCTCATTTGCTGCAAGACGGTCATCGGCTGGGGTGCTCCGAACCGCCAGGGCACGAAGGCCGCACACGGCGAAGCCCTGGGAGTCGAGGAAGTCGCGCTCGCGCGCAAGACTCTGAATTGGCCGTACGAGCCGTTTGCGATTCCGGCGCCGCTGAAGCAGGCCTGGGATCATCACGCGGCGGGGGCTGCCGCGGAAGCCGCGTGGAACGAGCTCTTTGGGCGCTACCGCGCGGCGCATCCGCAGCTGGCAGCGGAGCTTGAGCGGCGCATGCGCGGCGATTTGCCCCAGAAGTGGAGCGAGATTGCAACGCAGGCACGAGCGGCGGCGCAACAGGAGTCGAAGCCGCTGGCCACGCGCCAGACATCGCAGGCCTCGCTCAACGTGATCGGTCCTCTGGTGCCCGGGCTCCTCGGCGGTTCTGCGGATCTCACCGGTTCAAACAATACCCAGCAGAAGAATACGACTGCGATAACGCCGACGGATTTTTCCGGGCATTATTTTCACTTCGGCGTGCGCGAGTTCGGCATGACGGCGATCATGAACGGCATGGCGCTGCATGGCGGATTCATCCCCTACGGCGGAACGTTCCTCGTTTTCTCCGACTACGCCCGGAACGCCGTGCGCTTGGCGGCACTCATGCATCTGCGCGTGATTCTCGTCTACACGCACGATTCCATCGGCTTGGGAGAGGATGGACCAACACACCAGCCCATTGAACATCTGACAAGCCTGCGCGCCATGCCGAACCTGAGTCTATGGCGGCCCTGCGATGCGCTCGAATCCGCGGTCGCATGGATAGCCGCCCTTGAGCGACGTACCGGTCCGACGGCGCTCGTGCTCACGCGCCAGCCGCTGCCGCAGCAGACGCGCACCACCGAGCAGCAGGCAGCCGTACGCCGCGGCGGCTACGTTCTCATCGACTGCGTCGGCGCACCCGAGGCGCTCGTGATGGCGACGGGCTCGGAGATCGGAATTGCCGCGCAGGCTGTCAAAGCACTGAACGACCGGGGGCGGCGTGTGCGCCTCGTGTCGATGCCCGCAACCGATGTCTTCGACGCGCAAGATGCCGCCTACCGCGAATCCGTTCTGCCAAACGCCGTCGGTCGGCGTCTGGCGGTCGAGGCGGGCGCAACGCTCGGGTGGTGGCGCTATGTCGGCAGTCAGGGCCGCGTGCTCGGAATCGATCACTTCGGCGCTTCGGGCAAGGCGTCCGACGTATTTCCACACTTCGGCTTCACCGCCGATAATGTCATCCGGCAAGTCGAAGAATTGCTGAAGAGCTGAGGGCCAGTATGCCAATCAAGGTCGGTATCAATGGGTATGGCCGCATCGGCCGCAACATCCTGCGTGCGCTCTACGAGTCCAAACGCACCGCGCAAATCCAGATCGTCGCCATCAATGATCTCGGCGATGCGCAAACGAATGCGCACCTGACCCGCTACGACACCGCCCACGGCAAATTTCCGGGCGAGGTGCAGGTCGATGGTGATGCGATGGTGGTGAACGGCGATCGCATCCGCGTGCTTGCGGAGCGCGATCCGGCTAAGCTGCCCTGGGGCGAGCTCGGCGCCGAATTCATCCTGGAGTGCACGGGACTCTTCTCGAGCCGCGCCAAGGCGAGCGCCCATTTGAAAGGCGGCGCGAAGAAGGTCGTGATCTCCGCGCCGGGCGGCGAGGATGTCGACGCTACCATCGTCTACGGCGTCAATCACCAGCTGCTCAAGTCCTCCTACACCGTGATTTCCAATGCGTCCTGCACCACCAACTGTCTCGCGCCCGTCGCCAAGGTCCTGCACGACAAGATCGGCATCGTCGCCGGACTCATGACGACGATCCACTCGTACACCAATGACCAGGTTCTCACCGACGTGTATCACTCCGACCTGCGCCGCGCCCGCTCGGCCACCATGTCGCAGATACCCACCAAGACCGGCGCGGCCGCCGCCGTCGGGCTCGTCATGCCCGAGCTCAAGGGCAAACTCGACGGCTTTGCGATTCGTGTGCCCACGATCAACGTCTCACTGGTTGATCTGACGTTTACGGCGCGGCGCGCCACGAGCGTCCAGGAAGTCAATAAACTCATGCAGGAGGCGGCCGCGGGCGCCATGCGCCACATCCTCGCGTATAACGAGGCGCCGCTCGTCTCGGTCGACTTCAATCACGATCCGCATTCGTCGATTTTCGATGCGACGCTCACCAAATGCATCGACGGCGTGCTCGTGAAGGTGTGTGCCTGGTATGACAACGAATGGGGTTTCTCGAACCGCATGCTCGATACGACCCTCGCCTGGTCAAAGGCGGCATGAACGTCTTGCGGATGTCGGATGCCGACCTGCACGGCAAACGTGTCTTGATCCGCGAGGACCTGAATGTGCCCGTGCAGTCCGGCACCGTGACGAGCGATGCGCGCATTCGTGCGGCGCTGCCCACGATTCGCTACGCCATCGATCAACACGCGAAGGTCTTCATCCTCTCGCACCTTGGGCGGCCGACGGAGGGCGTCTATGAGGAGCAGTTTTCGCTCGCGCCGGTCGCGGCGCGCTTGTCCGATCTGATGGGCCAGCCGATAGTGCTGCGCAAGGAATGGCTCGCGGGTGTGGACTGCGCCCCGGGGAGCGCCGTGCTGTGCGAGAACGTACGCTTCAATCCCGGCGAGAAGAAGGACAGCGAGCTGCTCGCGCGGCAGATGGCGTCGCTGTGCGACGTATTCGTGATGGATGCGTTCGGCACGGCGCACCGCGCGGAGGCGAGCACGCACGGAGTCGCAAGATTCGCCCCGGTCGCCTGTGCCGGTCCGCTCCTCGTCGGTGAGCTCATCGCGCTCGAACGGGCGCTGCAGAAGCCGGCGCGGCCGCTCATCGCCATCGTGGCAGGCTCAAAGGTGTCAACCAAGCTCACGGTGCTCGAGGCGCTCCTTGAAAAGGTGGACAACCTCATCGTCGGCGGGGGCCTCGCCAATACTTTTCTCGCGGCTACCGGCGTCAAGATTGGCCGCTCGCTGCACGAGGCGGAGATGCTCGACGTCGCACGCGCGCTCTTGGCAAAGGCGCGCGCCCGCGGCGCCGAAATTCCGCTGCCCACCGACGTTGTCGTCGCGAGGGACTTTGCCGCGACCGCGCACGCCGATGTGCGCCCGGTCCATGAGGTGCGCGACAACGAAATGATTCTGGATATTGGCCCGGATACGGCCGAGCGCTTCAGTGAACTCTTGCAGGCGGCGGGCACCATCGTGTGGAACGGCCCGGTCGGCGTGTTCGAATTCGAACAGTTTGGCGAAGGCACTCGCGCCATTGCCAACGCGATTGCGCGCAGCAAGGCGTTCTCGATCGCGGGCGGTGGCGACACCCTCGCGGCCATCGAGAAGTACGGGGTCGAGGATGGCATCTCGTATATCTCCACCGGCGGCGGCGCCTTTCTCGAATTCGTGGAGGGTAAGACGTTGCCCGCCGTGGCCATGCTCGAAGCGCGGGCACGCGGATGATCGGCTTACGACGTACGAAGATCGTGGTGACCCTGGGACCCGCGACCGATGATCCGGCCGTGTTCGACCGCATGGTCCAGGAGGGCGCGGATGTCGCGCGGATCAACGCCTCCCACGGCACTCAGGCGGATCATCTGCGCCGCTTGGAGCAGGTGCGCGCGGCGGCGCGCCGTGCTGACCGCTCGATCGGTGTGCTCATGGACTTGGGGGGACCCAAGATACGTATCGAGGGTTTCCGCGACGGGCCCGTGCGCCTGGAAGAGGGACGGTCCTTCACGCTCGATACCGCTCTTGCTCCGAAAGCCGGCACCGTAGACGAGGTGGGCGTCGCCTACCAGGATCTGCCGCGGGACGTGAGCGCCGGGGATGCGCTGTTGCTCGCCGACGGACAGGTCGTCCTCGATGTCGTCGCGGTCAACGGCACGCGCATCGAATGCCGTGTGCGCTTGGGAGGCGAGCTCTCGGATCGCAAGGGCCTGAATCGCCAGGGCGGGGGGATCTCTGCGCCGGCGCTTTCGGAGAAGGACAAGGACGACATCCGCTTCGGCGCCGAGCAGGGCATCGACTACATCGCCGTGTCCTTCGCGCGCGATGCCAGCGACATCTCAAGAGCGCGCGCCATGGTGCGCAGTGCCGGCGGCGCAGCGCGCATCGTTGCGAAGATCGAGCGTCAGGAGGCGATCACCAATCTCGCCGGCATCATTGACGCGGCTGACGCCGTCATGGTCGCGCGCGGCGATCTGGGTGTCGAGATGGGCTACGCAGAACTCACGGGTCTGCAGAAGACCATCATCTATGAGTCGCGCCTGCGCAATCGGGTCGTGATCACCGCGACGCAGATGATGGAGTCGATGATTCAGAATCCGGTGCCGACGCGCGCTGAAGTCAGCGATGTCGCCAACGCGGTCATGGACGGGACCGATGCGGTGATGCTCTCGGCCGAGACGGCCATGGGCCGTTATCCCATCAAAGCCGTGCGGGCGATGGCGGATGTCATCGAAGGCGCCGAAAAATACGAGCTCACGCACACGAGTACCCGTCACCGGGTCGAGAAGGTGTTCGCCGGCAGCGAAGAGGCGATCGCGATGGCGGTGATGTACACGGCCAATCACATGAAGGTGCGGGCAATCGTCGCGCTCACCGAGACCGGCGCCACTCCGCTGTTCATGTCGCGCATCCGAGCGGACATTCCGATCTACGCGTTCACGGGGCACGAGGCGACGCGCGGCCGCGTGACGCTGTACCGGGGCGTCTACCCCGTCATCTTCGATGTCGGCGCGGCCACAACCGAGCGCCTGTACCACTCGATCTTCGCGCGGCTTCTCGATCTGCGGCTCGTCGAGCGCGGCGACCTCGTCATCCTCACCAAGGGCGAGCAGTCGGGAGTGGAAGGCGGCACGAATTCAATGCAGATCCTCAAAGTCGCGCTCGACTGACGGTTGAGCCTGCAGGTGCCCGTCATTTCCAGGCGCACCGTCAAAGGGCTCGCGCTTGGCGGCGCGCTCCTCATTCTGTTACCGCTCGCGCTCATCTACGCCGTGCTGCACGCGTCGCTGCCCGCGCTCGATGGCACGATCTCGACACCCGCGTTGGGCGCGGACGTTACTATCGAGCGCGATGCACTGGGCATCCCGACGGTTCGGGCTGCGAATCGCAATGATCTTGCATACGGCACGGGCTTCGTTCACGGTCAGGACCGGTTTTTCCAGATGGATCTGTCGCGGCGCCTCGCAGCGGGCGAACTCTCAGAGCTCTTTGGCGCAGTGGCGCTCGAACAGGATGAGAAGGCGCGCATGTTCCGCTTTCGCCATGTGGCGGCCGCCGTGCTCGAGGAGGCGACGCCCGAGCAGCGCGCACTCCTCGCCGCCTACACGCGTGGCGTGAACGCCGCGCTCGCAAGCCTGCACAGCCGTCCCTGGGAGTATTGGCTCCTCGGCTCCGCGCCCGCACCGTGGCGCGACGCGGATACGGTTCTCGTCTCGTATGCGATGTGGTGGGATCTGCAGCATGGCGGGGTTGAGCGGGAATTGCTGAAGCGCAGGATCAACTCCCATCTCAGCGGACCGGAATGCGGGCCAGGCTGGAAGTGTGCGCTGCAGTTTTTTTATCCGCCGCGCACGCTGTGGGACAGCCCCAATGGGACGACGGCCGAGGAGCCCGAGTTCGCATCCGCCTCGGACGGCCCCGGCCTGCGCACGGCGGGGCCAGCGCTGCAGGGACGCGAATGGCCTGCGCGCGCAAGCGATGCGGGCAGCAACAATTGGGCGCTCGCCGGGCGCCTGACGACGACCGGCGCTGCGCTCGTTGCAAGCGATATGCACCTGAACCTGCGGGTGCCGACCGTGTGGTATCGCGCCCGGCTGGTGACTGCCGCGAGCGCGGCGGACCCCGGGCTTGATCTGAATGGTTTGACGCTGCCGGGCACGCCGCTCCTCGTCGCGGGCTCGAACGGCCACGTGGCATGGGGATTTACCAACAGCTACGGCAAATGGCTCGATTTACAGTCAGTCGGGTGCCTTGCCGTAAGCGCGGCCGAGCTGCGCACGCCGGCAGGGCCTGTGCCTCTTGCTGTGGACCGCGAGGAAATCCACGTGCGCGGTGCGCCGAGCGTCATCCTGCCGGTCAGATCTGCGCCAATGGGACTGCTGCTGCAGGCGCATCCTGAGGAACACAACTGCTGGTTCGTGCGGTGGCTTGCGCAGGTGCCGCAGGCCACCAACTTCAATCTGCAGAGCATGGAAACTGCAAAATCCGTCGATGAGGTTCTGGCGCTCGCGCCCAGCATCGGCATCCCTCATCAGAATCTCATCGTCGGCGACCAGGAAGGGCACATCGCGTGGACGATCTTCGGGCGCATTCCGCTCGACTCAGGTCCGGCGCGCCTGACGGGGGAGGGCCCCTGGACGAGCGCCGCGGAACATCCGCATCTCATCGATCCGGCATCTGGGCGGCTTTGGACGGCCAACGCGCGCGCCGTCGACGACGCCCGTTTCGAGACACTCCTCGGCGGCGACGAGGCACTGACCGGCGCGGGCTATGGTCTTGGCGCTCGTGGGCGTCAGATTCGCGACGATCTGGCGGCGCTGCGGGAGCGCGCAACACCCGCCGACATGCTGCGCGTGCAGCTCGATGATCGGGCTTTCTTCCTTGCCCGCTGGCGCGCGCTCATTCTCGAGCTCCTCGACGCGCAGGCACTGCGCGATCATCCGCGGCGCGCGGACTTCAAGCGCTACATCGCAGAGTGGAATGCGCGCGCCAGCATCGACTCGGTGGGCTACCGGCTGGTGCGTGAATTTCGTGACCAGACCGAGCGTTCGGTGTGGCGCATGAGTCTGCATGGACTTGGCATCACGGATGAGGCGCCGCCGCCTGATCAATTCGAGCAGGCTCTGTGGGAGCTCGTGAGCCGGCAGCCGCCCGACAAGCTTGCCGCGGACTATGCGAGCTGGCGGGAGCTGCTCCTCGGGCAGATCGACGCCAGTATCGTCGAGCTCACGGGAGTTTGCGGCGAGCTTGCGCTATGCACGTGGGGCACGCGCCACGCCGTGCGCATTCGCCATCCGCTGTCGGGCGCGCTGCCCTATCTTGCGCGTCTCTTTGACATGCCTACCCTCGAGCTGCCGGGCGATCACGACATGCCGCGCG
The DNA here is from genome assembly GCA_003140135.1 of Gammaproteobacteria bacterium. Taxonomy (GTDB): domain Bacteria; phylum Pseudomonadota; class Gammaproteobacteria; order Steroidobacterales; family Steroidobacteraceae; genus PALSA-1196. The sequence goes on from PLIX01000111.1 coordinate 16,715, forward strand.
TGCAGGACGGCGCGTTCGGCGCCTCGGAGCGCTTCGCGGTCTCGCCAGGTCACGAAGCCGAAGGCTATCTGCACATCGCGGGCGGGCAGAGCGGCCATCCCTTGTCGCCCTACTATCGGGCAGGCTTCGGCGCCTGGGCCGCCGGCGCACCGCTGCCCTTTCTTCCAGGATCTGTGCAACACCGCCTGCTGTTGCAGCCGCGAACCAGATAGCCTGCATCCAACTGCGCGGGGGCGCGCCGTTTGAGTTGGTTATGTCGTATTTATGGATGACGGTCTAACCGCAATCGCTGTCCCCGACCGCCGCAAAGCCAGCCATCCCGTCGTTGGACTTGTGCTGACCGGCGGCGGCGCGCGTTCGGCCTATCAGGTGGGAGTGCTGAGAGCCCTCGCCGAGCTCTTGCCGCGCGCGCGCAACCCCTTTCCCATCATCGTCGGCACTTCGGCCGGCGCCGTCTCCGCCGGCGTGCTGGCCGCCGAGGCCCACCAGTGGCGGCGGGCGGTCGTCGGCCTCGAAGAGGTGTGGGCCAACTTCCGCGCGGAACAGGTGTTTCGCGTCGACCCGTGGCACATGCTGCGCGCGGGCCTGCATTGGCTCTTCTCGCTCGCATCCGGCGGGACCCTGGTCGCGCCCCCGAAGTCCATGCTCGACAACACCCCGCTGCGCGAGCTTTTGAGCGCACATGTGGATTGGGGTGGAGTGCGCCGCAGCATCGAGCGCGGCCATCTGCAGGCGCTTGCGCTGTGCGCCACGAGCTATGCCAGCGGCCACTCGGTGGCATTCTACGATGGCGCCGACTCAATCAAGGAGTGGAGCCGCGTACAGCGCATCGGCAGGCGCACGCGCCTCACGCTCGAGCACCTCATGGCGAGCGTCTCCATCCCCCTGTTGTTCCCGCCGCTGCCGCTCGGGGACGAGTATTTCGGCGACGGGGCCATGCGCCAGCTGAATCCCATGAGTCCCGCCATCCACCTCGGTGCGGAACGTCTCCTCATCATCGGGGTACGCGCGCGTGAGGACGCAGGCGTGGTTGCACCGCGTGCGGCGCCCACCATGCCGACCCCTGGACAGATCCTGGGCTACATGCTCGACACGCTCTTTACCGATCAGATTTTCGGTGACCTCGAACAATGCGAGCGCATCAATGATTTGGTGCGTGCGGCGCCCGCGGCGGCGCGCGGCTTGCGCAACGTCGAGACGCTCATGCTGGCGCCGAGCGTCGATCCGCGCGAGATTGCCGCGCGCCACGCACATGAGATGCCGCGCGGCCTGCGCTCGCTGCTGCGGGTGATCGGCGGCAGAGGCGAAACCGCGGGCAGTCAGCTCTCGAGCTATCTCATGTTCGAATCAGGCTACACGCGCGAGCTGATTGAGCTGGGATACCGGGATGCCATGGAAGCGCGTGCGACTCTCCTGGCGTTCATGAAGGGCGAGCCGTTGACGTCCCAGGTCACGGCGGCAGAAGTCACGCAGGGGACGCGAGCACTGCAGAGCCCGGACTTCAAATAGCTTGTTGGGAGGCGATCCAGGACGCTGCGCGAGACGATTGCACTCCTAGCGCGTATCGTTACGATTATCGCGGCTTGAACCCCAGCGTCAATCGGTTTGTGAGCGTGAGGCGATTGAGGCGGAGATTGCAAGATGGCGCCGTCACTGCTGGCCGACTGGTCCAATTTCTACGTCATCGCGGGATCGGCGGCGGCTGGGCTCACAGGACTGACTTTTGTCGTCATCGCGCTCGCTGCCGACGCGCATCAAGTGAATCCCGTAGGTCTGCGAGCGTTCGTCTCACCGACCATCGTGCATTTTGGCGGCGTGCTGGCGTTGTCCGCCTTTCTAAGCATGCCTCACGTGGGTGTTGGAAGCTTGAGCATCGGGTTGGGCATTGCCGGTATTGCTGGCGTGACCTATGTCAGCGTCATTGCCATCAGGATGAAGCTTCTCACCAAAGCCTACGTGCCCTTCCTCGAGGACTGGCTATGTCACGTGATATTGCCGATGCTCGCCTACGGCGCCCTGTTCGCCATCGCGTTTACTGTCTCTGAGCGGCCGGAACAAAGCCTGTACGGCGTCGCCGCGGTATCCCTGCTGCTCCTGTTCCTCGGCATCCACAATTCCTGGGACGTTGCAGTGTGGAACACCGTAAAGAAGGAGCGCGAGCCGCGCTGAATGCGGCCGCCCGCCGCAGCCAGAAGATGGCGACGTGCGCGGTTCAAAGACTTGCGCCGACCGTATTGGTCGACGCGAGCCGCGCCCGAACTTTTTCGATTAACGCCTTGAACCGGGGATCGTTGCGAATGGGGTCGAAGTCGGTATCGGCATCCATCCAGCTCAGCATGCCCGGCGAGAGCCGGGAGGCGATGCCGCCGAGCGTCTCCAGCATCAAATCAAATTCTCCGAGGGAGGACATTGCGCAGGCAAGATTGTAGTGCAGATTGGCGTTCTCTGGATCGACGAGACGCGCCCGTGTCGCCCACTCTTTGGCCCGTTCCTTCTCGCCCAGAGCAGCCAGCAGGTTGACGCCGATGCCGATCGCGCGACTATGACCGGGTTCGGCTGCGACGATCTTTTCGACACGCTCAAGAGCTTTGCGCGCGGCGCTTGTCATGCGCTCTATATCGCCCTTTGCTTTGTAGCACTGCGATATGAAGGCCGATGCCGTAAAATCCGATTCCACTGCGGCGGCTGCAAGCTCGAAATGGCCGACCGCATCGTCGTAGCGCCGCATGCCGAGGTAGCACAGGCCCGCGATTCGATTGCCGGTGTATGAATTTGGCTCCAGACGCAGTGCGTTGCGGCACGAGCTCAGCCCCTCCTCGAAGCGCCCCTTGCTGCGCAGCGCCGCGCCCATCGCGGAATGCGCATCGGCGAGCTGGGGATCGAGCCGCAGTGCCATTTCGGCTGCGCGTTCGCCGTCGTCGCCGGAGTCGCCTCGCCAGAACATATTCCACTGCGCCAGCGCCATCGTCGCCCATGCCTGCGCGTAGTGTGGATCGATCTCGATCACGCGGTTACAGATGCGCACGACGATCTCGTTGTTTCTCTCGTTATCCAGAAGCCAGAATTGCCGCGCCATCAGGTAAAGCTTGTACGCCTCAGGATTGGACGTGCCGCGCTGCTCGAGGGCTTGCTTCTCCTCCGGCAGCAGCGTCAGTTTCAATGCTGCGACGATAGCCTTGGAGATCTCGTCCTGCAGCGCGAAGATGTCGTTCAGATCGCGATCGTAACGTTCCCCCCACAACTGCGAGTCATTGGCGGCGCCGATCAGTTGCGCGGTGATCCGCACCCGCGCTCCGGATTTGCGGACGCTGCCGACAAGAACGTAGGAAGCCTTGGTCTGGCGCGCGACCTGGGCAACGTCGGCTGTCGCGCCCTTGAAGGAAAACGCGGTGTTGCGCGAGACGATCGATAGAGCCGACACCTTGCCGAGATCGGTGATGATGTCCTCGGTGATGCCGTCGCTGAAGTACTCCTGCTC
>PLIX01000174.1 GCA_003140135.1 Gammaproteobacteria bacterium
CGCGTTCCTTGCGGTTGCCGCGTTTCACTTCCGGTTGTTTTACAGTTTCAGCCATACAAAAAATTAAGCCGCCTTGTTCCGCAGCTGTGAAATGCGCGTCTCGATGCGCGCGATGTCCTTGCGCAACGTCCGCAGCCGCGCGGGTTTTTCCAGTTGCGCGCTCGCCTGCTGCAGGCGCGCCCGCGCATTGGAGTCATCCAGGCGCGCGAGCACCTCGTTGGCCGCGACACGTTGACCTTCCTCAATCAATACCTCGAGCACCTTGCCCGTGATCTTGGAAGACACCGTGGCCTCGCGACGCGCGACCACGTACCCCGAAGCATCCAGCAGCGACGCCGCGCTCGCCGCGGAGCCGCTGCTCGACTCCTGCGCGACCGCGATGCGCACGGGCACGCCGCTCGCCCTGCCGAGCACAAGCCACGCTGCGACCCCGAGCACTGCAAGCGCGGCCGCGCCGACAACGATCCATTTGATGGCGCTGCCAGGCGGTTCGCCTTCGGAGACGCCACGGTGCAGTCGCAGTTGCTCGAGCAATGCCGATTTATCGTTCATTTGAGCGACATTTAACCGGCGCTCCCTTAAAAGCTCAAGAACTCTAAAGAAGCATCAACGCGTTCAACTTTGCGCCGCACCAACGGTCACACTGAGCGTATGTGATGATTTGTCCCGGCGTGGCGCTCGACTCGAGGTCTCCTCTCCCCCCCTGAGACTCGATGATCGCCGCCTAAGGTCTCGGACCGCCGTTGGAAGCCGCCCGCAAGGGCGGCTTTTTCTTTTCACGCCAGCGCCGGCAGAACTATCCGCACCGCAAGCCCCGTCGCGGCGAGGTTGCGCGCGTCGATCGTGCCGTGGTGAAGCGCGACCGCGCGCGCGGCAATCGCAAGCCCCAGCCCCTCGCCGCCTTCCGCGCGATCACGCGATGCATCAACACGGTAGAACGGCTCGAAGATGAGGCTGAGATCCTTCTCCGGCACTCCGGGGCCCTGATCCTCGATCACGACTTCGATCGACATGGCACGCCGCTCTGCCCGCACTTGCAACTGCGACCCCACGGGACTGTAGCGCACCGCATTGCGCAGCACATTCTCAAAGGCGCTGCGCAGCGCTTCGCGATCGCCCATGACTTCGAGCGTGCCCTGCGTGCGAAGCTCAACGCGGGCGCGGCGCACGTCAGCCTCGATGGCGACATCCGCCACGATCTCGCCGAGGAGCTGCGCGATGTCAACCTGCTCGCTCTCAGTGCCGAGCGCGGGACGCTCGAGTCGTGCGAGCAGTAGAGCGCGTGCAATCAGCTGCTCGAGCCGGTCCGCTTCGCGGCCGATGCGAGCGAGATTCTCCGCCGCGCCGGTATCGCCGCGCTGCGCCAACGACAAGGCGAGCTGCAGCCGCGCGAGCGGCGAGCGCAGCTCATGGGAGACGTCGCGCAGCAGCTGGTGCTTCGACTCAAGAAGGCTGCGCACGCGCTCGGCCATCGCGTCGAAATCCGCCGCGAGGAGCCCCAGGTCGTCCTTGCGCCCCTTGAGGCTGGGCAGCACGCGCACATTCAAATCCCCGGCGGCGATGCGCTGCGTGGCATCGCGCAGCCGATCCACAGGTGCGGTGAGATAGCGGGCGAGCAGGAAGCACACCACCGCACTCACCACGAGGGCAATGATCAGGGTCGCCGCGCGCACCCCAGGGAGCTCAAGCTCGCCAAATCGCCGGATCGGGCCGCGATACGGCGGCGTCATTACCACCACGCGAAACGCTTTGCCGTCGGGACCCACGAGCATCAAAGAGCGGCCGATCGGCTCCGCCGGCGAGCGCACGCGCGCCGGCGACCCCTCGCGGTTGATTCCGGGATAGAGCGGCAGCGGACGGTCGAGCAGGTCATGGCCCGAGGAGTCGAGCACAAAAGTGCGCTCGCGCAGCGCGGCCGGGCTCAACTCTTCGATCCATTGCTTGAGAGCATCAGCACCGCCGGTCTCGAAAACCTGCGCGGCCCGGGAGTAGACCTCCTGGTAGGGCAGCGAGGGTCGCTCATTCCTCCATTTTAGGGCCGCATCCACGGCGACCGTCACGGTGCCCACGAGAATGAGCGCGAGCGCGAGCCAAAAGGTGAGGAAGATGCGCCAGAAGAGCGAATGCACGGCGGCTCAGCTGTCTGCGCTGGCAGCCCCGCGGGCGCTCGTCATTGCGAGCGCATAGCCCGTGCCGCGCACGCTTTGCAGCGTGACGCGATCGGTGTACTTCGCAAGCTTGCGCCGCAGATTGCTCACATGCGTATCGAGGCTGCGGTCCGTTGGCAGCAGGCGCCGCCCCAGCGCCCGTGTCATGAGCTCTTCGCGAGTCACGGGTTTGGCATCCGCGCGCATCAGCTGCTCCAGGATGCGCATCTCCGCGCCGGTCAACTCAAGGTCGTGCTCATTGACCACGGCGCAGCGCGCGCGCAGATCGATCTTGAGCGGTCCCCATTGCACCGACGTTGCGGACGTCACCGGGCCGCCATCCCCGGCGCTACGGCGCAGCACCGCCTTGATGCGCGCGACGAGTTCGCGCGGACTGAAGGGCTTCGCCAAGTAATCGTCGGCGCCCATCTCCAGGCCAACCACCCGATCGACCTCCTCGCCGCGCGCCGTTAGCATGATCACCGGCACCGCACTGGTTGCGCGGATGCGGCGCAGGACTTCAAATCCGGACAGCTCCGGCAGCATGACGTCAAGCACCACCAGGTCGGGTGAGGACTTCGCGAGCCGCTCGAGCGCGGCCACGCCATTGCTCAGCAGTTCCACCGCGAATCCCTCCGGCGTCAAATATTCCACGAGCAAGGAGCACAACTCCTGGTCGTCATCCACGATCAATAATACGGGCCTCGCAGGAGCGGCAGCAGAATCTGTCAACATCATGCTGTCATTATCCTCGATCTCGCGGGATGCCAAGGGTTCTTTACAATTCTTATGCGCGGGAGCGCCTTGGCGCTAGCAACTCCGGGCCGAGCATCTGCTCTAATTAGCGTAGTCCACGCGCGCCCCTATCAGGAGAGTTTGAATGAACACGCCGTCTCAAGCGATCAACCGCACCCGTGCAATTGTCATCGCGGCGCTGGCATCCGCCGGCCTTGCAGGAGTCGCCGTGCACGCCGCGACTTCCACCGATACGCCGGCGCCAGCCGCAAGTGGCCATTGGCACCACCACGGCCCGGGCGCGCGCTTCATGCATGTGCTGAAGCAGCTCAATCTCACCGCCGAACAGCAGACTCAGATCAAGAGCATCATTGCCACAGCGAAGCCCCAGTTCAAGGAGCTGGGCGCGAGCATGCGCAGCAATCATGAAGCGCTAGCCGCGGCCGCGCCGACGGATGCGGGCTATCCCGCACTCCTCGCCACCGAAAAGGCGAATGCGGCGAAGCGCATCGAGCAGATGAGCGCGGTGAAGACGCAGATCTACGCGGTGCTCTCGGCCGCACAGATCAAACAGATTCCGCAGATCATGGCGGCGGACAAGGCCAAGTGGCAGCAGAATCACCAGCACTCGGCGCCCGCGTCGACCCCGGCTGCATCCTCTTAGCAGTTGCTCCCCCGGCTCGCCCGCCGTTGCAAAGACGAGGATGCTTTGCGGCGGCGAGTGGGCCGGTCTATTCGACGATGACGGCCGTCCCGTAGGCCAAAACCTCCGTCACCCCAACCGCGACATCATTGGCGTCATAGCGCACGCCGATGATGGCGTTGGCGCCGCGCTCGGCGGCGTGTTCCAGCATCAATTCGAACGCCTCGCTGCGCGCCTTCTCGCACAGCGCCGTGAAGAGCGTGATGTTGCCGCCGAGGAGCGTCTGCAGCGAGGCGCCGATCGCTCCGACCAAACTGCGCGAGCGCACGACGATGCCACGCACGACGCCGACGTTTCTGACGATGCGGTGCCCGGGCAGTTCAAAGGCGGTCGTGATGCAGCTCAGATCAATGTTCTTCATGGGTTCATTCACTCTCTTGATGATGTGATCGCGTGCACGAATCTCGCGCCCCGAGCAACATCCTACGCGCTCGCGCCTTTACAGCCCTAACCCCCTGCGCTAGCGTTGCCCGCATGCCGAGCTTCATGCAACGCCCCGGCACGAGCGGGTCAGGGTTCGTGGTCGCCATCGTCGGCGCCAGCGGCGCCGTCGGCGTCGAGCTCGTGCGCTGCCTGGAAGAGCGCGGCTTTCCCGTGCAAGAGCTCAAATTGTTTGCATCCGCGCGCTCCGCGGGCAAACGGCTCAACTTCCGCGGCCATGCGCTGCAGATTGAAGAGCTCGCAGAGCACAGCTTTCGCGGCGTCGACCTCGCGCTCTTCTCCGCGGGCAGCGCCATCTCCAAGCGCTACGCGCCGCTCGCCGCCCGCCAGGGAACGCTCGTTATTGACAACTCCTCGGCGTTTCGCATGGATCCGGCCGTACCGCTCGTCATTCCGGAGATCAACGCCGCCGCGGCCCTCAAGCATCGCGGCATCATCGCCAATCCGAACTGCGCCGCCATCATTTCCATCACGCCGCTCTGGCCCATTCACCAGAGGAACCCCATCCGCCGCCTGATCGTGTCCACGTACCAGGCCGCATCGGGCGCCGGCGCCGCGGCCATGCAGGAACTGCGCGAGTCGACGCGCGCCTTTCTTGAGGATCGGCCTTACGCGCACAAAGTCCTGCCGCATCCCTATGCCTTCAACCTCTTCAGCCACAACACGCGGATCGACGCGGACACCGGCTACAACGAGGAGGAAACCAAAGTCATCGAGGAGACGCGCAAGATCTTTGCAGATCCGGCGTTTCGCATCACGGCGACGTGCGTGCGCGTGCCCGTGCTGCGCGCACATTGTGTCGCCGTGAACTTCGAATGCGACGCTCCCATCACCGCAGCCAGCGTACGCGAGATTCTCGCAGCCGCGCCGGGGGTGAAGATCATCGATGACATGGCGGCAAACTATTTTCCCATGCCCAAGGATGCCTCAGGACAGGATGCGATTCTTGTCGGCCGCATCCGCCAGGACCTCAGCGATCCGTCGGGCCGCTCCATTGCCATGTTCGTTGCGGGGGATCAGCTGCTCAAGGGCGCGGCCTTGAACGCGGTACAGATCGCCGAGTGCCTGCTCGCAGATCAAAAGACCATCGCGGCCTGACCCGAGCCCCGAAGGGTGCGCACCCCGCGCGATTCATTCGCCATGGGTTCGCGCGCCTCGCCAGCGCCGGGGTTCTCGCGCTTCTCCTGACGGCGCAGTCAGGCGCTGCCCAGGCCGCGCTGCCCGACTCCATCAACGCCATCCGGCTGCACGGCTGTGGGGGCAGAGCAGGCATCAATCGCCCGCTCGCCCCGGCTCGCAAGCTCGATGAGGCCGCCCGGCGTACGGCCGCCGGCGCAACGCTCCGCGACGCCCTCCTGGCCGTGGGCTACAGCGCAGAGCAGTCCGCCGTGATCCACCTGGCCACCCCGGGCGGCGATTTGGGCACTGCCCGGCTTCTCGAGCAGCACTTCTGCGCGCAGATCGCCGAACCCATGGAGCGCGAGATCGGCATCGCGCATCGCGGCGAAGACACCTGGATCATCCTGGCCGCGCCACTGCAGACTCCGCAGCCGCAGGACGCCCCCGCCGTCAGCCGGCGCGTGCTCGAGCTCGTCAATGAGGCCCGGGCGCAGTCGAGGCGCTGCGGGCGGCAGAGCTTCAGCGCCACGACTGCGCTCAAGCTTTCCCAGGCGCTCGGCAACGCTGCGCTCGCCCACTCGCTCGATATGGCAACGCGTGATTATTTCGATCACACCGGAGCGGACGGCAGTTCGCCCGCCTCCCGTGTTACGCGCGCGGGCTACGCGTGGCGGACGGTCGGGGAGAACCTCGCCGCCGGCGTCGCGACTCCGGAAGAGGCCGTATCCGGGTGGCTGCAAAGCGCGGCGCATTGCCAGAACCTCATGGACCCGCGCTTCACTGACATGGGAGTCGGCTATATCGTCAATCCCAAGAACCCGTCCGTCATATTCTGGACACAGGTGTTTGCGCAGGCGGGCTCACCATCGGCCGCGCGCGCGCCGCAGTAGCTGAAACGCGACGAACGGGGCAATATCGGCCACAAGAACCGCGTCAGGCGGGCGTCGAGGGGGAACGAACAATGGCAGCAGCATCGCGACTCCGTCCGGCTGGCTCGTGGGCGCGCGCACCGTGGCAAGGCTTGAGCGCGTCGCTGCGATGGCAAATGTTTCACTACAACGTACAACGCCAAGTGACGGAGTAACACCATGGCAGCCCAAATTGGCGTCGTTGCCTCTTCAGGTGGAATGCTGTCGCGAGAGCGAACCATTGCCGGTCCGCGATTCAACCGCTGGTTGGTTCCTCCGGCCGCGCTTGCGATCCACCTGTGCATCGGGATGTCTTACGGTTTTTCCGTCTTCTGGCTGCCGATGAGCCACCTCCTGCCGGCAACCGACGCCGCAACGTGCGCGACGCAGACCCTCACCTCGGTGCTCGCGTCGACCGCCTGCAACTGGTCGGTGCCCACCGTCACTCATATTTTCGAGATTTTCATCGCTCTGCTGGGCATATCCGCCGCCGTCTGGGGCGGTTGGCTCGAACATGCTGGGCCGCGCAAAGGCGGGCTGGTCGCCGCCACTTGCTGGGGGATCGGATTGATATTGCTCGGCGGAGCGGTCTCGCTGCATCAGCTGTGGCTGGTCTACCTCGTAGCCGCGTTCTGCGGCGTCGGGCAGGGGATTGGGTACATCACGCCGGTATCGACACTGGTCAAATGGTTTCCCGATCGCCGTGGCATGGCGACCGGCTTTGCGATCATGGGCTATGGCGGCGGTGCGATGATCGGCGCCCCGCTGGCAGTCTGGCTCATGGCACATTTCGGTGGCAGTGGCGGCGCCTCGGCCGGCGTCTCACGCACGCTGGTCGCGATGGGCGTCATTTATTTCATCGCCATGTCGGCCGGCGCTTTCGGCTTCCGCGTGACGCCTCCGGGTTGGCGGCCGGCGGGCTGGACACCGCCGGCCGGGGACGGAGGCAACTCCCTGATTACGCGCCGCCATGTGCATCTGAACGAGTCCTGGCGTACGCCGCAATTCTGGCTGATCTGGGGAGTCCTGGGCCTCAATGTCACGGCCGGCATCGGTGTGATCTCGATGGCGAGCCCGATGTTCCAGGACATCTTCGGCGCCAAATTGTTGGGGGTCGATTCCGCGGCGGCACTGACTGCGGCGCAGAAGGCTGCGGTTGTGGCGGCCGCCGCCGGCCTGGTCGGACTGATCAGTCTCTTCAACTCGCTCGGCCGCATCTTCTGGGCCTCGCTGTCGGACCAGATCGGTCGCAAGACCATGTACTACACGATCTTCGTACTGGGCATCGTTCTCTATTGCCTGCTGCCCACGTGGGGACATCTGGGCATCGCGAGTCTGTTTATAATTTCGATCTGCATCATCATGACCATGTATGGCGGCGGCTTTGCCACGGTTCCGGCCTATCTCGCCGATATTTTCGGCACCCAGATGGTCGGCGCCATCCACGGTCGTCTGATCACCTCCTGGTCGGTCGCCGGAGTTGTGGGCCCTGCCCTCATCGCCTCTCTGCGCCAGTTCCAGATTGACCATGGCGTCCCACATGCGCAGGTGTACGACATCACGTTGTACATCATGGCGTTTCTGCTGTTCGGTGGTCTGATATGCAACGCCTTCGTCAAGCCGGTGGATCCCAAGCACTGGATGACCGACGAACAGCTGGCACGCGAGCGCTCATTGCAGCACGAAGACCGCATCGACGCCAACGCCGAGACGTCAGCGCGGGGCAGCTTTGGTCTTGGGGGCGTGCTCGCGTGGCTGGCGGTAGGCATTCCATTTTGTATAGGTCTCTATATCGCCATTCAGAAGGCAGCCGCATTGTTCTAGCGCGTGAGCGCCTTGAACCGCTCGCTCGAGCGGTCGAGCAGCTGGCGAGGCTTGGGATTTAGCAACTCGCTGTGCCGCGCCGAACGTATCGCCAAATAAAGCCGGTTACTCGGGCTTGAGGTGAGACTGGTCAACGCGAACCGGCCCTCACCCCGCAGGCCGCGCTGCAGGAGCCGCTCGCGGACACGATTTCCTTTGAGGCGGCGTCGCGCCGCAATGCATGGCTCGTTCCGCTTGGCTTGTCCGCGGTGTGGATCCCGATTGCCTGGAGCGCGTCGGTTACACTGCAAAAGGCGGCGGTGCTCTTTCGCTAGCGTGCGGACGCCTGCCAGAGGCGCACGCCGCCGATGAACGCGTTGCTGTTGGCGACGCGGCGCGCCTTTTTCGGCAGCCGCGTCAGGCGGCGCGCATTGCCGCCACCGATCACAACCTCGTCCACCTGCAGCGCCGTGCTCAAGCGCTCCACGACATCAGCCACCGCCTTGCGCCATTTCTTCACGCCCAAGCGCCTGCGGCCGCGATCACCGACGTACTCCTCGAAGGTGCGTCCGCGCTTATAGGGCAGGTGCGCAAGCTCGGTCGGCTCGACGACGCCGTCAAGGACGAGGGCGGACCCAAGACCGGTGCCGAGGCCCAGGAACAACATGCGGCCGCTTTTATAGCTGCCGATGGCCTGCAGCGCGGCGTCGTTGATGACCTGCACCGGCTTGCCAAACGCCTTATCAAAGGCAAATCCCACCCACCCGCGGCCCAAGTTATGCGGTTCGACGGCGACCTTGCCGTGCAGCACGACTCCCGGGTATCCAATGGAGATCGCGTCGTAACGCCAGCCTGCGGCGAGCGCACGCGCCTGCAGCACCATCTTTTCCGGAGTCAGCCTCGGGCCGGAGCGGAACTTGCGCAGGGTGCGATGGCCACTGACACGCATCTTGACGTTGGTGCCGCCGACATCGACGACCAGTATCTTCTTGGGCTTACGCATGCGAGCTTCCCCCACAAAAAGCGATTCTCGCCGAACGGCGTGCCGACTTGAACGCGAGCGCGTTGGGAACCGCGCTAAAGTATCCCAGTAGGTCACGGTCGGCTCTTGCTCGAGGGGCGCAGCGCTCTTAAAGCGGGCGTGCAAGTCGGACGCCCCGGGTTTTTTCGCGCCGCCGGGCGTTCGCAAGCGGGGGCGCTGCCGCAAGCGCTGCCCTGGACGTGCGGTGGCCGAGTGTCGACTTCGGGCCTGGCCCCAGCGGGCTCCCTGCCCACCCTGCGCGCAACAGCACAATGACCCGCCTCCTGCTGCCAGGCTGCGCGCGGCCAGCAAATCCCTGCGTAAACCGTGCACGGGGTGAGGCATCCCCTGTGTAGTTCTTGCACAACAGATGCGGCGCAGCGCCTCGAAGGGAAGTTTATGTCACGGAATGGGGCCTGGACGGCGCTTTGGATCGCAGCGGCGGCGACTGAGTCTTGAGCGCGCGGCGAGGGCGTTTCAGGTTTCACCTGTGACGACATAGGTTTGAACTCAAGCCAAGTCCCGGTATATATGTCGTCCCGCTTTGCCGAAGAAATGAGGAATCACCATGGCGCTGTGGAAAGAACCGAATGCGGCCGTCCCGCCGTCCAAAGAACCCGCTGGGAGGGCTCCGGAAATGTCGACCATCACACCTTTGAACCAAGACCTGCCGCGACGCATGCCCGAGCGCGCGGACGCCAAGGAATCGCTGATCGCATCGGATCTGACGATTGAAGGCAAGATCGAAGGCGCAGGCCATGTGCGCATCGCCGGCTCCTTCAAGGGCGACGTTCACGTCCACGGGAATCTCACCATTGATCCGGGTGCGCGCCTGACCGGACAGGTCCGGGCCAACACCGTCGTCGTGGGCGGTGAATTGCACGGCAACATCGAAGCGGCCACGCGCGTGGAGCTCTTGGCCACCGGCGTCGTCTCTGGCGATGTGAAAGCAGGCTCGCTCATCGTCTCAGCCGGATCCCGAATGCGCGGACAGGTTGAATTCGGTTGGGAGGAGAAGGGAGCGAAACCCATTTCCGGAGCCGTGAGTGGCAAGGTCGACAGCGCCTTTTCATGAGTTCGGCGCGTCCTGCGAATCCAGGAAAAAGTCGCCTCTGCCCGCATTGCAAGGCAACCATCCTCGATAGCGCAAGCGTCTGTCCCGGCTGCCGGCACCACCTGCGATTCGACTCGGTCGATGCAGCACGCCGTGCCGTGCCGAGCAGTTCGCCTCTGCGCGTCGAGGGGATTATTCGGCACCCGCCCGACGGGCCGGCGTGGGAATACTCGGTGGTACTGGTCATCCGCGACAATGCCGGTATCGAGGTCACGCGCCAGGTCGTCGGTGTCGGTGCGCTGCAGCCCTCCGAGGAGCGCAGCTTCACGCTCTCCGTTGAAGTCTTCGGCCGCGCGGAGCTCGTGCCCACTTTGAAGGGCCTGAAGAAGCCCTAAAGCCCTAGCGCGCCGCCGCGCCGTAATAATTCGGATAGTCGCTGCTGAGACCTTTGAAGCGCCGGTGGATCCACCAGTACTGCTCGGGGATGCGGCGCACTTCAGCCTCGATGAAATGATTGAACCGCAGCGCGTCCGCCTGCGCGCTTGCGCCGGGATAATCCTCAAGCGGCGCACTGATGGCGACGCGATAGCCTTGCGCTTGCGGCAGGCGCTCGTGCGAATACAAGAGCACCGCGGCTCCGGTGAGCTGCGCCAGGCGCGAGGTTGCGACATTGGTGGCCGCGGGGATGCCGAAGAACGGCACCATTTCCGCGCCCTTGTTGCGAAAGCTTTGATCGGGCGCGTACCACACCGATTCATTGCGGCGCAGCGCGCGCACCATGCCGCGGATGTCGTCGCGCTCGATCGTGGCGTACTTCTCGCCCCTCTTATAGGACTCACGATGCGAGTTCGCGATGTAGGCGAGGAGCGGGTTTTTCGGCGGCCGGTACAGCACATTGATGGGAAAGGCCGAATTCAAAATGCGCGCGCCGATCTCGAGCGTCGTGAAGTGCGCCGTCAGGATGATGGCGCCGCGGCCTCGCGCGAGCGCCTGCTCAAGATGCGTCACTCCTTCGACGCTCGCGAGCTTCATGATGCGCTCATCGCTGCTCCACCAGGTCATGGCCGACTCGCACAACGAAATCCCCAGCGCTTCGAAATGCCGGTCGAGGAGACGTTCACGTGCGGCATCGGAGAGTTCCGGCAGACACAGCCGCATATTGGCGCGCGCCACCGGAACGTAATGCAGCGGCAAGCGCCGCCCGATCCTGCCGAGCGTACGCCCGGCCTGCAGCAGATGCGGGTAGGAGAGCCGCTCAATGAGGCGCAGCAGCCCCACTGCGAGCCAGGTGAGCCAATAGCGCGGCGCGTAGAAGCGCCTCGGGATCACGCAAAGCTCTCAGGAGGCAAGCGCGTCGCGCCGCAGGCCAAATAACTCACCCAGTTGCGCACGCACGCGCCGCCCCGCCTCGAGATCCCAGCAATTCACGACCGCCAGCCGAAAGCCGCCCGGCGGCATGGCATGCGACGCCGCGGCGCGGTGAGCGTGAAAGGTGATCTGAATGCTGGTCACGCCGCTCGCGCGTGCAAGCTCCGCGACTCGCTCGGCGCGCGGATGGCGGTACTCCATGCCGTGCGGCCCAAAGAGCACGACGCTGTAGCCGGTACGCGCATCCTCGGCGAACTGCCACTCGCCGCGGGCGTATAGGCCGACGAGCGAGTTCAGCCAGCCCCTGCCGTAGAGGTCGGGCCATTGATCGGAGAAGCGCAGATGCACTTCAATAATGCGGCCGCCGATGCTCTCAAGGTTCACCATGCCGGTGTAGCCGCGCAGATGCCGGGCGAGCCAGACGCCGCAATAGCGCTCGAGAGCCGGGTACGGTTCGGCGTGGACGATCCAATGGTCGAACGTGCCCTCGCCCGAGGGGATGCCCTGCGCGTGCCGGAACCACACCGCCCTGCCATCCTCGAGGGCAATGTCGGAGCTGACGTGCTCCCCCCGCAAGAGCGTCATCCAGAAATGTCCGCCGCTTTCGTTGCGCTTGTAGTCCTCAAGATTTTCCAGCACGCGGCTGCCGGCGCCCATGCCACGCAGATTGATGAGCGGTTTGCTGAAGACCGGAAAGCTCCTCGGAGTCACGCCGTGCGGCGCACAGGTGATTTCCTGGGATTCGGCGATCAGGAGCTTGTTGTAGACCCAGTGATGCGCCGGATTCCATTCATAGGCATCGAAGTCTTCCGTGGGAATGCGCACATCGGGAGGACAGAAGACGTCCTCGAAGTACTGCATCCGCCACGGGTCGGCTTCGCAAATCGGCATGTCATTCCCTCAGCAAGATTGAGTACCCGGCAGCGCGCGCGGCCTGTAGGCTAGCGCGCCATGCTCTGGCTCAAGGCACTGCACGTCGTATTCGTCGTCACTTGGTTCGCGGGGCTCTTTTACCTGCCGCGGCTCTTTGTGTACCACGCTGGCGCGGCGGACCCAGCTGGGATCGAGCGCTTCATCCTCATGGAGCAGCGCCTCCTCGCCCTCATGACGATCGGCGGCCTGCTTGCCTTGGCCTTCGGCATGGCCATGATCGCGGCCTCGCCCGAGTATCTGCATGCGCCATGGCTGCAACTGAAGCTCCTCCTAGTCGCGCTCGTCATCCTCTACCACGTGTGGTGCTACCGGCTCGCCGCCGCCTTCGCTCTGCACCGCCCTACGCACTCGGCCCGCTGGTTCCGCTGGTTCAACGAGGTGCCAAGCTTGCTCCTAGTCGCCATCGTGATCCTCGCCGTGGTCAAGCCTGCGCTGCGCGGGCTCTAGAAGAGTCCGACGACCTTACCGTTCGCGTCGACGTCGATGGCATTGGCCGAGGGCACCCGCGGCAGACCTGGCATGGTCATAATATCCCCGCAGATCATGACAACAAATTGTGCGCCCGCCGCGAGCCGCACTTCGCGCACATCGACGATATGCCCGGAGGGCGCACCGCGCAGGTGCGGATCGGTGGAGAAGGAATACTGGGTCTTCGCCACGCACACCGGATAGTGCCCGTAGCCCGCCTCCTGCAGCTGCTGGATCTGCGCACGCACGCTGTTCGAGGCGCTGATGTCCGCGGCACCGTAGATACGCGTCGCGATGGAGTGCATCTTCTCCCACAGCGTCGCGCTCTCCTCGTAGACGAATTTGAAAGCGCTCGCGCTGTCGCACAGGCGCACGACCTCGTGCGCGACATCCACCGCCCCGCGGCCGCCCTGCGCAAAGTGCCGTGCGAGGATCACCTTCACCCCCAGGTGCGCCGTGCGCTCCACCACCGCGCGCACTTCTGCGTCGGTGTCCTCGGCGCGATGATTGATCGCGACCACGCAGGGTATGCCGTAGCGCTCGCGCACGTTTTCGATGTGGCGCGCGAGATTCGCGACGCCCTTCTCGACGGCGGCAATATTCTCCTGGCCCATGGCCGCCATTTCCACGCCGCCGTGATATTTGAGCGCGCGCACGGTGGCGACGATCACCGCGGCCGCCGGACGCAGTCCTGCCTTGCGGCATTTGATATCGACAAATTTCTCGGCGCCGAGGTCGGCGCCGAAGCCCGCCTCGGTCACGACGTAATCGGCGAGCTTGAGCGCGGTGCGCGTCGCGATCACCGAGTTGCAGCCGTGGGCGATGTTGGCGAAGGGTCCGCCATGAATGAATGCGGGGTTGTTCTCGAGCGTCTGCACGAGATTGGGAGCGAGCGCCTGCTGCAGCAGCACGGTCATCGCGCCGTGCGCGTGCAGATCGCGCGCACGTATGGGCTGCTGCGCGCGCGTATAGCCGACGACGATGCTGCCGAGGCGCTCCTTCAGGTCGTTGAGGCTGGTCGAGAGGCAGAAGATCGCCATCACCTCGGAGGCCACCACGATGTCGAAGCCGTCCTGGCGCGGATAGCCGTTGGCAGGCCCCCCCAAACCGACCGTGATCGCACGCAGCGCGCGGTCATTCATATCGAGGACGCGCCGCCACGCGATGCGGCGCACGTCGAAGCCGAGCTCATTGCCGTGATAGATGTGATTGTCGATGAGCGCGGCGAGGAGATTATTCGCAAGCCCGATCGCCGAGAAGTCGCCGGTAAAGTGCAGATTGATGTCCTCCATCGGCACCACCTGCGAGTAGCCGCCGCCCGCCGCGCCGCCCTTCATGCCGAAGACCGGCCCGAGAGCCGGCTCGCGCAGGCAGATGATCGCCTTCTTGCCAATGTGATTGAGCGCATCCCCCAGGCCCACCGTCGTCGTGGTCTTGCCCTCGCCCGCGGGCGTCGGCGAGATCGCGGTGACGAGGATGAGGCGCCCGTCGGGGCGGTCTTCCAGGCTCTTGATGTACTCCAGCGAGATTTTGGCCTTGTAGCGGCCAAAGGCTTCGAGGCTCTCCTCCGGAATACCCAGACGCTCGCGCGCGATGTCGCTGATCCGCCGCATCGTTGCGCGCTGCGCGATTTCAATGTTGTTCAATGGCGCGATCCCCTCGATTCCGCCGTGCACGGGCAGCGGTGCAGCGCAATATAACATCCGCGGCGGCCGCGACGGGCACGCGGATCGGCCTGCGCGCGCAGCCGCAAATGAGCTGCGGCATACGGCAGAAAATAAAGAGTGGCAAGCACAAGCCCCGGGGAATGCTCAAGTGCCAGAGGAACCGCCCGCGGGCGCTGATGCCGGCCGACTCAGCGAACTCTCGCGTGCACCCCATCCTGCGTGCCCCACCCCATGAGCGTGAATAGCTCACGGTCCACCCCCGGGCGACCGGGTACCCCCCGGGTGTTCGAAGAGCCCGGCACGAGGGCCGCACCGCAGCAGCGGAGGCCTCTATGAGTGAACCTAAGTTGAGACGTGCATCACATGAGGACCGGCCCGCCGGCGGGCAACATCGCTTAATTGAGTGCCAATGCCTAGACGCGTGTTTCGCCGCGGCTAAGCTTTCACTGCGGCGCAATGCCCTCCAACCCCCCAAGGCAGCGTGAGCGACGAACTTATCCTCCTGATCCAGAACTCGCGCGCAGCGCCCGCCGGCGTTGCCGACGCACTCTCGCACCTGCGCAATCGACACTACGTGGTCGCCGAGTCGCACACTCTCGCCGACGGACTCATTGAGATCCGCGACCGCAAGTTCGCGGCCATCATTCTCGAATTGACCCTTCCCGATGCGAGTGGCCTGCCCGCCTTCCTGCGCCTGCAGACCAAGGCGGCGACCGTGCCGATCATCGTCATGGTGGACCGGGCCCAGGAGGACCTCGGGATCGAAGCCACCCGGCGCGGCGCACTCGACTATCTTCTCAAGGAGGAAATCTCCGCTCCCATTCTCGACAAGGTGCTGCGCCTGGCGCTCGAGCGCACGCACACCGTGCTCGCACTGCGCGCCTCCGAAGCGCGCTATCGCACCATGTTCGAGAGCACGGCGGCCGGCGTCTATCAGGCGACCTGCGACGATCGGATGATCTCGGCGAATCCGGCCTTCATCACTCTCCTCGGCTACGAATCGGAGGAAGAGCTGCTGCGCCTGGATTTCGGCCGTGAGGTCTACGCCAATGCCGAGGATCATATCGAATGGCGCCGCGAGCTGGATGCGGCGGGCGAGATCCGCAGCCGCGAAACCGTGCTGCGCAACAAGAAGGGCGAGCGTGTCGTGGTGCTGCACAGCGCGCGTCTGGTGCGCGACAGCCGCGGCGTGCCCCTGTACTACGAGGGCACCATCGCCGACATCACCGCATCGCACCGGCAGGCGCGACAGTGGTCCCATGAGGCGAGCCACGACTCTTTGACGGGCCTTTTGAATCGGCGCGAATTGGAGCGGCGCCTGCAGAGCGCGCTCGAGGACGCTGCCATCGATCGCAGCACGCTGGCCGTCGTGATGATCGATCTGGACGGCTTCAAGAAGATCAACGACCGCTACGGGCACGTGGCGGGCGATGAGCTCCTGCGCCATGTGAGCGCCACGTTGAAAGCGAGCCTGCGCACGGGCGATGTCGTCGGGCGCTTCGGCGGAGATGAATTCCTCGTCCTCCTCGAGCACTGCGCCGAGGAGGACGCCATTCGCATCACCGCGTCGATGATCGAGCGGTTGCAGAAACTCGAGTGCCTGTGGGCGGGACAGGCGCTGCAGGCGCGCGCGAGCGTGGGCATTGCGGTGGCCACCCAGCGCGATCAGTCCTGGACTTCGCTCGTCGAGCGCGCGGACGTCGCCTGCTATGACGCGAAGACCCACGGCGGCAATCAGTGGCGCATGTTTCACGACGATGCCACCGCCAACATCAAGGTCGGTCGCGAGCGCCGTCTTGCGCTCTATCTGGAAGACGCTCTGGCGACCAACGCTTTCGTCTTGCAGGCCGAACGCATCGTCCCGCTGCGCAATCAGGCGGCGCTTTCGCACTATGAGGTGCTGTTGTGTGCGCCCGCCGCCGATCAGCCGGCCGATTACCTCGACCTGGCGCAGATTGCGGCCTTCAACCCCTCCCTCGCACACCGCGTGGACCGTTGGTGCCTGCGGCATGCGTTTCGCTGGGTCGCGCGCCATCAGCGCGATAATCCGCTCGTCAGCCGCTGGTTTCTCAATCTGACGCAGGCCTCCTTCTCCGATCCGGAGCTTGCGCAGTTCATCATAACCGCAGCGCGCGAGGCGCAGGTGCCCGTGCAGCACATCGGCCTTGAGATCGAAGAGCAGGCGCTCGCGAGCGGCTTTGTGCAGATCAACGATCTCGTGCGCAAGCTTGCGCCGCTGGGATTCCAGTTCACGCTCGACGGCTTCGGCCGCGGCATCTCCTCCTTTGCCTATCTCAAGTCCCTCGATGTCACCAACGTGAAAATCGACCACACCGCCATCGCGCTCGGCGCAGGTGACGATGTCGGTGACAGCCTGTTGCGCTCCTTGCATCAGATCAACAAGGTGCTGGGACGCTCCACGATCATCCAGTCCGTGGCCTCGGCGGATCTTCTGCAGCGCCTCGCCACGGCGAATGTCGACTATGCCCAAGGCCCCGCCGTGGCCGCTCCCGTCCTCCTCGAGGAGACGCGGCTGCGGGCCTGAAGGGCCGTGCCTGCTTCGAAGGCGCTATAGTTGTGCTTTCGCGCGCCAAGCACGGCCGGCCCAACCATGTTTTCCTTGTCCGAAGCGTGCGAGCGCAATAAGGACCCCATCCTGCAAGTCCTGCGGGAAGCCTTCGCATCGACTCGCCAGGTGCTCGAGATCGGCAGCGGCACCGGCCAGCATGCCGTGTATTTTGCGCGGCACCTGTCGAAGCTTCGCTGGCAGCCGAGCGACACCGCGGAGTATCTGGGCCCATTGCAGGCGTACATCGCGCAGGAAGGCAGGCCAAATCTCGCCCCGCCCGTGCGGCTCGATGTGCGCCGCCATCCCTGGCCGGTTGCCGGGATCGATGGCGTTTTCAGCGCCAACACTTTGCACATAATGTCCTGGGAGGCGGTGCGCGAGTTCTTTCGCGGTGTGGGGACGCACCTCGCCGCCAAGGGAGTTTTGTGCATTTATGGACCTTTTCGCTACGCCGGGCGATATACCAGTGAGAGCAACGCGACTTTTGATCGTTATCTGCAGGAACGCGATGCCGCCAGCGGGATTCGCGATTTCGAGGCGGTGGACGAGTTGGCGCGACAAGAGGGTCTTGAGCTTGATGGCGATCACGATATGCCGGCCCACAACCGCACCCTGGTGTGGCGCCGCACATAGATTGCGCCGGACCGTGCGCGGTGCCCGGCGCGCTGCGCTCCTCAGGCCTTTGCCGCCCTGGTGCCGGAATTTCTTCGACGTGGGCACGCGCCGGCGCTTTCGCAACGCGCGTCCCGCGGCGCACCCGGCGTGAGGCCGGCGCTGGACGCGCACCCGCACCATGCCGCTTCTCAGCCGCATCCTGCTTGGCGTGGCGGCCGCTGGTGCGCTCTTGGCAGTACTGTGGCTCGAAAGGCGCCGCTCCATGCTGCGCGCTGAGAAGCTGCACGAGGCGCGCGCGCGTGAGCTCGCGGAGCTGTCGACGTACCTGCAAAATTTCGCTGAGAAGGAACGCTCGGAGCTCGCGCGCAGTCTGCACGATGAGCTTGGCGGGCTCCTGACCGCTGCGAAAATGGATCTGTCATGGCTGCAGTCGCGCCCGGGCGAGCCGGCGAACGAACGGCGCCTCGCGCAGTTGGGGGAGGTCCTTGATCAGGCGATGAACGTCAAACGGCGCGTCGTGGAGCATTTACGCCCGTCGCTGCTGGATCACTTTGGCCTGGCAATCGCATTGCGCGCGCATCTGGAATCCATCTGCGCCGAGGCCAATCTTAAGTTTGACGTCGCACTCGACGACGCGGTCGGCCCGGTGCCGCAGGACATCGCCATCGCGCTCTTTCGCCTGGTCCAGGAGGGGATGACCAACATCACCCGCCATGCCGATGCGCAGCGCGTGCGCCTGGAATTCGGCGGCGATGCGCGCCATTACATCCTCAGGCTCTGTGATGACGGTCGCGGCTTCAAGCTCGAGGACGGCGAATTTCGCTGGTCGCATGGACTGACGGGAATGCGTCACCGCATCGAAGCGCTGAACGGGCGCTTCACCCTGCGCTCGAATCCCGGCAGCGGGACCCAAATAGAAGTCACAGTCCCGCGGGCGCAGGCGGCCTGACGCGCGCGCGCAGCAGCACGTCAATGGCCGGCAGGGGTGTCCGAGTACTTCGTGTGGCCGTGCGCGACGAGGCCCTTCAGCTGCGAAATATCGCGCATCTTGTCGAGAAAATAATCCGCGCCGGCGGCAAAGCAATGCTCGCGCACGAAGTCCGAGGCGTAATTGGTGAGCACGATAATGAGCGGCTGCGCATGCGGCGGATAGAGTTGCCGGGCGTTGCGCACTACGGTGACACCGTTGCCTTCGGCGAGTTCGATGTCGACGACGAGAACGTCAAATAGCCCCTCTTTGAGGCGGGAGATTGCCTCGGATTGCGTGGCGGCCTGCGCGGCAATCGACATCAAGCCCGGATCCGACAAGAGCTCCACGAGGCGGCGGCTCAAGACTTCGGAATCCTCGATGAGCAGGATACGCCGCTCCACCGTCGCGGTGCGGTCCGTGCGGGGCAGGGTCTCGGATGCGTTCAGGGTCTTCATTGCACAAGATCATTCTTGATCGCGTAGTAGGTCATGTCGGCATTGCTCTTCATGCCCATCTTCTCCAGGATGCGCGTGCGATAGGTGCTGACCGTCTTGACGCTGAGGAAGAGCGCAGCGCCGATCTCGGTAACGCTCTGGCCTTCGGCGAGCTTGCAGAAGATCTGAAACTCGCGCTCGGAGAGCACGGCATGCGGCGGCTCGGAGCCGCCCGGCCCCTGCATGCCGTTGACGAGCACCTCGGCCAGTTCCGGGCTCACATAGCGGCCGCCGCGTACGGCGGCGCGTATGGCGCGGCACAGCTCATCAGGCGCGGCCGTCTTGCTGACGAAGCCGCTCGCGCCCGCGCGCAACACGTTAAGGCCGTACTGCTTTTCGGGATACGCGGACAGAACGAGCGTCGCGACGGACTCATGATGCGACTTGATGCGTCGCAGCACATCCAGCCCCGACATGTCCGGCAACGACAGGTCGAGGAGCAGCACGTCGCAGGGCTTGGTGCGCAACATCTCGAGCGCCTCGCGCCCCGTGGCGGAATCTCCGACCCAGGAGAAATCCGACTCCGCCTCAATGATCTGCTTGAGGCCGATGCGCACCATCTCATGATCGTCAACGACTGCAACGCGAGTGGAAGGCATGGGATCCTATGTCTGTGACAAAGTTTGCGCCCGCAGACGCTGGAGAGTAGCCGCGACGGCGAGAGCTCGACAGCGGTGATTGGAGGCGATCATCCCGTAAAATGGCCCAAGCCTGCGTAGGACTTCTCCGACACAGTGACCCGGCGCGGCCTCAACGGGGCGTCGCGGCGGGGTCCGTAGCATGTGCGACCTCACGTGTACCCTCGCCTGGCAGTACCTCGATGGGCTCCTGTTCGCCCGCCAAGCTTCCCTTGCCGTTGTACGCTTCGAGCCGATTATACAGCGTCTTCAGGCTCACCCCCAGGACCTGCGCGGCCTTGCGCTTCACCTGACCGCAGTAGGCGAGAGTCGCCAGCGTCACCCGCCGCTCCACCTCCGCAAGCGGTGTGCCGACATGGATCGTGATGATCGTGGCATCGTCGCTCTTCGCGGCAGGCGCGCTCATAGCGATCTCACCCTCGACGACTTCGTCGGCCATGATATAGGCGCGCTGCACGTAGTTGCGCAGCTCGCGCACGTTACCCGGCCAATGATGCTGATACAGGCGCGCGAGCGCATCGCGCGAGAAGGATTTGCGGGTGCCTTCGGCGACATTCTGCTCTTCGAGAAAAAAGAGCGCGAGCTGCTCCATGTCAACTCCGCGCTCGCGCAGCGGCGGCAGATGGATGGGGAAGACATTCAGGCGGTGAAAGAGGTCCTCGCGCAGCTTGCCCTCGGTCACGGCCTTCTGCGGATCGCGGTTGGTCGCAGCGATGATGCGCACGTCGCTTGCAACCTGCGCCGTGCCGCCGACGCGCGTAAACGCGCCGGTCTCGAGCACGCGCAACAATTTCACCTGCAGCTCCATCGGCATCTCCGTGATTTCATCAAGGAAGATGCTGCCGCCATTGGCGCGTTCGAAAAATCCCTTATGCTGTCGATCCGCTCCGGTAAAACTGCCGCGCTCGTGGCCGAAGAGTTCGGTCTCAATCAGCTGCGGCGCGACGGCGCCGCAATTCAAGGGCAGAAACGGCGCATCGCGCCGGCGGCTCAGCTCGTGCACGGTGTGCGCCGCGAGCTCCTTGCCCGTGCCGCTCTCACCGATCAGCAGGACGGTGGCGGAGGTTGGGGCAACGCGGCTTAACTGGTCGTACAGCACCTGCATGCGCGGCGAGCTGCCCAGAATGCGCCCGAAGCGACCGAGCTTGCGCAGCTCCTCGCGCAAGGCGCCGATTTCATGTCGCAGGGCGCTGGTTTTCTTTGCGCGCCTTAAGACCACCTGCACGCGTTCCACTTCGGCCGGCTTCACCAGATAATCGCTGGCGCCGGCGCGCAGTGCGGCGACCGCGCTGTCGACAGTGGCGTGGCCCGTGACGACGATCACTTCAGTCGACTCAGGACCCTCCAGCTCATCCACGAGCTCGATGCCCTGGCCGTCGGGAAGGCGCAGGTCGGTCAGGAGCACATCCGGACGCTGTCGCCCAAGCTCGATGCGGGCCTCGCGCAGGCATTGCGCGCGCGCCACGGTGAAGCCCTCCATGCGCGCCACTTCCTGGAGCCAGTCCAGGATGTCCGTATCGTCGTCGACGATCAGCGCGTGTGCCATGTCGCTCCTATAGATGCTTACCACGAAGACGCCATTCGCGTGGGGCGCCATACAGGAGTCTGGGTACTGGTTTTGGCGGCCGGGATGCCGGCCGGCTCACTCGGCTGCCGACGCGAAGTCCAAGGGTATCATGAGCCGCCCGGAGGGCACCGGAAGGCGCCTTTTGGTGCTACGGCGGGCTTACGGCCCGCCGTAGGCAATTTTTGTAAACCCGTGAAGCTTTTACACGCGCGAAACGGTCGGCGCGCCCACGGCATATTCCTGCCGTAAGGATTCGATCTGCTCCATGCGCTGCTGGATACGGGCGGATTGGCTCTTCACGGTGCGCAGGATGCGCCGTGCAAGATAGCCCTTGAGCGCTTCTTCGTAGCGGTACAGCACCCGCTGCTGTTCGCGCTGCCACTCCTCCAGCACGAGCGCCTCGGTCGAGCCCAAGAGCAGGGCCTTGCCCGCGAGCCAGATGCGGCTGCGTACCCACGCGCCTGCTGGATTTCCAATGGCGGGTTCGCCGCCGAGCATCAGAACGAGCGCCTGCAGCTCATCTCCGTAGCGTCCCCACTCTTCGCTGCGACGGCGCAGCACGGAGCGCAGCTGCAAGGCTCCGCGCGTCTGGGCGCAGGCATGGCAGAAAGCCTCCGCACCACGGCAGCTCACTATCAGGCGATTTAAAGTTCGAATCGTTTCTCGAGCACGCATAGTAGGTCCTATTTGAAGGTCTCCCTATGTTGGCAAGCAGGAATCGTGCCGAGGAAATACCCCGCCCGCTGGCACGCGCGTTGCATGTATCTTTCACCCCCCACTCGGCGGGCTGAATAAATCCAGCCCGCTTTTTTTTGCGCCGCGCTATTGGCTGCGCCCGTTCGGAATCGACGCGGCAGCAAGGGGCTGCGGCGAGAGGCGGCGAATCATCGGCACGAACCTCTCGAAGTCCACAGGTTTGGTCACGTGCAGATCGAACCCGGCTGCGAGCGCGGTGGCGGCGTCGTGGGTCGAGGCCGATCCGGTGAGCGCAATCGCCAGCACGCGGTTCCCGGAGCGCAGCGCGCGCAGCTTGCGCACGAGTGAGTAGCCGTCCTCGAGGGGCATCCCGATATCGCTGACCACGACGTCGAAGCTTGCGCCCGTGGCGCTCAGCTTCTCGAAAGCGGCAGCGGCCGAATCGCTGACCGCTACGTCGGCGCCCTCGAGCCTCAGCAATTCCGCGACCACGGTGCGCGTTTCCAGCTCGTCGTCGACCACCAGAATCCCAAGCCCGGAGAGCGGCCTTGGCATGCCAGGTGCCAGCGCAGCTGCGCTTGCGCCGGCGCTGGCCGCAGCGGCCCGCGCTGGCAGGCGCACCGTGACGGTCACACCCCGATCGACGCCGTCACTCGAGACGCGCATGCAGCCCCCATGCAATGCCACGATCTCGCGTGCGAGGGCGAGCCCGAGCCCGAGGCCCTGCGCATGATCCGGGCACGACGGATCGGCGTGATACGCGCGCTCGAACACGCGCGGCAGAAGTTCGGGCGCAATGCCTCGTCCCGTGTCGGCGACTCCGAGCTCGAGTTCTGCCGCGTCGCGGCGCAGCCAAACCCGGATTTTCCCGCCGGCGGGGGTGAATTTGATGGCGTTCGACAAGAGCTGCGCCACAACCTGACGCAATCGCTCGGTGTCGCCGTTCATCTCACCCGGGGTGGCGGCAAAATCCGCGACGATCTGAATGTCTTTTTCCTGTGCGGCGGCGCTAGCGCCCGCGATAGCGGTGGCGGCGACGGTCGCAAGCTTCATCGCGCGCGGATCGATCCGGAATTTACCGGCACCCATCAGCCCAAGATCGAGCACGTCGTTCAAGATCCGCAGCTGGGCTCTGGCACTGTGCTCGACACGCGTCGCGATGGCCTTGATTTCCGGATCATCGCCACGCTTGATCGCCAGTATGCGGTTCCAGCCGAGCATCGAATTCAGCGGCGCGCGCAGTTCGTGCGAGATGCGCGACAGCAGCTCGAGATTGGCGCGATTGGCCGCTGTGGCGCGCGCCGCAAGCTCGCTCTCGCGCAAGGCAAACGCCTTGAACTCGTGCATGGCCGCATGCTCGGGCGTGACGTTGCTCGCGACCAGCACGAGTTCGTGGGCCGCGCGCCTGCGTTCCCCCGTGTCCTCGTCGGCGCCCGCAAGCGCGCAGCCTCCGCGCAGGGCAATGTACTGCGTCGTGCCGCACGGCCAAACGGCCCGCACCGTGAGATCAAGCGGCACGCCCTGCGCGCGCGCTGCCGTGATCGCCTGCACAAATGCAGCGCGATCCTCCTCGTGAACCCGTGCGTCCAGATCGGCGCGCTCGAGGAGCGCATCGGGCGGCCAGCCGAAGTGCGCCTTGAAATGCGCATTGGCATGCAGCCTGCGGCGCGTCGCAGGAATTCTGCAGAATCCCACGCACCCCGCGCCCAGGATGACTTCGAGCGCATCCTTCGCGCGTCCGAGCGCCGCTCGCGCGCGCCGCTCGTGCTGCAACGCGGTGCGCAGGTGCGTCGCCTCGGAACCCATACGATCGTCGCGAATTGTATTCATGTTCGTTTTTCTAGTGCTCGGTAGGCCTGCTCGGTTCGGGGTGTTTCTTACACGTCTTTGCAAGATCTCCGCGGCGACAGGAGTGGTTGGCACAGCCGTTGCTTAAGGTGGACTTGAGGGCCTTACACACAGGATTTTCCGAATGTTGAACGCGGTAATTGGCCTTCGCCTGAAGCAGCAGCTCGCCCTGACCCCCAGGCTGCAGCAGTCAGTCAAGTTGTTGCAGCTGTCGGCGTTGGACTGTGTGCAAGAACTGCACCAAGCCATGGCGCTAAATCCCTTCCTCGAGGAGGTGACCGACGCTCCCGAGGGCACGATGGCGGAGGAGTCCGCCGAGGAGCCCATCGAGCGCGATTTCGAATATCCCGACGCGAACTCCTCAGGCGGCGGCACGGATGAGTTTCCGGACTGGACCGAGTGGACGGCATCGCCCTCGTCGCTTCGGGATTTGCTCAAGGATCAGCTGCTGCTGCTCGGCCTCACCGAGCGCGACTACGCGCTCTGCAATCTCATCGTCGATGCGCTCGACGAGGACGGCTTTCTGCGCCAGCCGCTCGACAACCTCCTGGCTGATGAGGCGGAATTGCTGCCCGGCGAGCTGGAGACGGCGCTGCGGATCGTGCAGACCCTGGAGCCGAGCGGCATTGCCGCGCGTGATCTTGCCGAGTGTCTGTCACTGCAGCTGCAGGGGCTGGATTCTTCATTGCCGGGACACGCGCTTGCGGTGCAAATCGCACGCGACAAGCTTGCGATGATGGCGGCGCGCGATCATGCCCCCCTGCGCGCGCGCCTGGGCTGCACCGAACTTGAGCTGCAGGAGGCCTTTGAGCTCAT
Source organism: Gammaproteobacteria bacterium (assembly GCA_003140135.1). Classification (GTDB taxonomy): domain Bacteria; phylum Pseudomonadota; class Gammaproteobacteria; order Steroidobacterales; family Steroidobacteraceae; genus PALSA-1196. Next base: position 24,581 of record PLIX01000174.1, read on the forward strand.
CCGCGGCCTCGACCCGCGGCCGGGATCGAAGGTCGGCGCGTTCGAGCCGCGCGCCATCATTCCCGATGTGATCGTGCGCAAGGACAAGAAGCGTTGGGTCGTCAGCATCAACGCGGCCATTTACCCGCGCATTCGCGTCAATCAGCAGTACGCAGAATGTTTGCGGCGCGCACGCGCCGTCGACAGCGCGCCGCTCGCGCAGCATCTGCAGGAAGCGCGCTGGCTGGTGCGCAACCTCGAGCAGCGCTTTCTCACCATCCAGCGGGTCGCCGAAGCGGTGGTCGCGCGCCAGCGCAATTTTTTTGAATATGGCGACCTCGCCATGCGTCCGCTCACGCTGCGGGAGATCGCCGCCGAGCTTGATCTGCACGAATCGACCGTGTCGCGGGCGACGAGCCATAAATTTATGGCGACGCCGCGCGGCGTGATTTCGTTCAAGCGCTTCTTTTCACGCCAGCTCGCAACCGCGAGCGGCGGCTCGTGCTCGGCGACCGCCATCCGCGCGCTGATGCGCGAGCTGATTGCGGCCGAGGACCGCAGCCATCCCTTGTCGGACGTGCAGTTGACCGAGCTTTTGACCGGACGCGGCGTCATGGTGGCACGTCGCACCGTGACCAAGTACCGCCGCTCCATGCAACTGCCCGCCGTCGAATCACGGCGCGCATGACCTTTAGGCCGCGCGTGTAGGAATCGTCCGACACGCGGTTCGGAAGCCAACCCCACGTTGCGCGGCCATGCGCCGACTGTTGGCAGTTCTGCCCGCCTGTAACTTGCGCTCCCAGACGAAGCCAGTACGGAGCGCTTAAGCATGGTAGCCGACGACATGGTGGCTCTGATGCCCCAAATGCAAAACTTCGCGCGATCGCTGTGCCGGGATGCCGTGCGTGCAGCGGACCTGGTGCAAGAGGCCCTGCTGCGGGCATTGAGTAACGTCGAACGTTTTCAGCCTGGCACGAATCTTAAGGCGTGGCTCTTCACGATCCTGCGTAATGAGCACTATTCGCAGTTGCGCCGCCAGAAGTTCGAGGCCGTGGGCGTGGACACGAGCACCCTGCCTGAACCGAGCGTGCTGCCGGAGCACGACGGCGAAATTGAACTGCGCGAACTCAACAGCGCTCTGTCCACTTTGCCGACGGGCCAGCGCACGGCGCTCCTCCTCGTGAGCGCGAGTGGCCTCTCGTATGAGGAAGCGGCGGCCATCTGCGGCTGTGCGGTGGGCACGATCAAAAGCCGTGTCGCCCGTGCGCGCGAAATGCTGGTGGAGCTCCTCGACAACAGCGCCACACCGCGGCACCGCGGAGCGGCGCGGGCGACTCAGTCGCGCCCTGCCAGAGCCTCAAGGGCCGCGCCTGCCACGCGGCACGTCTTCCATTCCTCCTTGAGCTCCGCTCCGAGCTTTCGATAGAAGCCGATCGCGGCTTCATTCCAGTCGAGCACCGCCCACTCGAGCCGGCCGCAGCCGCGCTCGAGGGCGACCCGGGCGAGCCAGTTCAGCAGATACCGTCCCACGCCGCGACCGCGTGCCGCGGGTCTGACGAATAGATCCTCAAGATACAGCCCGGGACGGCCGAGGAATGTCGAGAACGAATGGAAGTAAAGCGCGAACCCCACCGGTTCGCCCTCGATACAGGCAAAAACGACCTCCGCAAAGGGCCTGGCGCCAAAGAGCGCCTGACGCAACCTGCTTTCCGTTGCCACGACCTCGTGCGCCAGATGCTCAAATTCCGCAAGCTCGCGGATAAAGCTCAGCACCAGAGCGACGTCATCCTCCGCGGCTGCGCGCACGCTCACGCTGCGGTTCATGCGTGTCAGCCCGTGCTCTGCAGGCCTTGCGCGATCCCGCCGATGCTCGCAAGGAGTGCCTCGAATAGGTCGCGGTCCGCACGCTCGCTCGAGCGCCAGCGCTGCAGCAGATCGACCTGCATGAGATTCATCGGATCGACATAGGGGTTGCGCAACTGCAGGGCGCGCTGCAGCGTCGGATCCGTATCGAGCAGTGCCGCACAGTCCTTCACCGCGAGCACGTGCTCGCGCGCGGCCGCGTGCTCGCGGCGGATCTCGGCGAAGAAGCGGTGCAGCGGCGTCGGCGCGAGAACGTTATAGGCCTGCGCGATTTCCAGATCCGCGCGCGCGAGCATCGCCTCGATGTCTTCGATGAGATTGCGCAGAAAAAACCAGTTCGCATAGCCCGCGCGCAGCGTCGCAAGCCCAAAGTGCTCGATGGCGGCATGCAAGCCCGTGCCGGCGCCGTACCAGCCTGGCAGCATGTGTCGCGCCTGCGTCCAGGCGAATACCCACGGCACCGCCCGCAGCGCGCCGAGCGCCTCAACGCCGCCGCGATACACCGGCCGGGCGGCGATCTGCATCCGTTCGATCACATCGATAGGCGTCACGAAGCGAAAGTAGTCGTAGAACGCGGGCTCGCCGTGCACCAGGCGCCGATAGGCTGTGCGACTCTCGGTGGCAATCGTTGCGGCGCACTTGAGCTGCTCCGGATCGTCGCTGGCGAGGGTGCCGTTGCGCGCGGCGAATGTGCACAGCGACAGTGCATTGAAGGCGCGCTCCAGAGTGCGCATCGCGATGGGTCGCAGTCCGTAGCTTTGCTGCACCGCCTCGCCCTGCTCGGTGAGCCGCAATACACCGTTCACGGCCTGCGCCGGTGCCGAGCGCACGAGCGCGTCGATGCGCCCGCCGCCGCGCGCGATACTGCCGCCGCGGCCGTGGAACAGCACGTGACTTTCGTGGTCCGCGGTGAGGATCTGCGCGAGGGATCGCTGCGCCTCGTGAATGGCAAAGCGGGAGGCGCACAGCCCCGCTTCCTTATTGGTATCGGAATAGCCGATGAGCACGCATTGCTTGCGGCCGCGCGCTTCCAGGTGGCGGCGATAGCGGGCGTCATCCAGCAGCTCGCGCATGATCTCGCCGCAGCGCTCGAGCGACTCGATGGACTCAAACATGGGAGCGAAATCGAGCGCGACCTCGCCCGTGCGCTTGTCGTAGGCCTCGGCCCAGCGCGCGAGCAAGAGCGCCGCCAGCACGTCATCCGCGCCCGCAGCGCCGCTCACAATGAAATAACCGACAGCGTCCGGGCCGTAGCGATGGCGGCCCTGCATGACCGCATCAAATACCGACAGACTTCGCTTGCCGAACGCATCCAGTTCCGCACGCGGGCCCACGTCGCCCTCCAGCGCGGCGCCCAAGAGTTGCCGCCGCTCCTCGCGCGGGCGGGCACGCCAATGAGGATCGTCGAGTCCGCGCGCAACCATTTGTTGATGCACACCGGTGTGCTGCCGCACATCAAGGGTCGCGATGTGAAAGCCGAAGGTGTCGATGCGCCGCAACAACCGCCGCACGAAGAATAGTCCCGCGTGCGCGCCCTTGTTGGCATTCAAACTGTCGGCGATCAGCTGCACGTCGGCGCGAAACTGCCGCGGCTGCTCATAACCGTTGGCGCGTCCCGCGTAGGTATGGCGCAGGCGCTCGCCGATCTGCGCCAGAAATACCCGATAGGGCATCCGGTCGTGGCGCGAGGAAACGCTGGTGCGGGCGCTCGGCAGCAGCGTCATGTAATCGTCGATGCGCGCGCTGAGCGCGGCTGAGACGCTGATGCGACTTGCGCTCTGCGAGAGCTGCTGCACGAGCGTCTGGCACTCTCCAAAGTAGGTGTTCACGATCATCTGCTGCTGCCGCGCCAAGGTTTCACGGATGCTCTTGGCGTGGACGTCGGGGTTGCCGTCCATGTCGCCCCCCACCCAGGATCCGAAACGCAGGATCGTCGGCAGCTCGAGCGAGTCCGCCGGCACGCCATAGAGTTTTTCGAGTGCCTGTCCGATCTCGTCGTAAAACGGCGGCACGACGCGGTACAGGATTTCAACCAGATAGAAGAGCACGTGTTCGCGCTCATCGGAGACCGTCAGTTTCTCGCGCGGATGATCTTCAGTCTGCCAAGCTGCCGTGAGTTCGGTACGTAACCGCCCGGCGATGCTGCGCATTTCGTTCGGCGCAAGAGTCGGATCGAGCCGATCGAGCATGAGCTGTGTGATGCGCTGCTGTTTGCGCAGCATCGTGCGCCGCGTCGATTCGGTCGGATGCGCCGTGAACACAGGCTCGATACGCAAACTGCCGATGAGCGCGAGCACCTCATCCAGGCTTGCACCGCGCGCTTTGAGCGCGCCGAGCGCATCCTCGACGCCGCCCGGCTGCGGCCGCGTGCTCTCCTTCAGGAAATACTGGCGCCGGCGCCGGATANNCACCAGATCGCGCGCCGCCGCAGGCGGCCGTCCCTGCACGCGCGCGACCAGCTCGATCCCCGCCTGCGGATCGCCGTCCCTGCGACGGATGGCGCACACGCGATCCTGTTCCACGAGGTCGAGGAGCGCAGCGCCCCCCTGCTCGCGCAAGATATCGCCCACGAGCGCGCCCAAGGCATGTACGTCCTCGCGCAGCGCTGCATGCTGCGGCGGAAAAAGGATCTCGCTGCGATTCATGGTGAGCCGTCGATTCTACCGCGCGAGGAGCCTCCGGAGCGGTGCGATATCGGCAACGCCACGCGGTAACGGCAGAACCGTCATCTGGATACGGCGCTGCCGATATCGCCGGCCGCAGTCCCGCCGCGGCGGCTCCATGCGCCTGCGCTTGCAGAAGTGCCGCTTTTTTGCATCGGCGCGATCCCTCGGCGTGCTGGGGGTTGACCTCGCCGCGATGCGCAGCCGCTGCGTACGCGATATCCCCTTTCGAGGGGAAGAGCACCCCCTTTAATCGCAGGGGCACCGACGCACTTTGACTTGACGTGCCGGATCGCAAGACGCGGCATGCTGCTGCGCGCGGCCCAAAGGAGATTCAATCCCAGGTGTTCGCCTGCGCGGCAAAATCCGCGCGGCGCTGTTGCCGCACCACGCAGAAGCGCTGGCCGGTCGGCGCCTCCATCACGCACCAGCTGTGCACCCTGCCCAGCCGTTTCGCACCCAACTTCACCAAGCGCTCGACTTCGGCTTCCACATCATCGGTCTCAATATCAAGGTGCACGCGGCTCGGGTGCTCGACCTGCTGGACTTCAATCCCCAAGCCTTCGGGACCGGTGTCGAAGCTGCGATAGCCTGCTTCCTCGGGCTTCACCGACACGGGCTTGAGCGGATAGCCAAGCGCCGCGCTCCAAAAGTTCGCAGCGCCCTCAAGATCCGCCGTTTGGCAGTCAATAATAAAACCGGACAATCGACTCTTGTGCATGGAATCACCGTTCAAGGGCGTGCGCGCCCGTCCGCACGCGCGCCAGGGTTAGTTGTGCAGCTTAGCCTGCGAGCAGGATGCCTTCGGCATGCTCGAGGGCCTCGGGAGGTCCGTAGAGGACGACGACGTCGCCATCGCGCAGGCGCGCATCCCCGTCCGGCTCGCGTCCCAATATGCCCTGTCTGCGGATGCCGGTAAACGCCACCTGCGCGCCGCGCGCGCGCGCTTCGTCGATCGTGCGGCCGACGGCCCAGGAGTGCGGCGGCAGGACCACGGATTTGACCTCTTCTTCATATTCATTGGTGTCATCGATCGGATGCTCGCCGTCGCGGCTGACGATGTTGCGCAGCACCGCGTAGCGGGTATTTCTGATCTCCCCGATAGTGCGCACCACGCGCCATNNGCGCCCGCTGCGCGCAGCTCCGTCAAGCGCGCATCATCGGGCGTGCGCACGAGGATGGGCACATCCGGGCGCACGCGCCGAATGCTACGCACGATCCCGATCGCGATCGCAGGCGCGGAGAAGCTCACGACCACCGCGCTCGCATTTTGCAGTCCCGCCTCTGCGAGCATGTCCTCGTCCGCGGAATCGCCGAAGATCACCGGGTCGCCGGTCTGCCGCGCCGCGCGGATACGCGCCGGATCCAGATCGAGCGCGATAAATTCAAAACCCTGCGATTCGAGCACCCGCGCAACATTCTGCCCGACGCGCCCGAAGCCGCACAGGATCACGTGATCGCGCGCGGCGATCTCCCCCGTCGCCGCCGCCTCGCGCTCGATCGCCGTCGCCGGCGGCCCCTGCTCGCGCAGCAGCAAACGGGCGATGCGCTTGTTGTTGCTGAGGATGAACGGGCTGAGCACCATGGAGAGCACGATCGCCACCAGCAGCGGTTCGCCCCACTGCGGCGGAATCAAACTGCCGCGCAGCGTGATCGTGAAGAGCGCGATGCCAAACTCGCCGCCGATCGACATCACGACCCCCGTGCGAATGGCCTTGAACGCCGAGCCAACGAAGGCGCGCGTCACGAGTGCAGCGAGCGCGCCCTTGATCACGACGAGCCCGAGCAGCATGAGGGAGATCGTGGCGAACTCATCGATGAGCAGCCGCATATCCAAGAGCATGCCGACGGAAATGAAAAACAGACCGAGCAGAATGTCGCGAAAAGGCCGGATGACGACCTCGATCTGATGGCGATATTCGGTTTCGGCAACCATCATCCCGGCGAGAAACGCACCGAGCGCGAGCGACAGGCCGGCAAGATAGGAAGTCCACGCCGCCGCGAGCACGACGAAGAGCACCGCGAGCGTGAACAGCTCGCGCAGACGCGAGTGGGCGATCACGTGGAAAAGCGGCCGCAGGAGCCAGCGGCCCGCCGCCAGCACGATCATGACCGCGAATGCACCGCCGGCGAGGAAGAGCAGCGTCCCCCAGACCGAGAAGTCGGCGGCGCTGCCGCGTGCAAGAGCCGAGGCGAGCGCGAGCAGCGGCACGAATGCCAAGTCCTGAAAGAGGAGCATGCTGAAAGCGAGCCGCCCGTGGGTGCGGTTGAGCTCCGCGCGGTCGGTGAGCTCGTGGAGGATGATCGCCGTCGAGCTTATGGCGATGGCGCCGCCGACCACCGTGGCGATGAGCCATGGCACGCCCAAAAGCCGTGCGACGACGGCCACGACCGCGACCGTAAGCGCCACCTGTGCAGCGCCGAGGCCAAACACCTCGCCGCGCATGGCGAGCATGCGCGGAAAGGAAAATTCCAGCCCCAGCGTGAAGAGCAGAAAGACGATGCCGAGTTCGGCGAGGAGACCCGTCGTCTGCGACTGCGCGACGATGCCGATCGCGTGCGGGCCGAGGCCCATCCCGACGATGAGATAGCCCAGGATGGTCGGCAGGCCGAGCCGCCGCGCAATCGTGACGACCAGCAGCGATGCCGCGAGCAGAATGAGGACTTGGGTCAGCGGCTCATCGAGCATCCGCAAACTTAGACCGGTGCGCGGCGCTGGCGCAAGAAAAGCGCGCGCGCAGCAGCGCTAGGAGTTCATCAATACGGTCGTGTCGTAGCTCTCGAAGCCCCGGATCGCGCGGCCGTAGGCGCCGTAGACCCACTGCTCGGCCACTTTGTCGATGCGCGGCGCAAGGAGCATGCGCAGCACGACATCATCCGTCGGCCGGGTGTCATCCTGCGCGAGCAGCTGTTCAATCAAACGGGTGAGGCGGTGCACAAGCTCGTTCGCGAAGCGCAGGTGCAAGGCGTCGTGGACCTGATCGGCCGTCGGCCCGTAGGCGGCGCGCGCGGCTTCCGCAAGCTCGTGCAAAAAGAGATTCAGGAGACGCGCCTTGTCGATGTAGGCGAGCTCCGTGAAGTACTGGATTTCCGATTCGAGATTCACATTTCCCGCCCGCCATGTCCTACGCGGGGAAAAAGTCGATGGGCTTCGTTGTGGTGATGGGCTCGACGTCCTTCGCCTCGAAGCGGAACAACTTTACCCGAAGCACAATCTTGCTCTCAAGCTCCGGATCGCCGAGCTCGCTTGAGACCAGCCGGCACATCGTCACCTCGCCCGAGGGCGCAATCGTGAACTCCAGAACGAGCTTGCCCTGCAGATCCGGCCGCTCGCGCAGCGCGCGGCTGTAGAGCGCATAGATCGCGCCTTTGTTGCGATCGAAGACGAGCTCAATTTCCTCGCGCGAGCGCGCGGCCTTGCCGCTCGAGCCCGTCCGCGTAGCGGGGCGGTTATCCAGTCCCGAGCGCGCGATGGCTGAGGACACGGCCGTAGTCTCATGTCCGGTGAGCGAGCCTGCGCCGCTGCCGAAGCCGCGGCTCGAGTTGGCCGAGGTAATACCGCCGCTGCCGGCGCCAACTTTGGAAGTGATGAGCGAGCGCTCCGCGTGCGAGTCCGCCCCCACGGCGCCCGTCAGGTTCTTCGTCTCCCCGAGGGTCGGGTCGGGCATGGCCTCACGCAGGTCCGCGAGCTCATCTTTGACCTGGTTCAACTGCTTCTCGGCCTTCTCGCGCGCCAGCTGGGTGCGGTCCACCGGCGGCGGCGTGACCGGGATCTTCTTCACCGGCTCGATTTTCGGCGGCTCCTGCACCGGCGGTGGCGGCGGCGGCGGCGGCTTCGCCTGGTTCTCGATCATCACGCGCGCGAGCCGCTGCGGAATGGCCTCTTCGCCCGCCGGTCGCGGGGGCGCGGGTAGGAGCGGGATCAAGATCCCGAGGAGCAGGAGCAGCGCAAGCCCGACCTGCAGGATCCTGCGATAGCGCTGGCTCGCCTCGGAATCGCCTTCCCAGGGCAGTTCAAAGCGGCGGTAATAGGGGGCTAGCAGCACAGCGATCTTCCCGCGAGGGCCTAAGTACCCGGCGCCTGCCCGGCGACGAACGGCTTTTCCTTCTGCAGAACAGCGAGGGAAATGCGGCCGTAGTCGGCGTCGGTGCAAGTGGCCATAACCTTCTTCAGCACGTCGTAGGGCAGCGCCTTGTCGCCCATGATCGTGATCTCACGCGCGGCGAGATCGCGCGCGGAGAGCTCGCGACCGACCAGCATCGGTCGCTTCAGCGCGTCGTGCAGCGCTGCGACGATCGGCGCAGGGTTCGCGCGGATATCGGCGACGCTGGCGATGCGCTCGCCCTGCACGAACAAATCCGTCTTCGTGATCATCACCACCACCGATTGACGCGGCGAGGTTTGCGCGATCGACTGCGGCACCTCCACGCCCTTGGTGTTCTGAATCACCTCCACCTCGGTCGAGTAGACCAGCAGAAATGCCACCATCACCGTCAGGATGTCGATGAACGGGATCAGGTTGAGCGTGGCATCCGCACGGTGCCGCAGGTGATGCTCGGCCATGCGCCGGGCGCGGTTCGACATGCTCATTGCGGCACATCTCCGATTGAAATGTCGGGGAAGAGTTCGGCCTGCACGCTGCGACTGTCCTGCTGGGTCTCAAACACGCGCACCCGATCCATGACCTGCACCAGAATGTCATAGGGCACATCGGCCTCGAAGAGCAGGCTTGCGTCCGTCTTCTCGGGGAATTTCGCCTTCACGCGCTTCAGAT
>PLIX01000123.1 GCA_003140135.1 Gammaproteobacteria bacterium
ATGGTGGATTTCTATCATCGGCGCTTCAATCTGCTGGTGTGCACGACGATCATCGAAAGCGGCATCGACGTGCCCACCGCCAACACCATCATGATTAATCGCGCCGACCGCATGGGCCTTGCGCAGCTGCATCAGCTGCGCGGTCGCGTCGGCCGCTCCCACCACCGCGCCTATGCCTACCTCATCGCCCCGCCGCGCGTGGCGCTCAATGCCGATGCACGCAAGCGCCTGGAGGCGATCGAATCCATGGAAGAGCTCGGCGCCGGATTCGTGCTGGCGACGCACGATCTTGAGATTCGCGGCGCAGGCGAGCTCCTGGGCGAGCAGCAAAGCGGCCAGATGACCGAGGTCGGGCTTGCGCTCTACCTCGACATGCTCGAGCAGGCGGTGAAAGCTCTGAAGGACGGGCGTGAACCAGCCCTCGACCGGCCGCTCGCCGCGGACACCGAAGTCGAGTTGCGCCTGCCCGCCTTCATCCCCGATACCTACATCGCCGACGTGCACGTGCGCCTGTCGCTCTACAAACGCATCGCCGCCGCAGCCGACGAGACCGCCCTTGATGAGCTCACCGCCGAGATCATCGATCGCTTCGGCGCCCTGCCGGCAAGCGCGCAGCATCTGCTGCGTATCGCGCGCCTGAAGCTTCTCGCGCGCGCGCTCGGTATTCGCCGCCTGGATCTGGGGCCGCAGGGCGGGTACGTGCTCTTTGAACAGGAAAACCGTGTCGAACCCGCGGCCGTCGTGCGCATGCTGCAGAAAAGCCCGCGCGACTATCGCCTGGAAGGGGCGCTCAAATTACGCGTGCTGCACGCGATTGCCGCGGACGAGGCGCGCTTTAAGTTTGCCGGCGAGCTTTTGAAGCGGCTCGGCAAAGCAAGCCTCAGCTGATCGTCGTGCTCGCCTCCGCGGAAAGGCTGCTCTGCTCGCCGCTCGTCGTCGTCGAGGTCAGCGAGAAGTAGTAGGTTCCGGGCGGCAGATCCTCTATTACATAGCTCGTGAGTCCGGGATTATTGAGGGTGATCGTCGAGGTATAGGTCTTCGAGACACTGCCGTAATGAATGACATAGCCCGCCAGATTCACGAGCACGGAGCCGTTGGTGTTGTCCGTGGGTGCCTGCCAGGTGAGGCTGACGTTGCCGCTGCTGGTGCCGGCGGCCACGACCGTAATGGCGAACGGCGCCAAGCTCGCCGAGCTCGTGCCGTTGCTCACCTGCAGGAGGATCGCCTGATCCGTGCCGACATCGGCGCTCGTCGGGGTTCCGGAGATGCGGCCCGTCGCGGGGTCGAGTGTCAGCCAACTGGGCGCGCCCGATAAGCTAAACGTCAGGGTGCCATTGCCGGCATCCTTCGCACTTGGCTGGAAGGCGTAGCTCTGCCCGACCTTGGCACTCGTCGCGGCAACTCCAAAGATTTGCGGCGCAGGCTGCTCCGTACCGACGCTGCTGGCGGGTTGCGTCGGCGAGGTTGACGACGCGGCGCTGCTTGAAAGCGAGCTTGCGGCGGTGACGGCGGGGCTTGCGGGGGCCGCAGACGTCGGCGCGGCAGAACCGCCGCCGCCGCACCCGGCAAGAATAGCTGCGATGGCAAGTACACTTAAGAGCGCAGCGTCGCCTGAGGTTCTGAGATTCTTCACTGCCCTTCTCTCCAAACATTCATGGGCCGGTGCGCTTGCGCGCCGTGCCAGAGCCGCGCCGTTAAAGCGGGCCTAATCGCGGCGCGCGCGGCGCATCAGAAGCGGTGTTTGGGGATCGGATTCAGGCAGCTCGTTGCCGTGAAGCTTCGGGATATTGCACCCGTCGATTCTCACGAGACCACTCGCTGATCCCGGCAACCCCGCTGTCCTAGGCCAGAGCCCTTAGACCGGAAGCTTTGCGTCCCGACCTTTCGATCGGTTTGCGATTCAGGGGGCCAGTATCGGCCAATGCCACGCAAGCGCAATGTCTCCGCGGCCCGACGTCGGTACGACATTGCGGGCGCGCGCTGTGCTGCGGCAAAAAGACGCGCGCCGCGCGCGGCATAGCAAAGCCCTGCGTCCGCGGCTGCTTATCGGTGCAAACTTGCCAGGATTATCAACGATGAGCGCGGCGTCGCCGACAGCAGGCGCGACGCGTGGCCGCAAGCTTTACTCCCTGCAGAATTTCATATGCGCGCGAGCGCAAGGGCGGCAAGGCGGCGGTTCTCATTGTCCGAAGCGCGACCTGCATCACACTCAGACTCTGCACCTTTGCTGGACACAGGCGTGAATGATGGGCCTTGCCGTTTGGCTTTTCGTGCCCTGCAGCGTGTGCCACTCTTCCCGCCGCGGTGCGCGCCACCGGGCGCGCGCACGGTGCTTCGTTTGCCACGGCAAAGCCAGATCTGACAGTATCTCCCGATGAAGTCCGCTGCGCTTGGCCTTGCCGTTCTCGTTGCGCTGATCCCCGGGCTGCCCGCCACGTCGCAGGAGCCGGCCGCCGCCATCGTGCCGGCCTACAACATCGAGCTCATCATCTTTCGTGCGACGAGCGCGCTCGGCGCGCCGGAGAACTGGGCGACGGAGGCGGGCGCGCGTAATTTCAGCAGTGACAGCAACGCCGGGGACTCGGCGCCCGCCGATGCGACTCAGGTCGGGCACTTTTTGAAAATGCTGCCCGACTCACAATTCCAGCTGAGCGATATTGAAGCGAAGCTGCGCGCGAGCGCCGGCTACGCGCCGCTTGCGCATGTGGCCTGGTCGCAAACGGCGAGCGCTTGGGGAACGCGAGCCGGATTCGCCTTGCAGCGCGTCGGCATCGACGTACCGGGCATGACGGGTACCGTCGTGCTCGAGCGCGGTCAATATCTGCATCTGGGGATGACGCTCGCCTACGCGCCGGCCAATCCGCCTGCGGGCCTGGGTGCAGCTGCGGGCACAACGTTCACTTTGAACGAAGGGCGACGCGTGCGCTTCAACGAGCGCACCTACTTCGATCATCCTGCCTTTGGCGTGATTGCGCTCGTGACGCCGGTGGCGGGCACGCGCCCCGCGAAACGCTGAAGGGCGCCCCTGTCCTATTTGAAGTCGGCCGCTTCTGCGGTAGCGACGGTATTCTTGCCGGCCGCCTTTGCGCGCTGCAGCGCCGCGCGACAGGCATTGCCCAACGCATCGAGCGCCAATTCGCGCGGCGGCACGAGACTCGCGACTCCCGCACTCAGCGTGACGAAACGTTCCGCGGTGCCGCGCGGGTGATGAATGAGGAGGTCGCGCACGCGCTGCGTCACGACGCGCGCGTATTGCGTGGCCTTGTCCGCCGCGTCGCCTTGGATGAGCACGGCGAAAGTGCCCCCCTGCCAGCGTCCGATCAAGTCCCCGCCGCGCCGGTAGGAGCCGGCGATGACGCGCCCCACGCGCCGGATGCAGGCATCGCCTGCGGCCTTGTCAAAGGTCTCGTTGTAAGGCCCGAGATCATCAATATCAAACATCACCAGCCCAATCTCGTGCGAGTCGCGCTGCGCCACGAGCCAGTCACGCTGCAGAAACTCCTCGAAATAGGCGCGCGAATTCAGGCTCGTCAGGCGATCCTCGCGCAGCCAGGGCGGCAGGCCCGCTGCCGGGCGCTCGCCGTTCTTCAGCCGCCCGCCTGCATCGCGGTGGTAGCCCACCCAGTGCGTGACCTTTCCGGAAGTGTCCTGCAGCGGCTGAATGAGCGATTCGTTCCAGAACAATGTGCCATCGGGGCGATAGTTGCGCAGCAGGATGCGGCACGGCGCCGAGCTCTGGATAGACTCGCGCAGGCGCTGCCGTCCCTCCTGCTCGCGATCGGTGCCCTGCAGAATGCGCAGGTTGGAGCCGAGCAGCGCGGATGCGGGATATCCGCAAAGCTGCGTGAAGGCCGCATTGACGTAGACCGCCGGAAGCCCTGGCACCTTGGCGTCGCAGATCACGATGCCCTCGGGCGCCGCGTCCACCATGCGTCGCCACATGTCGACCGACCAGTTGTTCATGCGCTGTCCGAGTGCAGCTGCAGCGCCGGAGGCGCCATGACGCGTGCCAAGAGCTCGCGCGCCTGCTGCCAGGCGGGCGCAGCGTGCAGCTCCTGAAGGGACATGCCGTCACGGCCGCGCATCCGCACGAGTCGCAGCTGCGATGCCGGCGCAGGCTCGGCGTCGAGGTGCTCGATGAGCGTGCGCACACCCGCACGATCGTTGCAGACGGGCAGCATGTCGCAGCCGGCGGCCAGTGCCAGGCGCGCGCGTGTCAAAAGATCCCCCACGCTTGCAGCACCGCCCATGGAAAGATCGTCGGTGAACACCGCGCCCTGAAAGCGCAGCTCGCCGCGCAGGATCTGCGTGATCCACGTCTTTGAGACGCTCGCCGGCAGAGAATCGATGGCCGGGTACACCACGTGCGCCACCATGACGGCTGCGAGCCCATTGGCGATCAGGAGCCGGTACGGGGCGATGTCATCCTGAAGATCCGCAAGCTCGCGCCGATCCACCGGCAGCGCCAGATGCGAGTCCGCCACGACCGCGCCGTGCCCCGGAAAATGTTTGGCGGTGGCGGCCATGCCGGCATCGCGCATGCCATGGGCGTAGGCGACGGCGACTTGTCCGCCCACGGCCGAACGCGCATCGAGCGCACGATCGCCGATCACCTCGCTCGCGCCATAGTCCAGATCGACGCACGGCGCGAACGACAGGTCGACGCCGTGGGCGCGCAATTCGGCCGCCATCAGCCACCCGAGGCGCCGTGCGAGTTCCAGCCCCGCGGCCGCCTCGATGTGGAACTCGTGTCCGACGCGGCGCGGCGGCGGCAGCAAAGAAAAGCCGCTCTTGAAGCGCTGCACGCGCCCTCCTTCCTGATCCACCGCGATGATGAGCGATGGGGTGCGGGCGGCATGGATGGCGCGGGTCAACGCAGCCAGCTGCTCCGAGTCAACATAATTGCGCGCGAAGAGAATCACGCCTCCCACCAAGGGGTGGCGCAGGAGCTGCAGGTCCTCGCCTGAGAGTTCGGGGCCCCCCACATCGATCATCAGGGGCCCCAGGGTCATGCGGCGCAGCCCCGCCCCGCGGGGTGCTCGAGCAGCGCCAGGGACTCGACGTGCATCGTATGAGGGAACATGTCGAGTACGCCCGCCGCGTGCAAAATGAAGCCGTGATCGTGAACCAGCATCCCAACATCCCTGGCCAGGCTGCCCGGATGGCAGGAAATATACAGCAGCTTCCGTGGCTTAAGGCGTGCGACAGTCGGCAACATCGCACGCGCGCCCGCCCTGGGAGGGTCAATTAATACGTGCGAATAGGCCTCGCGCAGGCAGGCCGCCTGCGCAGCGGCGGGCTCGGCCAGGTTGAGGCAGTGGAACCGTGCGTTGCAGAGGGCATGGCGCTCCGCATTATGACGCGCCCTGCCGATCAGGCGCTCATCCGCCTCGACCCCGACCGCAGCGCGCGCACGGCGCGCGAGCGCCAGGGTGAAATTGCCGATGCCGCAGTACAAATCGAGTACCTGGGAGCTCTCATCCAACTCGAGGAGCTCGACCGCGCGCGCAACCAAAGCCTCATTGACCTCGCTATTCACCTGGATGAAATCGGTCGGCGCGAATTCCAGCTGCAGCGCGAACGCCGGCAGCGCATAGCGCAGCGGCTCCTCGAGCGGCACCTCGGTCAGGCGCCGCACGGAGTCAAGGCCGCCCGGTTGCAGATAGAGGCGCACGCGATGCTCAGCCTCGAACGCGCGCAGCGCCTGAAGATCTGAGCTGCCGGGCTCGGCCAATACCCGCAGCACGAGGGCAATGGCATTGTCCGCCATCGCGACTTCGATCTGCGGGATCTCCTCGCGGATGCTCAAATGGGTCAATGCGGCCGACAGCGGCGCGATGAGTGCGGCGGCGCGGGGCGCGAGCACCTCACAGGTCGCGATCGCGCTCACGTACGGCTTGAAGCGCTCGCGAAACCCGACCAGCACCCGCCCCTTCTTCGCGACGAACTTCGCGCTCAAGCGCGCGCGGCGCCGGTAGCCCCAGGTGGGACCTGCAAGCGGCGCAAGCCACGCGCGCGGCGTCACGTGCGCCACGCGCTCAAGATTGTCGCGCAGCTCGAGTTCCTTCGCGGCGAGCTGCGCCGCAGGTGCCAGATGCTGCAAGGCGCAGCCGCCGCAGACTCCAAAATGCGCGCACGCCGGAGTGACGCGCGCAGCGGAGTGCTCCAGCACCTCGAGCAGCAGGCCCTCATCGTATTGGCGATGACGCGCGCGGCGCCGAAAGCGGATCAACTCCCCGGGCAGCGCGCCCGGCACGAACACGGCTTTGCCCTCGCGGACAATGCCGTCCCCCTCATGTGTCAGTGCGACGACCGCGCCGGTTTCGATCTCGTGCGCCTGCCCCGCGGGCATCAAGGCTGCGCTTCCCAGGCATGCAGGAACTCGGCCCAATGCGGCTCGGCGGAGTCGCGCAGCAGCGCCTTGACGCGTTCGAGCTCCTGAGCATGCCGCTCGCGCGTGAGCTGCCCGCGCATGAGCTCGAAGCGCAGGTACACAAGATAGGTGTTCAGCACGTCGGTCTCGCAGTAGCGGCGCACGCCGACGGCATTGCCCGCCAGATACTGCTCCCACACCTGTGCGCCGGAAAACCCAAGCTTGCCCGGAAATCCCAACAGCGCCGCCATGTCGGCGAGCGATGCGCGCGCCCGCGGCTGAAAGCCCGACAGCACGTCCATCAGATCAAGATGCCGCCAATGGTAGCGACTCAAATAGTTGTTGTAGCGAAATGCGGCATCGGCGCTGCCCGTCTCCCAATAGCGGGCGGCCTGCACGCTGCGCGCGAGCGCGCGATAGTGCAGCACGGGCAGATCAAAGCCCGCGCCGTTCCAGGACACGAGGTCCGGGGAGTACTTCTCGATGCCGTCGAAGAAGCGCTCGATGAGCTCCTTCTCATCCGCCGCGGGCGCACCCAGACTCCATACGCGCAGCTCCTCGCGGCTGCGCAGCGCGCAGGCGATGGCGACCACGCGATGCTGCTCGAGGGGGAGGAAATCGCGCCCGGATTCCTGACGGCAGTGCGCGAACATGGCCTTGGCGACCGCGGCGTCGCTCAATCCCTCGAGAGCGAAGATGCGTCGCCCGAGCTCAACGTCCGGGATGGTCTCGATGTCGAATATGAGGCAGTTCATCGGCCACGCGCAGACACCATGAGCGAGCGCATCTCGCGCACGGCGCTCGGCAGGCCATCAAATAGGGCGCGCGCAATGATGGCATGCCCGATATTGAGCTCGACGACTTCGGTGATCGCGGCGACCGGCTGCACGTTGTGGTAGTTCAAGCCGTGGCCGGCGTGCACCTCCAGGCCCAAACTTGCGCCCAGGCGCGCGGCGACCTGCAGCCGCGCGAGCTCCGCCGCCCGGCGGGCGCCGGCGGATTCGGCGTAGGCGCCGGTATGCAGTTCCACGACGGGCGCGCCGATCTGCACCGCAGCTTCGATCTGGCGCGCGTCCGGATCGACGAACAAGGCCACACGGATGCTTTGCGCCACGAGGATGGCAGTCGCCTCCTTCAACCGCTGCACCTGCGCTGCGGCATCGAGCCCACCCTCCGTCGTCACTTCCTGACGCCGCTCCGGCACGAGACAACAATCCGCCGGCCGCACGGCACGCGCGATGTCGAGCATCTCGTCCGTGATCGCCATCTCCAGATTCATGCGGGTCTTCAGGAGCTCCTTCAGCGCGCGCACATCCTGCACTTGAATGTGACGCCGATCCTCGCGCAGATGCAGCGTGATGCTGTCGGCGCCGGCCAGTTCCGCCGCCAACGCGGCATGCACCGGGTCGGGATCGCGCGCGCGCCGCGCCTGCCGCAGCGTCGCCACGTGATCAATATTGAACCCCAGGGCTATGAACGAATGAGCCATCTGTTAAGACCCCCTGCGTGCCATCGAGCGGGCAACCGAGCGCGTGGCAAGCTCGCGCCCCTCCAGACAGTGTGCCAGCGCCGCCTGCAACAGCGAACGCGCATCCTTCAGTTCGCGCGCCTCGGCGAGCTGCTCGTTGCTGAGACTTGCGAGCGAACGGCCCGCGAGCGCATCGGGACGCGCGGCGTCCGCCGGAAACAAGCCCTCCCCGGGGCGGAAATAATAATACGCCTGCGGCTCGATGGGTCGTCCGCTCATCGCCTCGGTGCCCAGATCGAGCCCATAGCCCAGCATCTGCAGCAGGCGCTTTTCAAAGATGCGCAAGGTCGGCGCGAGCGGCGCGCCCTCTTTCAGGCTCTCAAGCGCCAGGTGATAGGCGTCGAACAGCGCCGGCTGCGGATCGTGGCGCGTCGTCAGCTGCAGCACGAGCTCATTGATATAGAATCCGGAGAGCAGGCACGGTGCTGGCAGCGCTGCGGACTCGGCCGCGCTTTCCGCACCGGTCAGGCTCGGCGCATCGCCGCGCCCGCTCCAGGAGAGAAGCAGCAGGCGAAAGGGCTGCAACACCGCGGCGAGGCGCGCTTTGGGGCCGCGCACGCCGCGCGCAAACAAGGACAAGCGGCCGTCCTCGCGCGTCAACACCTCGAAAATCCGCCCCGTCTCGCGAAACGGGCGATGGTGCAGGATGTAGGCGCTTGCGAGCGCGACGCGCCGTGGGTTGCGCGTCATTCGAGCCCCAAGTGCTGCAGCGCGCGCGCATCATCGGCCCAGTCCTCGCGCACCTTCACCCACAGCTCAAGGTGCACCCGGCGCCCGAGCAGCCGATTCAACTCCAGCCGCGCCGCGCGCCCGACGCGCTTCAAGCGCTCGCCGCCGGCGCCAATCACGATCGGCTTCTGTCCCGCCCGGTCCACCCAGATCGCGGCATCCACGACGAGCTGCCCCTCGACCTCCGCAGTTCTTTCCACCTCGACCGCGATCCCGTAGGGAACCTCCTGATTGAGCTCCAGAGTCAGCCGCTCGCGGATGAGCTCGGCGATGCGAAACGGCAGGTCTCGATCGGTCAGCGTTCCCGGCGCGAAGAGCGCGGGCGCCACCGGCAGGTGCCGCGCGATGGCCTCGCGCAGCACCTCCACCTGCTCCAGTTTGAGCGCGCTCACCGGGACGAGCTCCTGAAACTCAAAGCGCTTGGCCAGGTCGCCGATGTACGGCAGGAGGCGCGCGCGCGGG
>PLIX01000236.1 GCA_003140135.1 Gammaproteobacteria bacterium
GCTTACCCTGGCGCGACCCAAAAATACCCCTAGGATTAGCAGCATGATTGAAATACAAAAATATTTTTAGGGAGCGATATCTAGACTAAACGGAGGAACGTTAGTGGACGTCCGCGGACGTTTATGGAGTTTAGGGTTTCAGCGCAACCGACGCCCGCCGGCATCACTTGTGAGCTTGCGTCTGATAGCCTTGCGCAGGGTGTCGTTGATCCTCGACTGGTACCCCGCGCCCAGTGCGCGGAAAAAATCGAGCACGTCTCGATCGAGACGAATGGTCGTCGAGACCTTTGTCGGCGTCCTCTGCGGTCCGCGACCGCGTCGGTAACGCGGGCTCCCCAGCATATTCTCCAGCCACGGCGGATTATTACGATCTATATTTTTAGCGGAGATTTTTCTGGGCGGTTTCAAAGTAATAGCGCGCTTCATATTTCTCTGCCTTGCGGAGGGAAATGTAGTGATCCTCATGACCCCGCTCGCTGTAAACCAGAACAACAACCTCGCCACGAAGCAAACCAAACGTCACCCATCGGGGCTCACCGTAGTTTTCGCGAACGTCCTCACGAGTAATCGTGAAATCGTCCCAGACGGCTTCGGCACCTAAGAAGTCAAGTCCGTGCAGCCTTAAATTGCGACGGCGCTTCTTGTCGTCCCAAGTCGGCATGGAACGATTCTAATGGGAGTTTTCCAAGATGCAAGTATTTTGTTACTACAATATAATAATGGGTGGAATGTCCGGAAATGGAACCCAGCGCGCATCTGTGCTCACCCCTCACGACTACCTTGTCGGCGAAGGACATGCCGGACAGGCCAGCGCGGGTGTGAGCCCGCACATCGCATATTGCGCAGTGCGCGTCACGGCTAGACGACTCGCGCCGGCAAAACAACACCGCCCGTTGCCGAATCGACGCAGGAAAGCTGGGCTAAGACTATGAGGAAGCCCGAACTCAGCGCACGGCCAGACGCCAGAGCGATGTCACCTCAGATGCGCGCGCCGCGTGGAGCGGGTCGGTGTCATCGGCCGCCCGGGGATGTATCGGCCGCACGTCGCCTCGATCCACGACCCTCAATCCTGCCGCGTGGAACAGGGAGAGTAGCTCCGACCTTGTTCGTAGCCCCAGGTGCTCCGCGAGGTCCGAGAGGATCAACCAGCCCTCGCCACCTGACTCCAGGTGCGCAGGCAGCGCATCCAGAAAATCACGCAACATGCGACTCTCAGGGTCGTAGATACCGTGCTCAATGGGAGAGCTCGGCCGCGCCGGCACCCAGGGCGGATTGCACACTACGAGCGCGGCCCGCCCTTCGGGAAAGAGATCCGCGTGCACAACTTCCACTTGCTCCGACAATCCGAGACGCTCGAGGTTCTCGCGAGCGCACGCGAGCGCGCGGGGATCCCGGTCGGTGGCGAGCACACGTCTGAAGCCGCGCCGCGCGAGCACGGCGGCCAGCACGCCCGTCCCGGTGCCGATGTCAAAGGCTAAGCTGGACAATGACCTCAAGGCTAGCAGGGGCGCCGTGGCAACCAGATCGACGTATTCGCGGCGAATCGGCGCGAATACTCCGTAGTGCGGATGGATTCGCCCACCGATCGCCGCGATTTCAATGCCCTTGGTGCGCCACTCGTGCGCGCCAATGAGACCCAGCAACGCTCGCAGCGGGGTGACCGAGGGCCCCCGTCCTGGGCCGTAAGCTTCCGCGCAGGCTTGCCGGATGCCGGGCGCACGTGGCAACGCAATGCCGTAGTCCTCGTCGAGCAGCACCAATAGCGCGCCCAACGTGCGTGCGCGCTGCGACCGGGCCTGCCGATGCAGATGGAAGGCTTCAGCAGGCGATGTTGGCATCGAGGATACGCCCGACTTTTTTTTCGGTTTGCGCGGCTGGCGATCGGCTCGACTCGCCAACGCGAGCAGCATCTGGCGCGCGTTCTGGAAGTCACCCCGCCACAGCAGCGCGGTACCCTGACACGCGAGGCCATACGCATCGTCGGCCCTGATGTGATCATCGGCGATAACCACGCGCTTGGGCGGCGACGCCCCACTCTCCGAACGCCAGCGCGCCGAGCGCGCCTCGCCGCCCTCGATCCAGCAAACAACCGGGTGCGCGGCCACGCTAGAGCTCGGCATTACTTGATTGTACGTGCCGCACATTGACTAGACAAAATCCCGTTAGGATTTTCTTAACGCGCTTAGAGATTGAGGTTTCGCCTCTTTGAACGCCGCCTAGGCGCCAGCAGGAGCCGGTACCCCTCCTTGTCTACCGACGTGACATTTCTTACAGGCTCGAATATGTGCCTTCATCAACTCTTTGGACGAGCACTTTTCACATTGGAATAGAGAGAAATTTGCCTACGGCAACGTAGTGCCGTCCAGCCGGCGATGAATGCCACGATTGTCGACCGCGCCGGTAGGCCCCTCGAAATGTTCGCCCTTGCCAAAACTTTCACAGCAAATGATCTGCAGATGCGATGCAATACGTGGCGGAGTTACGTTACCGAGACCGCTTCAGCGCTGAGGCCTCGTGAACCGAGCAGACTACCTGCAGTATTTCGCGTTTCTCGCGGTATTGACGCTCATCGTTAGGCCGCTGGGAGCCTATCTGGCGCGGGTCTTCACCCACGACCGGACGTTTCTCGATCCTATAGCTATTCCGATCGAACGCTTGATCCTTCGGCTTATGGGCCCGGCGGCCGAACGGTCGATGAAATGGCAGGAGTACTTTTTCGGGTTCGTCGCCCTCGCGTTTGTCGGCGCGCTGACCGTTTTCGCGCTCCTGATGCTGCAGCAATTCCTGCCTTTCTATGGCGTCGTCGGCCCGCGCTTTCTGTCAACGCCGATGACGGTCGATCTTGCGGCCAATACGGCCGTCAGCTTCGCGACGACGACAACCTGGCAGGCCTACGCCGGCGAAACGACCATGAGTTACTTCAGTCAGATCGCCGCTCTCGGAGTGCAGAATTTTCTTGCAGGAGCCGCGGGTCTTGCCGTAGGCATCGCGTTCATCCGAGGCATCGCCACGGACGGTGGCGGCATGCTGGGAAACTTCTGGCGAGATGTCGTGCGCGCTGTCCTCTGGGTCCTGCTGCCGCTGAGCATTCCCATGGCGTTGCTGCTCGTCTGGCAAGNNGCAAGGCGTACCGATGAACTTCAACCCGTACACCGCGGTTACGACTCTGCAAGGCGGATCGCAAGTCATAGCGCAGGGCCCGGTAGCCGCATTCGAGGCCATTAAGAATCTCGGCACGAACGGCGGCGGATTTTTCAATGCTAATGGCGCTCATCCGTACGAGAACCCAACAGCTCTCACCAACCTCATCGAAATGTTCGCGATCGTCGCGCTCCCGGCTGCTCTCTGCCGTACGTTCGGATTGATGACGGGTCGTCTGCGCCACGGCTGGTTGCTGTACATCACGATGACGCTGCTCTTTTCGGCTGGTCTCGTTGGCGTGCACCGTGCCGAGAGTATTGGGAACCCCGCTCTGGAAAGTGCTGCAGCCCCTCGCGGCTTTGCCGGGGGCGAAGAGGCCTGGACGGGCAATGCGGAGGGCAAGGAAGTGCGATTCGGCACTGGGGGCATGGCACTTGCCGTCGCTGTCACGTCAAACGGTGCCACCGGATCGGCGGTAGCACAGGACGACAGCCTGTCGCCGCTTGGTGGCGGAATCGCGCTCTTTAACATGCTCATGGGCGAGCTCGTGTTCGGAGGCCTTGGCACGGGCTTGATCAGCATGGTCCTTGCGGCGCTCCTCACTGCGTTCATCGCAGGTCTCATGACCGGCCGTGGACCGGTTTATCTTGGGAACACCATCGGTGTGCCAGAGATGAAACTCATTGCGATCCATGTGCTGATTGCGCCTGTCGTTATTCTGCCGCTGACGGCGCTGGCACTTATGACGGAAGCGGGTCGCGCCGGTCTCACCACGAACCTAGGCCCGCACGGATTGACGTCGATCGCCTTTGCGTACGTGTCGAGCTTTGCAAACAATGGCCACAACTTTGCGGGATTGAACGCAGACTCACGTTTCTACAATTACACGACTTTGCTCGCGATGTTGGCTGGGCGATTTTTGTTGACGCTTCCGGCACTCGCTCTGGCGGGCGCCTTCGCCGGCCAGCGGCGCCGCGCAACCACTCCCGGCTCACTTCCGGTCGACTCACCCATATTCGCTATCGTTCTGATCGCGATGATCCTGATCGTTACCGGCCTTTCCTTCCTGCCGCTGCTCTGTCTAGGACCGGCTGTGGAACACCTCATGCTGTGGAAGTGACGGAGAAGGCAGATACTTGTTTGTTCTGATGAGGCCGAATCATGACGCAGCGATTACTCCCCTTTCTCCGCACCGCCCTTTATGCGCTGCGCGGCGGGTTTCTGGTGCGGCCGCTACTGATCTCCATCGCGCTTGGTCTAGCAGGTGCACTGCTGTCGTCACTCGAAGAGACTTTTCCGGTGCTGAGCGCTTGGGTGCCTGCTGGCCTGTTCCCATCGCGCACCGACCCCCAAGTCGCTCAAACCATCCTCGCTACCATTGCGGCGTCGATCATGACAGTCGTGTCCATCGTCTTCGCCATACTGCTGATGACGCTGACGCTCGCATCGATGCAGTTCTCCCCGCGCATCCTCTTAAGCTTCGTCAAGGACCGTGTGACTCAGTGGACGCTGGGCATCTTTCTCGGCACGTTCGCCTATTGCATGGCGGCCTTGCCTTCAGCACGCGCGCTACCGCATCCCTTTGCGCCCGTCGCCACGGTGACCTGCGCCATGTTGCTCGCAGTGGCCTGCGTCGCCTGGTTGATCTTCTTCATTCACCACATATCGCAGGCGATTAGCGTCAATCACATCGTCGATCGGATCGCACGCGAAACCGAGATCGTAATTGACGAGATCATGCCCGACGACCAGCGCCTCTCTTATGAGCCGGCAGGCGTGCCGTTCGATGACAACAAACGCGAGCTTGTAGTTGACAGCGCGATCTCTGGCTATATCCGCTATATCGATAATGGACGCCTTTTGGAGCTTGCAAAGACACTTAAACTGCGGATACGCGTACTGCGCCGGGTCGGTCATTTCGTCCCTGCTGGCGTCGCGCTGTTCAGCGCCTCGCCCGAGGAGCGCCTCAATGAACAGCGAATCCGGCAACTGCGTTCGGCGTTCGACATCGGACCGACGCGCACGCTACAGCAAGACATCGAGTTCGGTGTCATCCAGATTGTCGACATTGGGCTCAAGGCTATCTCCCCTGCGGTCAATGATCCCAGCACGGCGATCACTTGCATCGACCAACTCGGGCGCATCCTGATCCGATTCGTGAGTCGCAATGTTCCAGTCTCGTTACTTTGCGACCCGCCGCACGTCGTGCGGGTTATCGTTCCTTGGATCTCGGCGGAGAGCCTTCTCGATACGGCATTTGAGCAAATCCGGCATTACGCGGCGTCAGATATCGTGGTCAGCCTGCGGCTCTTGCGTGCCTTGGACGACATCGCCTCGACGTGTGGCGACGCGCGTATCGTCGAAGCGCTCGTTGTACGCGCCCGACGCATCGTGGCCGGTTGCACCGAACGATTGGGTGCGGAACAGACCGAAAAGCTTCGGCGGCGACACAGCGCTCTGGAAGCGCGCATGAATACTGTCGAGGCTACCGGGCACGATCTGCGCGAACCTCGCGTGAGTGCATCCCTTCGTACTCTCGCCGACTGACCTCAAGCTG
>PLIX01000099.1 GCA_003140135.1 Gammaproteobacteria bacterium
GCGACATCATGTGCGCCTGCAGTTGCGACATGAAGTCCATCACCACCACCACGACGATGAGGAGCGAGGTGCCGCCAAACTGGAACGGCACGCCCTGGGATGAGATCAGGATCTCCGGCAGCACGCACACCGCCATCACGTAGAGCGCCCCCCACAAGGTGAGACGCGTCAGTACGCGGTCGATGTATTCGCCGGTCTGCGCGCCGGGGCGGATGCCGGGGATGAAGGCGCCGGATTTCTTCAGATTCTCCGCCGTGTCGCGCGCGTTGAAGACGAGCGCCGTGTAGAAGAAGCAGAAGAACACGATGAGCAGCGCATAGATCAACAGGTGCAGCGGCTGCCCGTAGCTCAGGGCCTGCGCGACGTTCTGCATGAACCCGCCTAAGACGCTGTCGTTGCCGCTGCCGACGAAGTTGGCGATCGTCGCCGGAAAGAGCAGCAGGCTCGAGGCGAAGATCGGCGGAATGACGCCCGACATGTTGAGTTTGAAGGGCAGATGGCTCGACTGGCCCGCATACATGCGCCGCCCCACCTGGCGCTTCGCGTAGTTGACGGCGATGCGCCGCTGCGCACGCTCGACGAACACGACGAAGGCGGTGACGCCGAGCACGATGAGGATGAGGAGCAGCGCGAACGGGCCCTGCATTTCACCCGTGTTGACGGCCTCGGCGGTGCGCCCGACCGCGCCCGGGAAGCCCGCGATGATGCCGGACACAATGATCATCGAGATGCCGTTGCCGACGCCGCGCTCGGTGATCTGCTCGCCCAACCACATGAGAAAGAGCGTGCCGGTGGTCATGGTGATCGTGGCCGTGAAGAGCCACGGAAAGCCCGTGTACAGTGTGAGGTGACCGTTCTGCAGCGCAACCGCGGCGGCTAATGACTGGAACGCCGCGAGCCCGACGGTGATGTAGCGCGTGAGCTCCGTGAGCTTTCTGCGGCCCGCTTCGCCTTCCTTCCGCAACTCCATGAGCGTGGGCACGACCATCGACATCATCTGGATGATGATGGAGGCGGAGATGTAGGGCATGACTCCCATGGCGAAGATCGACAGGCGCGACAAGCCGCCGCCCGAGAACATGTTCACGATCCCTAGGATGCCGTTCGACTGATCGTTGAAGAAGCGCGCCACCTCGCTCGGATTGATGCCGGGCACCGGAATGTAGGTGCCCAAGCGAAACACCACGAGCGCCCCGACCAGGAACAGCAGGCGGCTACGGATCTCTCCATAGCGCGCGACATCCCCCAGGGATGCGGCCGGATTGTTGATTGTGGAGGTTGCCACGCTTTAGCCTTCGATGCGTCCGCCCACGGCTTCGATCGCCGCGCGAGCGCCCTTGGTCGCAGCGACGCCCTTGAGGGTGACGGCTTTTTTGATCTTGCCCGACAGGATGACTTTCACACGCTCGGTGAACATGGGGACGAGGCCCGCCGCCTTCAATGCATCCAGGTCGACGACGCCGGAGGCGACCTTTTCAAGCTCGTTCAAGCGCACCTCGGCGCGGGTCGCCTTGATCTTGGAGCGAAAGCCGAACTTGGGCAGGCGGCGGTCGATGGTCGTCTGGCCGCCCTCGAATCCGACCTTGTGGTAGCCGCCCTTCCTGGCGCGCTGCCCCTTGACGCCGCGGCCGCAGGTCTTGCCCTGGCCTGCGGAGGCGCCGCGGCCGACTCGCAGGCGCGAGCGCTTGGCGCCTGCGCCGGGCTTTATCGTATTGAGTCTCATACTCACGCCTTCTCCACTTTCAGCATGTGCTCGGCCGCCTTCGCCATGCCGCGGTTTTCCGGCGAGTCGCTCACCGTCACGCTCTGATGGCGCCTGCGCAGCCCGAGTCCCGTCACGGATGCCGCGATGTTCGCCAGCTGCCCGTGCTTGCTCTTCAGGAGCGTGATCTTCAACCGACCGACTTTAGCGCCCATGGCCTTCACCCCGTGATGTCCTCGAGGCTCTTGCCGCGCTTCGCCGCGATCTCTTCCGGCGAGCGCACCTTAATGAGCGCGGCAATGGTTGCGCGCACGACATTGATCGGGTTTCTCGAGCCATAGCTCTTCGCCAGCACATTGCGCACGCCCACGCATTCGAGCACCGCGCGCATGCCGCCGCCGGCGATCACACCGGTACCGTCCGATGCCGGCTGCATGTACACACGCGTGGCGCCCTGCTCCATCTTCACAGCGTAGTGCAGTGTGTCGTTGCGCAGACTCACGTTCACCATGTTCTTGCGCGCCTGCGCCATGGCTTTGGAGATCGCGACCGGCACTTCGCGCGCCTTGCCGAAGCCGTAGCCGACGCGGCCGGCGCCGTCGCCCACCACGGTGAGCGCGGTGAAGCCGAACTGGCGTCCGCCCTTCACCACTTTCGCGGTGCGGTTGACGGCCACCAGCTTCTCGACGAACTCATCCGCCGACTGCCCTTTTTCCATTCTCGCCATGTGTTTGCCTTAAGCGCAGCGTGCGCGTCAAAACGTAAGCCCGGCCTCGCGCGCGGCTTCCGCCAGCGCCTTGACGCGGCCGTGGTATTGAAATCCCGAGCGGTCAAAGGCCACGGTGGTCACGCCCGCTGCCTTGGCCCGTTCGCCGATCGCACGCCCGACCGCGCGCGCCGCCTCGACATTGCCCGTGTTCTTTAAGCCGGCGCGCACCGCCGCCTGCACCGTGGATGCGCTCGCGATGACTTTGGCGCCGGCCGCGTCGGTCAACTGCGCATAGATGTGCTTGGGCGTGCGGTGTACGGTCAGGCGCGCAGCACCACGGGTGCGGATGTGCGCTCGGGTCTTGACGGCGCGGCGCAGCCGCTTTTCCTTCTTCATCATTTCTTCTTGCCTTCCTTCAGCGTGATCTGCTCGTCCGCATAGCGCACGCCCTTGCCCTTGTA
>PLIX01000176.1 GCA_003140135.1 Gammaproteobacteria bacterium
TCGCGCAGGAACTCTTGGTCCAAGGCCTGGATAATCGCCATTCGAACCCGCATCACAAGAGGGACGAATTCCTCATGCGACCGATTGGACTTCAGGTCGTAGACGTTTTTCGAGTCGAGGTTTTTCACGCTCATAGTATAGTTGCCGTGGCAACAGTTGTCAATGCAATTAACACTCGCGGACACGGTCGGAGGGCGTCTTCTGGAGTTTCTGCTCACAAGTCATTGCGTCTCCCAAGGCGCGCTAGCCTTGAAGCGTCCTGCGGCTTGCAAGCGCGCCTCGATCTCCTGTATTCGACGTTCGCCCGCCTCGAGTGACCCTTGGATTGTGTGCACAGAATGGTGGCCGGCCACGAGGTCATAAGCAGAGGCGACAGCTTTGCCGAGGACAAATTCGGTCTCTGATTCAGCGAAGAGGTCGATTGCGGCGTTCGCCGAATCGAAGACCACAAGCTCGCCTGCCCTCGATGCGCTTTGGAGTGGCGATGCAGCCATTTCCTAGAGCCACCCGTGCGACCGTGCGATCGGCGGGCGGTTGGGAGCGCCAAGATGCGCCGGCATGCAGGCGCACCGCCAGATAGTTCATCGGTGCCGGTGCCTTGAGCGTACTGGGGGCGCCGCCCTGCGCGCCGAGGAGAACTCCGGCGGGGCCATCTTGCAAACCTCATCGGGTCGCTGGTAGACACCTTCCACCGGCCCCAGGATCCGGTTTGCGAGCGCTTTAAGCGCCGGATTGCCATTGGCTGCCTAAGCAAAATGGTGCACAGCTTTGAGCCAGCCTAGGTGTTTGCGCCCAAGCTCAGATGCCGATCGATGTTCGATCCTGTCCGGGCATTCTTACGATTGTCGAAGCTCACCGCGCCGGCACCGAAATGCACGATTTGCAGGAGGCCACCGACAATGATGAAGTTTTTAAGGAAGTGGATCATCTGGTTTTGGTCGGCGAAGTCGCGATGGAAGAACACTGCAGTCGCGACAACAAAGGCAGCAAGGATCAGCGCTACCAGACGGGCTCGATAACCGAGAAGCAGTAGGAGGCCGCCTCCCGCCTCAACTGCGACGGCGACGAGCCATGCTGCTGGCGGAACAGGAAGTCCGACTGCGGCGATCATCGCCGTGGTCGCGCTATAGGCGGCGAGCTTGCCCAGCCCGCTCATGAGGAAGACTGCGCCGATGATCGCTCGGCCAACAAAGGGCAAATAGCGGGTGTTGTCGCTCATAATTGATTTCCTCCGTTCGAATCTGCGTGCAAGTGGCAGGCAGTCGGGTAGTGTTCCACTCGGACTGCATCGAAAGCTCTTCTGCCGCGCCTCCGAATAGCGGACACCGGCATTGGCCGAATGTTATGAGAGCAATGCAGGCACCAGAAGCCAGCGGGGCGACAACACGGCGTTCCCCTGCAGGAACAATGAGCCGACCCGCGTGCAGATTTGCGCTACAGTTACGGCGGAGCGACGCCAACTGGACGGGACAGGACGGTGCATGATCTGAATGATCTGCTGTTTTTTACGGCCGTCGTTGAACAGGCTGGATTTTCCGCTGCTGCGCGCGTCTTGAATCTGCCGAAATCCAGTGTCAGCCGTCATGTCGCACGGCTGGAGGCGCGCCTGGGTGTACGGCTCCTGGAGCGCTCGACGCGTAAACTGCGTGTGAGCGAGGTGGGACGGGAGTACTACTCCCGGTGCCGCGCGATCCTCGCCGATCTTGATCTGGCTGATCGGGATGTCAGTGAGCATCGGTCCAAACCAGCCGGCATCATTCGGGTGAGTTGTCCGACCGGCATTGCGCAATATGGACTTGCCTTCATCGTGCCCGGCTTTATGGCTCGCCATCCCCTTGTCCGTGTCCAAATTCTCGCCACCAACCGGCTGATTGACCTCATCGAGGACAAGGTCGACGTTGCAATTCGTGCGCGCACGCGATTGCAGGATGAAGCGCTCACGATGCGCAAGTTGGGCACTAGCCGCCTAATCTTCGTCGCCAGCCCTGAATTTTTGGCCAGCAATATGACCCCACCCGACCCGGCCCAATTCGCTGATTTGCCGTTCTTGAGCTTCCAAGAGGAGACAGCTCGCCCAAGCTGGAAAGTGACCGGTCCTGATGGGGAAACTCAAATTGTCACTTTCGATCCAGTGCTTTGGACGAGCGATTTCACCATTTTACTGGAAGCTGCTTGTTCCGGAACCGGCGTCGCTCTTCTGCCAGCTCAAGTCGTTGAACGCGCACTCAGTGAGCGGCGTCTCGTGCGCATTCTGCCCGAATGGCATTCTGAGAGCGTCACGATCCACTTGGTATTCATGACAAAGCGGGGTCTAACGTCGGCCGTGCGGGTCTTTATCAACTACCTTGCTGCGCAGTTCAAAGTCATTTGGGAGGAGAGAGGTTGAGCGGTCAGGAAGAAGCGCACTGCAGAGCTTCCGGGCCGCCCGGCCTCATGATCATCACTGCGCGATAGTTTGTTGCCATACCGGTCGTCACGGCTTCTGGTTGGTTTTTGCCGGACACGCTTCGCGTGTTGCGCGGCTTACTGACTCAGAGCGTGCTCGGCGCGAGTCTTGAGTGCCTGGTTCATCGCAATGAACCCGGCCCGGGTTCCACTTTCAAGAGTTGCCTTCGCGAGGCTAACCAGCAGGCCGCTAAACTTCTCGCCCTGTACGAAGCGGACCCTACCGGGCGTACTCCGCGCAATCTGGAAGTAGTGCTCTCCATCGAAGACTCCACGGAATAGAAAGTGCCCAAGCCATCGCAGTTCAACGTTTGGGGTTGCAACGAGTACAGTGGGTCGAAATGTCATCGGCTTTGCACCCGCTGGCTGAATTGACACGGTCAGTCGCGCACCCCTCTGGAGCGGACCTTCGATTGAACGGATGAACGGATTCCAGCTGGACTGCGCAGGGAAGTCGGTGAGAATCGACCACACCTGTTCTGAGGTCGACTCAATGTCTATTTCTGTTTTGATTTCGTACATATAGTGTTTAGCTACGGATCAGAAGCAATAGCCCCACCTCCCAGGCCGCAATGGTGCGCCGGCCCAGCGCCGACCGCCAGGCAGGTCTAGTTGCCAACTGTGGCGCTCATAATCAATCTGTTCTGTACGGTCTTGCACATACTGCGATCCCTCGCGAGTATAGATGCCGAGTACCGGCGAGCTCGGCTGACGTGATTTGAGCGAACAAGAGCAACCCGCCGCCCAAACTGTTTGCCGGGTCGTGCTGCATATAGTCGCAAGCTGGGTCCGCAATCAGACCGATGAAGTGATATCGTCGCCTGCAGGGTCGGCAAGGCAGCTCGGCCTGCGCCTGAGCGGCTGCTCGTTACCGTTCCCAAGGGCTTGCCACAAAAAGATTGTTGTGCCGCTCCGGGAAACGCGCACGGGACTGTTTGAAGGCGGCGGCGCGCTGAAGGATGGCAGAAGAATTCCGTGGCCGGTTGAACCTAATCAGACGTATTAGGAACTGCGCGCGCGTCGGGGTCGCGATGGCGAGGAACGAGCTGACGACACAGTCGCCGAACGGCCGGCACTTTAGAACCTTTGGGGCCTTCGATGGAACTCACGGCTGTACGGCACTTGTTCGGACCGAGATTCATCGGCCAGCAACCCCCCAACATGGCGCGAGGCACTCATGAACATCCAAGCCACACTCTACGGCCTGCGAGCGCTGGGAGCCGCTCTGATTGCAGGGCTAATCATCTGCGTTCCTGCTCATGCGGATCACGGCGGACACTTTGGTGCGGTCGGCCACGTCGGCGGCGTTGGGTTTCACGGCGGCGCCGTACGCGGCTTCCATGGTGGGTTTCGCGGAGGGTTCGGATTTCGGGGCGGCTTTGGCTGCTGCTTCTGGCCGGGGTACAGCCTGTTCCTCGGCACACTGCCGTTTTATTACTCGACCTTGTGGTGGAACGGCGTGCCTTACTACTACGCGGATGACAACTACTACGTTTGGAACAATAGTATGGGCGGATACCAGGCCGTAGTCCCTCCGCTACAGGTTATGAATCAGACCGCCGTGCAGCGGGGCGGCACGGACTTGTTCGCCTATCCTAAGAATGGTCAGGGCACCGAGCAACAGGCACGCGACCGGCAGGAATGCCGCGATTGGGCCGCGTCGCAGATGGGCTCCAGCGCGATGACTACCGGTGCTGCCCCAGGCGCGGCTCCTCCGAGTGCGACCGTAGCGCCGGCGAATAGTGAGGCAAATCTGCGGGCGCAGGTGGCGTGCCTTGAGGGACGTGGTTACAGCGTGAAGTGATGGCACCTGCCATTGTGCTCACGGGTTAAGGCGCGTTTGCAGCAGATCAGGTTGTAGCCCGATCTACTTTGTCGCTCGAGCCGAACCGCCGTGAAGCGCATCCCGTCGATCATGCTTTGTACCGCCCACGCGGTGTGCGCATCGACGAGCGCGATGCCTGCGCTGCCTTTCGCTATCGGCCGACGTGCAGCCTGAGCCGTCAAATTGTAGTCGTGACCGTGTGCAACCATCCGCGGCCGCTCGCCATCCGTGTTGGAGCCACGCTGCGCGGGTATGACAGCGCAGGCCTGTACGGCATTTCGAGCGCCGCTCGCTTGGCGGTGCGTGAGCTCACACGAATGTACAAGTTGCGCCAGGTCTCTGCGTGGCCCGTTGCAGCATTGCGCGCCCACTGCAGCGTGGTCCGCATGCCCGACGTCGTAAGGCAGATGCAGATGATTGCCCGCCTCAAACCCGATCCGCGTGTGGAATCCGTGCAGCCCTTCAACCAATTTGCGACCGGCGCGCAAATAGAGTCTGTACAGTTGCCGTGCTGTCGCAAAACTGCACCGCCAACGCGCCGCGAGCCCAGCGCATAGGACGGCATCGTGAGTCGATTTACCTTCATTAACGCCTCGGCACAGCGCGGCTTGATGTCATGGACGCCACTGATATGGGCGCTGCTCGCCGCAGTAGTCGCACTGTTTCTTGTGCGTACTGTTATCCCGGCTACCCGCACGCTCAGCAGCGGATTTCTCGCGTGCTACGTTGGCGGCCAGATGGTCAAGAACCGAGAGCCTGGCGATCATCTATACGATGAGGACTTATTCTTGGGACGGTCCGCACAGGTCAGTGGCGGCCAGGCGCGCGACGTTTACTCGCCCGACCCGCCGCCCTTGGCCGTTGCGTGTCTGCCCTTGGCATATCTGCAACCGACAAACGCCCGCCATCTGTGGATATGGATGAATGTGTTATTTCTGGGGTTGGCGATCGCTCTGATCGCCACTCAGTTCTCAAGGCCACCACAACTATTGACGATCACCCTACTGACGGCACTATTTACATTAGCAGCGCCTGCTCGCGATCAGTTTTTTCTGGGCCAATTGTATGCGCTACTATTGTTGCTGCATGTCGTCGGGTGGCGAGCCTACACCGGACGTCGCGATGTCCTGGCCGGAACTGCACTGGGTTTGGCCATGGTGCTAAAGGTTTCGGGTTGGCCCATTGGACTGCTGATGATTGCGCAACGCCGGTGGGCCGCAGTGGGATGGGCAGTCATCGCAGCTCTGGGCGTCGCAATCGTCACGTTGCCATGGGTAGGCGTTGACGCATGGCGAGCAGAATTCCTAAGCGGCATCCCCAAAGTGCTGGGATCGTCCGCCGCGACGCTTACAGCGTACCAGGATACCACCGGCTTCTGGCAGCACTGGTTCCGCTATGACGCGCAATTAAATCCCAGCCCCATCATCGATGCCCCGTGGCTCGCAACCCTACTGACGTTGGCGACGACCGTCATCGCATGTATTGCGCTCGTGGTGCGAAAGTGTCCGACTTACGCGAGTTTTGGCGCGGCTGTGGCCCTGATAGAACTATTGAGTCCGGCTGCCGAGCAGTATCACTACACGGTCCTGTTGTTACCGCTCGCGATTCTGTGGCGCGACGCATGGCTGCATCGCTCAAAATTTGCGCTCGGCGCGGCCGTTGTGGCGACTTTTCTAATCGGATGGCCAATCCACTACAAAGTACCGCACCCTGCGTGGGCGTTCCTGCTGAGCTACCCGCGATTGTTCGGTGGTTGGGTTTTGTTCGCCGCGTTGCTCATGACCTCGCGAAGTAGAGATGAATTTGTCGACAAAGGTGGGCTAACCAGTTGCCGAGACGTTTCTGAATCTCTACGTAGTTAGATGCTCGCATTCGAAATAGACGCTACTCCAACTTCCAATGACAATATGAAATCTGTTTCCTCCTCGCCGAGGCGAAGCCACTCGGCAAGCAGGGGAGGTCGAAGACGGCGGTCCATATAATCCTTCGCCGGACCATCGACTCGGACACCATACGTCTGGAATCGCGTTGCGATTGGCGCGAACATGACGTCCACCCGCAGTCCCAGAGTCAAACCCAAGGCGTCCTCGGCCGAAGCAACCGGGTCGTTAGACGTATGTGGGCCTGCGCCGGGGCAGAAGCTGAAACATTTGTGAGGAGCGTAAAGGCGCCCGTCAACCTCTTCGCAGATCGCGATGCAAGACGCCATTTTCGGGGCATGCGTCGTGTTTCGCTATACTAGCCGCGCCGGTACGGTCTCCTGCCAGAGTCCTCGGATGAGTATCGGTCGACGTAGACTAGCGACCGTAGCGCGATGTCAGCGAATTGAGAGAGCGGATAATCCATGGGCGTACGGTCTGTTCGACCACATGTTTCAGTCCTCAATCGGCCTGAATTAGACCTTAAACGTTCTGAAATACCCGCTTTCTGCGTCGTGGCAATCTTTAACCGGCGCTCTCCGGGCTGTATGCGGGACGCGCAACGCGGCAGTTCACCGCACCTGCGAAAAACAGCATCGGACTAAGTCCCGATCCATGACGCACCCAGTTCGCTTCGGTAGCGCCGAAATACGCCCCGCAGAATGCCAGCTGCTACGTAATGGCCAGCCGATCGTCATCGGTGTGCCCGAGCCTGTGACGTGTTGAATCTGCTCACGCACGGCGAGCGCGCAGTCGGCAAAGAGGAGTGGCTTCGGGCAGTGCGGCCGGGCCTCCTGCTCGAGGAAAACAACTTGCAGGTACAGATCAGTACGATAAGGAAGATTCTGGGCACGGGCACCATCAGCACGATCACCGAACGGGGCTACCCATTCACTGCGGCCGCGGATAACGATTTGGCGACGCTCCCGCAGGAGCAATGGGATGCCGCTGTACAGCCGACTGCCGTTACATTAGGTACTTCATCCAAGGGGGAAACACTATGAATTCGAGACGGTATGCCTTCGCATGGCGCGGCCTGAGGTCAGCGATCGTCGTCCCGGTGCTTACAATGAGCTGTGCGGGGCTCGCGGCGGGCCCGCAGAAGGCGGCATACCCCAACTATCCCAGCGAGACGCCGGCGACGTTCGCGCCGGCAACGCAGAGCTACGACTACGNNATGATCGCGATGCGCGACGGAGTCAAGCTGCACACAATAATCCTCATCCCCAACGGCGCCAAACACGCGGGCATGCTGCTCACGCGCACACCCTACAATGCGAAGGAGCTCACCAGCCACAGCCCTAGCGGTCATCTGAGCTCCATGCTGGAAGGCTACGACAACGCGACCGACGTGATCGTCGAGGATGGCTACATCCGCGTCGTGCAGGACGTGCGTGGCAAGTATGGCTCAGAAGGCGATTACGTCATGAACCGCCCCGTCCACGGCCCGCAGAATCCGACGCCGGTCGATAACGCCACTGACACCTATGACACCATTGACTGGCTGGTGAAAAACGTGCNNATGGTGGATGGCTGGATGGGCGATGACTGGTTTCACAACGGAGCGTTTCGCCAGCAAAACCTATCCTACATTTACGAGCAGGTCGCCACGCGCGATAACACCATCAAATGGTGGTCAAGCTATCACGACGAATATGACCTGTTCATGCAAGCCGGTTCCGCCGGCGAACTCGCCCGCCGCCACGGCATGCAGCAGCTGGGATTCTGGAACAAAGTGCTCGCGCATCCTGCGTACGACGCTTTCTGGAGCGAGCAGGCGGTCGACAAGGTGCTCGCCGCGCAGCCGCTGCAGGTGCCGGTCATGCTGGTGCACAGCCTGTGGGATCAGGAGGACAGCTACGGCGCGCTTGCGGTCTACGCAGCCATCAAGCCGAAGGACACTGGGGGGGACATGGTGAAACTGGTCATGGGGCCCTGGCATCACGGTCAGGAAATCGAGGAAGGCAGTGCCCTCGGGCCGATCCGCTTCGGCAGTGATACCGCCAAATATTTTCGCGAGCAGCTATTGCGGCCGTTCCTGGCGCAGTATCTCAAGGACGGTGCACCCAAGGCTGACCTTGCTCGGGTGACGGCCTTCGAGACTGGCACCAATCAGTGGCGCCGACTTGATCGCTGGCCGCTGGCGTGCGAGAGCGGATGTCCCGCCACGAGTCGCCCGCTGTACCTGCAAGCGGGTCAAAAGCTCGCTTTCACCCCGCCCGCCGCCCGCGCGGGTTATTCGGAATACGTTTCTGATCCGACGCACCCGGTACCCTTCCGCGCTCGACCGATCCAGCCCATGGGATACGACCCCGGGCAGACCTGGTCGCAATGGCTGGTGGATGACCAGCGCGAGGCCTCCGGCCGCACCGACGTGCTCACCTTCACGTCGGAGGTACTCACCGCCCCGGTGAAAATCAGCGGCAGTCCCGGCGTGCATCTAGTCGCCTCGACCAGCGGTACCGACAGCGATTGGGTCGTGAAACTGATCGACGTCTATCCAGACCAAGTCGCGTCCCAACCTGAAATGGGCGGTTACCAGCTCGCTGTGGGCATGGACATCATCCGCGGTCGTTACCGTGAAAGCTTTGTCAACCCGAAAGCCATCGAGGCGAATCGGCCGCTCGCCTATAACTTCAGCTTGCCGGCGAATAATCACGTGTTCCTGCCGGGCCACCGCATCATGGTGCAGGTGCAATCGAGCTGGTTTCCGCTGTATGACCGCAATCCGCAGACCTTCGTGGCCAACATACTCGTAGCTGCACCAGGCGATTATCGCAAGGCGACCCAGCGAATCTACTACTCTTCCGCCGCGGCGTCGTACGTCGCGTTGCCGGTAGTTGAGAACTGAGCGTTCGGCGAATGCGGTCTAAATTGACGACACGCACTAGCGCGCGGATGCTTCTTTATCGGTCTCTACCGCGGCGAGGAGGGCGACGCTAACTGAGCCCCGGCGCTTTTTTGATGGAGATCGACTCCTGCCGGCCGCTCGCGGGGTGCTCTTCAGTCGTCGTAGACGGTGGACGGGGCCGTTGTCGCCAGATGCGTGCGCACGCGCACGATAAAGCGCAGCGGGTCAGCCGGCGTGATGACGACGGTGCGCTTGCGGAACTTCAGGATCACGGCGCGACCCGGGTCGGTCGCAAACGCGCGATAGAGCCCGAGCCCTCTCTTCCAGAAAAGGCCCGTGAACGAGAATATGCCGCCGTTGCCGAAGAGACGCAGTGAGCCTTTGAAGACCTCCGCATCGCCCGCGACCGACAGCAACTGTGCAAGCGGGAATACAGTGCTCCACAGAGGCCGCTCTATTTCGAGTTGCGTGGCAGTCAACGTGTAGCCCGACACGATGCTCAAGAACGCGATCGCCAATACGCTGACGGGTACGCCGACCATCATGCAGCGTGCGAGCAGCATGCGCGCGGGCATGACGAAGATTCCGGCGCCCGCAACGCTCGCGAGCATGACAACGGCAAAGACCGACCCCGCCTTCAGCGAGCGGCTCCAGGGTGCGCCGAATTCGAGCGCCATCAGCGGGCAATGTTGGCGAGCTGTTCGAGAGCCTGCGCCTGCAGCAGCGTCGAATCCGAGTCCTGCAGCAGGTGATTTGCCCGACTCACGAAGGCCATGACTTCCTGCGCCGGCAGAGGTTTGCTGATGAGATATCCTTGCGCGAGATCACAGCCGAGGCGGCGCAGCAGATTCCATACCTCGACATTCTCGACGCCCTCCGCGACCACGCGCAGCCCCATGCTATGCGCAAGTTCGATCGTCGACGTGACGATCATCGCGTCGTCCGGGCGCGCGTGCGCGAACGCGATCAGCGACCGATCGATCTTGAGCTCATCGACCGGCAGGCGGCTCAGCTGCGAAAGAGATGAATAGCCGGTGCCGAAGTCGTCCATGGCGAAGCGCACGCCCGCCACGCGCAGTAATTGCATGTGGCGCGCGGCGAGCACCGGATCGCGCATCACCGCGCTCTCGGTGATCTCGAGCAGGAGCTTGGTCGGTGAAATGCCGTGTTTCTCGAGGCTGCGCAGCACTTCGGTGCCGAGCTGCGGATCGAGGATGTCGGAGGCTGATAGATTGACAGCGACATCGATATCGAGGCCGAGCGCACGCCACTCCGCCATCTGCCGGATGGCCTCCCCGACCACCCAGCTTGTGAGCCGGCGCGTATTGCCGGTCTGCTCTGCCAGCGGCACGAATTCAGAGGGCGAGACTTCTCCAAGCTGCGGATGCGTCCAGCGGGCGAGCGCCTCGAGGCTCTTCACGGTACGCGTACCCATTTCAACTTTCGGCTGATAGACGAGCTTCAGTCCCGCGTTCTGCTCGAGCGCGCGCCGCAACTCGGCCACCAGGGCCAGTCGGCGCCGGTGCTGCTCGTCGCGGCCGGCGCGGTAGATCGCCACCGGCGTTCTCGCGTCCTGTGCGTCGTGCAGCGCCATCTGGGCACAACGCAAGAGCTCCCGCGCGTTCTGTCCGTGTTCCTGATAAGCGGAGATGCCGGCGGTCGGATGCAGTTCGAGGCCGACGTCGGCGACCACGAAATCTGCAGCGATGATGCCGGTCAGCTGTTCGGCCACGAGCGGCGCGCGCTGCAGCGAACACGGTGCGACCACGATCAGGAATTGCTGGGCGGACAGGCGCGCCACAAGATCGTTCGGTGCGACGTTCTGCCGCAGACGCCGCGCCGCTTCGCTCAAAGCGTCGTCGCCGACGTGATGCCCCAGCGAGGCGTTAATCTCCGGGAGGTTGCGCAGATCGATCAGGATCAGCGCAAAGGGCGTCGTCGCGTCGTGGCGCATGCGCTGATCGATGTGGTTTTCTGCAAACGGTCGATTGGGAAGCCCTGTCAGCGCGTCGTGATAGGCCAGTTGCGTAATACGCGTCTCGCGCTCCGCGATGCCTGCCTGCATGGTGTTGAACGTCGCGGCGAGGCGGCGGAACTCCTCGGCGCCGCGCGGCACGACCGGGCGGCCGTAACGACCTTCCTCGATGCGCCGCGCCGCGCTCACAAGCTCAGCGATCGGGCGCGACGCGCTGCGGCCGGCCAACATGCCGATGCCGGCGGCCAGCAGCAGGGCGACAGTGCCAATCAAGAGCATGGCGTTGCGCAAGTCGCGATAGGGTGCAAGCACCTCCTGCATGGGTTGGTGCACCCAGACTTCGACCGGATCGGGGTTCACGGCGAGGCTGCGCGTGACGGTCAGATATTCTTCTCCGCCCAGGCGCAGGCGCCAGGCCGCCGCCTGGCGACGCACGGCGCCGCCATGCTGCGCTATGAGTGCAGCCCGCGATGCGCCGTCCAGGGTGGTCGCCACGTGCGTCACGCCCGCCTGATCCCGACTCACGAAGCTGATGGCGGTTCCAGCGAGCTCGCTCATGCGGCGCGCCAGAGCGTCATCGATGACAAAACCCATCGCCACCCAGCCGATGGCGTCCGGGGCGCGCACCGGCGCCAGGAAGAACTGATAGGCGCGTCCGCCCAGCACCATGACATGCGGGCTGTCGCTAGCCATGTCGGCGGCGCTCAGCAGGCGCTGCACCGCCGTCTCAGGGACTGGTGCGGTGGAGGCGAGTACGTGGCCGTGATTGTCAATCAGCACCATGAGGTCGGCGCCGATTCTCTGAGCATCATTTTGGGCTGCGGAGAGCATGGTCGGGGCGTCGCCGGAGGCGACTGCCTCGCGAAATCCGAAGTCTGCTGCTAAGACTGCGACTCCGCTTGCCAGCTGTGCCGCGCGGAAGCGCACGAGCTGCTCGACGAAGGCGCTGCCGGCGACGAGCTGCTTCGCGGCGCGATCTTCAACGGAGTGCTCGGTGCGTGCAAGCACTGCGATCAGCGTCACACTTTGAGTGACACAGACCAACCCGATGATTACCACGAGAAGTCGGTTGCGGAAGCTTCCCATAATCTAGGCTCAAATGACCCGGTCGATACTATGCGCCGCCGCCCACGGCGTGCGAGCGTGGCACCGCTGGACTGAGATATTGCGCACGTCTGCATTTTGATCATGCCGCGAATAAGTGCCGGGATCTTCCGCCTCCTGTTGCTGTGCAGCGCCGTGCCGGCGGTGGCGGGAACCATCAGCGTGCAGGCAATGCTTGCAAATCACGAACCCTTCGCCGGCGCTGTCGTCACCGTGAGCGCTGCGGCGACGCATGCGCCGGTTGCGCCCGTCAGCGCCATCGTTGATCAGATCAATTTGGCGTTCGTGCCGGACATCATCGTCGTGCCGGTGGGATCGACTGTCGAATTCCCGAACAGCGATTCGGTGAGCCATCAAATTTATTCGTTTTCGCCCACCAAGCGCTTTCAGCTGCCGCTCTATCATGGCAAGCCTTACCCACCGGTCCATTTTGATCAGGCCGGCGTCGTCACTCTCGGCTGCAACATCCACGACCGAATGGTCGGCTACATTGTTGTGACTGACGCTACGTATTTCGGGCGCACGGATGCGCGTGGCATCTGGTCCGCGACGAATGTGCCGCGCGGCACCTATCACGTGAGTCTCTGGCATCCGCTGCTGCGCGACACCGGCGCCTCCCTCGATCGGGACGTGTCGGTCACGGGGGATGAGTCAAAAAACATCACGGTGCAGCTAGCGCAGGCGCTGCGGCCAGCGCCGCTGCAGGCAACCGCCCGCTCGCGGGATCAATATTGAACACGCTGCGCACACTGGCCGTAGCGTCGGCGCTGTGTACGGTGGCGCCCGGCATCGCCTGGAGTACGGATTGGGAGCTGTCCGCAGACATGCGGCTCGTGGATTCCGACGGGCAGCCTTCATTATTTGACGGCGGCCTTGGCGCGCTTCGCTATGACAGTGAACACGAAGGCGTGCAGGTCGGTCGGCTGCGCGCCGCGTTGACTCAGCCCTTGGGCGATGTTTGGGCGGTAAAGCTCGACGCATCCTACTTCGGTCAGGATGATGCCCATCCGGTGGGCCTGACCGAGGCGTACCTGGAGTATCGCCCGTATCCGGTCAATGGTTGGCGCACGCGCGTACGCATTGGCGCCTTCTTTCCGCCGGTGTCGTTGGAAGACACCGCGTCCGGCTGGACATCGCCGTACACGCTATCCAATTCCGCACTCAACTCCTGGATCGGCGAGGAGGTTCGTACCATCGGCGCTGAAGGCCAATTGGAATGGCTCGGCACGCGGCTGGGCCACGATTTTGATCTGGGTGTGAACGGTGCAATCTTCGGCTGGAACGAACCGGCCGGCACAGTGGTGGCGACGGGCGGCTTCTCCCTGAACGATTTTCAAACTACGCTTCCCAACGGCTATGTCGGCGGGCACAGCTCGGCGGTGTTTCCAGAGCAAACGATTTTCCACGAGCTCGACGGCCACGCCGGGTTCTACGTCGGCGCCCAGGCGCGCTACCTCGATCGGGTGACTCTGATCGCGCTGCACTACGACAACCGCGCGAACCCTGCAGCCGAGGATATTGCCCTTAACGAGGCCTGGCATACGCAGTTCAACTCCGCCGGTGTGCGCGTCGACACTGCCGCCGGCTGGACGGCGATCATCCAATGGCTCTCAGGAACCACCTCCAACGGACCACCGGATGATTTCTACCCGTGGCCCTTCCACGCGCGTTTCGCTCTGATCTCGCGCCAATGGGGCCGCCAGACGCTGAGCGCGCGCTACGATGTATTCGGCATCGAGAGCACTGACGAGGACAGCTTCGGCGCCGAGGAAGGCCACGCCTGGACGGTGGCCTACATGTTTAATCAAGGCCCGCACTGGCGCTTTGCTCTTGAGTGGCTGCACGTGGCGAGCGAAGTAGCAGACCGTGCCACGCTTCTCGATGAACCCACATTCGCCGGCGAAAATCAGACGCAGTTGTCGGTGCGCTATACGATCGGGTCGGGCTTATAGCTCGCGCTATTTGGGTATGTCGGCCGCGTCGCGTGCCATCTCCGGCGCGTCCGTCTTGTGCGCCTCTTCCTCGGCGTGACGCGTCATCAGGATGATGCTAATGCGGCGATTGATCGCGGCGCGCGGATTGTCCTTATCGAAGAGGACGGAAGAGGACAGTCCGACGATGCGCGCAATCTTGTCGGGTGCAAGACCTGACGCCTCCAGCGAGCGGCGCGCCGCATTCGCACGATCCGAGGACAGCTCCCAGTTCGTGTGCCCGTTATGGCCGGCGTACGGCGTGGTGGCGGTGTGGCCGGTGAGGCTGATGCGGTTCGGCACCGAATTCAGGTAGGGCGTGAGCTCGCGCAGGATCGGAAAGCCCCTTGAACCGGGTAAACTGACGCCCCCTTTGAACTCGCACCCGAGCCTTACATGTTCGAAAGCCTCGAGCGCCTGCCGCCTGACCCCATTCTGGGATCAATGGCGGCTTACCGCGCGGATGACGATCCTGCCAAGGTGGATCTGGGCGTTGGCGTCTATCGCGACGAGCGGGGCGACACGCCCATACTCGCGGCCGTCAAGCGCGCGGAGGCCGCCGTCCTTGCACGTCAGACGACCAAGTCGTACGTCGCATCCATCGGCAATGCCCGATTCAACCGCGCGCTTGAGGAGCTCACGCTGGGTGCGATGCATCCGGCGCTTCTCGGCGGCCGCGTGCGCACGATCCAGGCACCGGGAGGCTGCGGTGCGCTGCGCCTTGGCGCGGAGCTGATCAAGGCCTCTGCCGCAGGGTCCGTCGTGCATGTCAGCAACCCCACCTGGGCCAATCACACGCCACTCATCGGCGGCTCGGGCCTCAGGCTTGCCCATTACGCTTACTACGACGCCGCAAGCGGCGGACTCGACTTCGCGGGCATGGTGCAAGCTCTCGGAAAGTTGCCTGCCGCCAGCGTTGTGCTGCTGCAGGCAAGCTGTCATAACCCCACGGGCGTGGATCTGACCGAAGCGCAATGGCGCGAGCTCCTGCCGGTCTTCAGGCGCGGCGCACTCCTGCCCTTCATCGATATGGCCTATCAGGGATTGGGCCGCGGCATCGCCGAGGATACATTCGGGATACGCCTCTTTGCCGCGGAGCTGCCGGAAGTACTGGTCGCGGTGTCGTGCTCAAAGAATTTCGGACTTTATCGCGAGCGCACCGGTGCGCTGCATGTAGTCGCTGCAGCCGCAGCCGCCGCCGATACGGCGTTGAGTCAGCTGGCCCGCATCGCCCGCACCATCTATTCAATGCCGCCCGATCACGGCGCCGCTATCGTGCAGGAGATCATGACCAGCGATGCGCTGCGTACGGCATGGCTCGATGAAGTCGGCTCGATGCGCGCGCGCATGGCGGGCCTGCGCGAGGACTTAGTGAAGCATTTGAGCGCGGCCTGTCCCGAGCGCG
Source organism: Gammaproteobacteria bacterium (assembly GCA_003140135.1). Taxonomy (GTDB): domain Bacteria; phylum Pseudomonadota; class Gammaproteobacteria; order Steroidobacterales; family Steroidobacteraceae; genus PALSA-1196. Next base: position 15,495 of record PLIX01000176.1, read on the forward strand.
ACTTCAGTTGCATCGCGCGCCAGCACGGGATGTTTTCGTTGCTGGGGATCGATCCGGCGCAGGTGCAAACGATGCGCGTCAAACACCACGTCTACATGATGGACGACAGCCGCATCAATATTGCCGGCCTACGCGCCGGAAACCTCGCCTACGTCGCCCGCGCCGTCGCCCAGGTGCTGCGCGAGCGCGCTGAGTGAATTGATGGGAGCGGAGCACGTGGTGCCGCGGCAGAGGTAGGCGATCGCCTCGCCCTGCGGAACTTTGTCCTTGAGCGCCGGCGGTAGATCGGCGGCATCGGCAGGGATCGCCAGCACGAGGCGACGCGGCGCGTAGACTTTGGCAAGCTCGCGCCGCCACCCTTCGATGGCATCTTTGGCGCCTCTTAGGATCACGACTTCGGTGGGGTGCAGGATCTCCTCGAGCGCGAGAAGAAGACTCGTATGTGCCTGCGGATATTTCTCAAGCGCAGCCCATGCGGTCCGCAAGGTGCGATCGGCGGCGTCGAGATAGCGGGTCTCGCCGAGGAGATACCCCATGCGTACGAGTGCATAGGCGGCGATGCCATTGCCGGCGGGGGTGGCATCATCGCTCAAGGACTTTGAACGATGCATCAGCACTTCATGATCGTCGGAGGTGAAGAAGAAGCCGCCGGCCTCGCGATCCTCGAAATGCTTTAGCAGCACCTCGAGGAGGTCCTTGGCGAAGGCGAGCTCTGCGGCGTCAAAGCGCAGCTGCTGCAGTTCGAGAATGGCATCCGCCAGATAAGCGTAGTCATCCAGATATGCGTTCAGATGTGCGCGGCCGTCCTTGTAGGTCGCAAGCAAGCGGCCGTCGCGCCACATCGTGCTGCGGATGAAGTTGAGCGCGCGCGTCGCAGCGGCGGTGAAATCCTCGCGTCCGAATGCGCGCGCCGCGATGGCGAGGCCGCGGATCATGAGGGCGTTCCAGGAGACCAGGATCTTGTCGTCTCGGGCAGGCCATACGCGCTGCTGGCGGATCGCAAGGAGCTTCGCGCGCGCACTGTCGATGAGCGCTGCGACTTCGGCGCTCGTGCGCTTGGTATTAGCCGCTATCTCATCGATTGACTGATAGATATGTAGGTGCCAATGACTACCCTCGAAGTTGGGCGGACGATCGAGGCCAAAGCGTGGTGCGAAAACTGCGTATTCCTCTGCGGTCAGTGCGCCGCGCACCTCGGCCAGTTCCCAGACATAGAATTTGCCCTCGTGGCCCTCGGAGTCGGCATCGAAACTTGAATAAAAGCCACCCTCAGGGGATTGCATCTCGCGCATGGCCCACTCGGCCATGTCAATTGCGATGTGTCGATAGAACGCATCGCCTGTAGCGAGCGCTGCCTGGGCATAGACCGCGAGCAGCGAGCCATTGTCGTACAGCATTTTTTCGAAGTGCGGGATCATCCACTTCGCATCGACGCTGTAGCGCGAGAAGCCTCCGCCCAGCTGATCGTAGATGCCGCCCTCACCCATGCGACGCAGGCTGAGGGTCGCCATGTAGAGTGCCTGCAGATCAGGCTCCGGATCGCCAGCCGTTCCCCGCCAGTCGCGCAGCAGCCGCTCGATGGATCCGGGGTGGGGGAACTTCGGAGCGCCGCCGAAGCCCCCGTAGGCGTCATCGAAGGATTCGGCGAGCCGCCGTCGCGCAAGCTCCAGCGGCGCGGCTGACAGTGTCGTAGCTGCCGTTGCTGCGGGCGGATTGAGTTCTTCGAAAGCGCGCATGAGTGCTGCGTTCTGCTCGCGCAAGGCGGCTTCGTGCTCGCGGAAATATCGTGCCACCCGTTGCAGTACATCCTGGAATGACGGTAACCCGTGGCTGGGATTCTTGGGAAAGTAAGTACCGCCGAAAAACGGTCGCTGATCATCGGGCGTCAGGAACATGGTGAGGGGCCAGCCGCCTGATCGCTGCGTCAGCATCTGCTGGGCAATCTGGTAGATACGATCAATATCCGGACGCTCCTCGCGGTCCACTTTGATATTGATGAAATTGTCGTTCAGAAGTCGTGCGGTGTCTTCGTCCTCAAAACTCTCGCTGGACGCCACGTGACACCAGTGGCATGCCGCGTAGCCTACGCTTAAGTGAATCGGCTTGCCTTCGGCTCGCGCTCGTTTGAAGGCTTCTTCGCCCCATGCATACCAATCTACTGGGTTGTGTGCATGATCCTGCAAATACGGACTTGTTTCCTCAATCAAATGATTGGTGTACTTCGGTGTGCCGTCTTTATTGCGATGTCCGGTTTTCATTCTGGCTTCCAGGTCCATCCCTTATGGATTCTGCGAATGCCGCTTTTTAAATTGTGCATGTGAACCTTGCTTAACCCGTTCTCTAGACAAAATCTTGCAAGATTAATTATAACTGTGCGTCGCCCATCAGGCCTAATGAATCCGCTGTGTTTCTTCGGCGTGAGAGCCTCTCTGCCGTCTTTGTGTGTCCAGCCGCGGTGCGTTGGGATTCTGCGGCGTGCGACCGCAGTCATGTGTGAAGCGATTAGTCCATGTCTGCGAGAAAAGGCGGCAAGATTGGTGATCTTTCCGACGCGCCTTCCATTAGGGTTGATAAATCCTTCGTAAGTTTTCACGTAGTCACGTTGGCGGACGCTGTTTTTGTGTGTCCAGCCTTTATGAGATTTTAGTTTGTTGCCACCCTTGTACAATTGCATCATCGCCGTAAATCCGAGGCTGTCGGCAAAACTGGTGCAGATTTTTGATGGTCACCGGCCGGCCGCGCGGGTCGAAGAAGCCTTTCCGTGGCTGAACGGCGGCGCCGGCACGCGATAGGGCGTGCGGTAAAATATTGAAGCCAATGGTGCGATCTATGCAGTCGGTCTTATTCAGCCAGGATTGCTCAGTCGCGAGGAGCCGTGATGGCCTGACAAGTTCGACGACCTGAAACTCAAAGTTCGCCTCACGATGCCGGTTCCACGCGCGCTGCAGGTATTTGTTTGAGTGCTTTCCCCCGCGCAGCGCGTTCCAATGAGTGCGCCGCCGCATTTGTAGAACCACGGCGCTTCCCACATAGAACCGACCGGTTGCCTTGCATACGATGAAGTAGATGCCCGACGTACGCGGTATCGGCGAGGTGTCTCTCTCAGTGGGGTGTCGGAGTTTGCAGCGCGAGGTGATTCGAGCGCTTTTGCCGGCAAGCGAACGCCGCGCCCGCGCTTTCCTGGAACGTGCTGGCTTGAGCAGCATGTCCGGTATACTTTCACCTGCTGCCGGCCCGAGCGATCCTGATTAGATGCCTAATTCTTTAATTTCTCCGCCACTGCCTGTGTTGCGGCTCAAGCGGGGAGAAGACCGGCGCATCCGCGCCGGCCATCTGTGGGTTTTCAGCAATGAGATCGACAATGCAGCGACCCCGCTCGTCGCCTTCAAGGCAGGCACCGCGGTGCACATTCACTCCGACCGCGAGCAGTTCTTGGGGCTTGCCTACGTAAATCCGCACGCGCTAATCTGCGCGCGCATCGTGGGCAGGAATCCGGCGCAGCATCTTGACCGCTCGCTCATCATCGATCGTCTGAGAGTCGCTCTGGCGCTGCGCGAGCGGCTTGGCGCACAGTGCTACGGCCGCCTCATCTTCGGTGAATCCGACGCGTTGCCTGGGCTTGTGCTCGACCGCTATGACAGCATTGTCGTGGGCCAGATTTCGACGGCCGGCATGGAGGCGCTCAAGAGCGAAGTTGAAGCGGCGGTGCGCGAGGTCCTGAATCCGGAAGGCTTTCTGTGGAAGAACGACTCGGGCGCCCGCGATCTTGAGCAGCTGCCCGAATACGTCGAGGTTGCCTTTGGATCAGTTCCGGATGAGATCAAAGTCGTCGAGTCAGGTCTGCAATTTGCAGCTCCGCTGCGCGAGGGCCAGAAGACGGGCTGGTTCTACGATCAGACCGCGAATCGCCGCCGTCTTGCGCACTACCTCGCATCCGGCGCGCGCGTGCTCGATGTGTGCAGCTACGCGGGTGCGTGGGCGATCACGGCGCTGAAGAACGGCGCCGCTGCGGCGCTCTGCGTGGATTCCTCCGAGCTTGCGCTCGGGTTTGCCCAGCGCAATGGGCAAGCCAACGAAGTGGAACTTGCGACGCTGCGCGCGGATGCCTTCGATGCGATGAAGCAATTGCGCGAAGCCGGCGAGCGCTTCGACGTGGTCATTCTCGATCCGCCCGCCTTCATCAAGCGCAAGAAGGATATCCCGCAGGGCATTGCGGCGTACCGCAAGCTCAATCAGCTGGCGCTCAATCTCATCGACGCTGACGGCCTGCTCGTGTCCTGCTCCTGTTCATATCACCTTGCTCCCGATGAGCTCGCCGGGGCCATCCAGGCGGCCGCGCGCCACAGCGGTCGTTTTGTGCAGATTCTCGAGACCGGTGGCCAATCCGCGGACCATCCCGTGCATCCGGCAATTGCAGAGACGCGTTATTTGAAGGCGTTCTTCTGCCGTGTCATCCGCGACGACGCCTAGCAGCGGCGCATCCTCGAGCAACGCCGAGCGATCAGCGGATGCCTGGTCGCAAGCTGCCGAGGCATGCCCATGACAGCGCGAAACGGCTACACTTTCGCTCATGCTCGAATACCACGCCATTAATCCCATTGCCTTCGAAATCGGCCCAGTCAAGGTGCATTGGTACGGGATCATGTACCTCATCGGATTCGCGGCGGGGTGGTGGCTTGCGCGCCTGCGCGCCGCCCGCCCGGGGTCGACGTGGAAGGCGAGCGATGTCGATGATTTCGTCTTTTACGCCATGCTCGGGGTGATCCTGGGAGGGCGCATCGGCTATGTGCTGTTCTACGGCTTGAGCTACTGGGAGAACGATCCGTGGTATCCGCTCAAGATCTGGGAGGGCGGCATGTCCTTTCACGGCGGGCTCCTCGGGGTGCTCGTGGCGATTGCGATCTTCGCCGTCCGCCAGGGGCGCAACATCGCCGATGTCTTTGATTTCGGGGCGCCCTTGCCGGGCATTGGGCTCATGGCCGGGCGCATCGGCAACTTCATCAACGGCGAGCTCTGGGGCAAGCCCACGAACGTGGCCTGGGGCTTCAAGGTCGACGGGCAGGTGCGGCACGCCTCGCAGCTCTACGAGGCATTTCTCGAAGGATTGGTGCTGTTCGTGGTGCTGTGGTGGTTTACCTCGCGACCGCGTCCGCGGCTTGCTCCTTCCGGACTATTTCTGGTGATCTATGGGAGCGCGCGCGTCTTGATCGAGTTCGTGCGCGTGCCGGATGAGCACCTGGGTTATCTGGCCGCGGGGTGGATCACAATGGGTCAGATCCTGTCGTTTCCCATGATCGTCGTGGGGATTATCCTACTCACCGTCGCTTATCAGCGCCGCACTCCTTCCGGCAACACCACCGCTTAATGAGACCGTATCTCGAGCTCCTGGGCGATGTGCGTGCCGCAGGCGCCCGCAAGGGCGATCGCACGGGGACCGGCACGCTGTCGCTCTTCGGCCGGCAGATGCGCTTCGACCTAGCCCTGGGCTTTCCCCTCGTCACGACCAAGAAAGTGCATGTGCGCTCCGTGATCTACGAGCTTCTGTGGCTACTGCGCGGGGATACGAACATTGCCTACCTGCGCGACCACGGTGTCACGATCTGGGACGAGTGGGCTGACAGTGCTGGCGATCTCGGGCCGGTATATGGCAAGCAATGGCGGGCGTGGCTTGCGCCCGATGGCAGCACCATCGATCAGATTGCGGCGGCGGTGCATGCGGTGCGAAACAATCCCAATTCGCGGCGCATCATGGTCAGCGCTTGGAACGTCGGCGAGCTTTCGCGCATGGCGCTCCTGCCGTGTCACGTGTTATTCCAGTTGTACGTGGCGGACGGGCGCCTGTCCTGCCAGATGTATCAGAGAAGCGCAGACCTCTTTCTCGGCGTGCCCTTCAATATCGCCTCGTACGCGTTGCTTACGCACATGTTCGCGCAGCAGTGCGATCTTGAACCGGGCGAGTTCATCTGGACGGGGGGCGACTGTCATCTGTATACGAATCACTTCGAGCAGGCCGACGCGCAGCTCGCGCGCGCACCCTATCCGCCGCCCAAGCTTGTGCTGCGACGGCGGCCGCCGACGATGTTCGACTACGAGCACGAGGATTTTGAATTTGTGAACTACCAGCATCATCCGTCCATCGCTGCGCCGGTGGCGGTCTAGTTATGGCGAGTGACAAGGCCGGCAAGCCGTCGCTCACCACAGTGCGCCGCTCGCAGGTGCATGGATCGGGCGTGTTCGCGGCGCGGCCGATCGGGAAGGGGGCGCGCATCATTGAGTACACCGGCGAGCGCGTCACGCACGCGCAGGCGGACAATCGCTACGAATCCAAGGATGCCAACGATAATCACACCTTTCTCTTCATCGTTAACAGCAAAATCGTGATCGACGCCGGCGTGGACGGCAATGACGCGCGATTCATCAACCACTCCTGCGACCCCAATTGCGAGTCGGTGATCGAGGGACGGCGCGTGTTCATCGACGCCATCCGCGACATTGCCCCGGGCGAAGAGCTTGCCTACGACTATCAGATTCAGCGCGACGCGGATGACCCACCCGATATCGATGAGATCTTTGCCTGCCGCTGCGGTGCCGAAACCTGCCGCGGCACGATGCTGTGGCCGGCGAAGCGTGCGGCGCAAAAGAGCAAGCGTCAGCGCACGGTTCGTGTAGATTCCGCGAGCAAATATCGCGCCCGTACAGTGAGCGCTGAACGGTGAGGCGCAGCACTCTGCCGGCGGTCATCGGCGTCACGGGCATCGTCTACGGCGATATCGGCACGAGCCCGATCTATGCATTCGAATTATCATTGAAGGCGACGGGATCGCACGCACCCGCGGCCATCCTGGGCGTGCTGTCGCTCATCTTCTGGGCGCTCGCGATCTCGGTGACCCTCAAATACGTCGTCGTCATGATGCGTGCCGACAATGACGGCGAGGGCGGCATCCTCGCGCTGCTGGCTCTAGCACAGCGCCGCCTGGTTCCCGCCGCGCGCGGCTCGCAGCTCTTGATCGGGCTTGCGCTCGCCGGCACGGCGCTGTTCTTCTGTGATGCGCTCATCACGCCGGCAGTTTCCGTGCTGAGTGCGGTTGAAGGTCTCGAGCTCATCAATCCCGCGCTCGAGCATTGGACGGTGCCGATCACGCTCGGCGTGCTCACCGCGTTATTCGCCTTTCAGCGGCGCGGCACGGCGCGCGTGGCGCGGTTGTTCGGGCCCATCATGATCCTGTGGTTCGTGGTGCTGGCCATTTCCGGCGCATCCTCCATTGCCACGCATCCGGAGGTTTTAGCCGCGATCGACCCGCGCTTTGGGATAGCGCTGCTCTTGAGTCATCCGGGGGTGGCGCTCGCCATCCTCGGCGCGGTGTTCCTGGCGCTGACGGGCGGGGAGGCTTTGTACGCGGACATGGGGCACTTCGGCAAGCAGCCCGTGCGCATCGCCTGGTTCTTTCTCGTCTGGCCCGCGCTCCTGCTCAACTACTATGGCCAGGGTGCGCTCATACTGAACGCGGGCAAGAGCCTCGAGCATCCGCTCTATGTGCTCGTACCCGCCGCGACGCTGCCGTTCATGCTGGTGCTCGCGACGGCCGCCACTGTCATCGCCTCCCAGGCGGTGATATCCGGGGCGTTTTCCGTCACGCGCCAGGCCGTGCAACTGGATCTGCTGCCGCGCATGCGCGTGCTGCAAACTTCCGCGCTCGAGCTCGGACAGATCTATGTGCCCGTCATCAACGGTCTGCTGTACATCGCGGTGATGGCTTTCGTCGTCGGCTTCGGCTCATCCGATGCGTTGGCCAATGCCTATGGCGTTGCGGTCGTCGGTACGATGATCGTCACGACGGTGCTGGGCGCGTATGTCGCCATGAAGCAGTGGGGTTGGCCGCCATGGACCGTGGTCACGCTATTCGGACTATTGCTCATGACGGACTGCATTTTCATGACGGGAAATCTCACCAAGATTGATCACGGCGGCTGGATCCCGCTCACGTTGGGCGCGATATTGTTCGGCGTCTTCTCCACCTGGCGCAGCGGCCGCACACACCTGCGCGCCGCGCTCTCGCGCATGGCGCTGCCGCGCTCGGACCTCAGCAAACTTCTCAAGGATGTGTATCGCGTACCGGGAACCGGGGTGTTCCTCGCGAGTGACGCGGACATTGTGCCTTCCGCGCTCATTCGCAATCTCGAGCACAACCACGTTGCCCACGAACGCATCCTGGTTCTGAATTTCGAGATCACGCGCGCGCCGCGCCAGGATCCCTCCGATCGCATACGGATCGAAGAAGTCTTGCCCAAGGTGTATGCCGTCACGGCAATCTTCGGCTTCATGGAGACTCCCGCAGTCGGCGACGCATTGAAGGCCTGCCGAACGCGCGGCCTGCGCGTGTTCGTGGAGGACTGTTCGTTCTTCGTCGGCCAGCATGTCGTACGCGCAAGACCGCGACTCGGATTGCCAGGGATCGAACGGCGGATGTTCGCGCGCATGCAGCGGCGTAGCACGCAGGCTGCGGAATTCTTCCGCATGCCCTCGCGCGGTCTGGTCATTCTCACCACTGCCGTGGAGGTATGAGACCTCATGGCGGCGGCGCAGCGCCCGTCGATCAGCCTGCTCGTCGCGCGCGCCCAAAACGGCGTGATCGGGCGGGATAATGCACTGCCGTGGCGATTGCCTGCGGACCTGCGGCGCTTCAAGAGGCTGACGATGGGCAAGCCCATGCTGATGGGCCGGCGCACCTTTGAGTCGATAGGGCGAGCACTGCCCGGCCGCGTCAATCTCGTGCTCACGCGTGATCCGGCGTGGCAGGCGCCTGGGGCAGTCGCAGTGCATAGCTTGGATGAGGCGTTCCAACATGCCGGCAGCGCGGCGGAGCTCGTCGTCATTGGCGGCGCAGAGCTTTTTAGGCTCGTGCTGCCGCTCGCCGAGCACGTCTATCTCACCGATGTGCATGCCGTAATCGCGGGCGACACGCAATTTCCTGAGCTTGCGCCCGGGGAGTGGCGCGAGCTCGAATACAGCGCCCATGCCGCCGATGCCGATCACGCGCATGCGATGACCTTCCGTACGCTTAAGCGCCGCGTTCCCTAGGTTGGCGCGTTTCAGCCGATGGGCGGCAGACGCTCGTGGATGAGCGCTGCGGCGCGCTTGGGATCACGATCAATCGCGGCGATGATCTGCGCCTGCACGGCACCGCGCCGCAACGCCTCGGCGTAGGGAATTTCCGGGTGAAACATCACCATGGAATAGCGGCGAATGAAACGCTCCGGGAAGCGGCCTTCAAGTTCGAGCGCGAGTTCCTGATGACGCTTGAACGTCGGGTCCAACACCGTCGCGCGCATCTCCTCATAGTTCTCGAGCGACATCTGCGCTATGGCCTCGGCGTTCGGCCGCCGCCGCCGCTCGAAGTCGTCAAACAACGACGTCATCTCCTCGTGCGCGTCCAGGAGATCATCGAACACCAGGCAATCCTCGAAGGCGGCATTCATGCCCTGTCCATGAAACGGGAAGATGGCATGGGCGGCATCGCCGAGGAGGAGGACGCGGCCGCCGATGTGCCAGGGTGCGCTGTGGACAGTGCCGAGCTGCCCTAAGGGGTGATGGATAAATTCATGGACGAGATCCGGCATGAGCGCGACGGCGTCCGGGAATTCGCGCGTCCAGAACTCGCGGACCTGCGCAGGCGTCGCCAGTGCGCCGAAGCTCGCCGCGCCGCTGCGCGGCAGAAACAATGTAGCCGTGAAACTGCCGCCGATATTGGGGAGTGCGATCAGCATGAAGCCGCCGCGCGGCCAGATGTGCAGCGCTCCCGGGTCGAGTGCGTGCCGGCTGTCCTGCGCCGGGATGGTGAGCTCCTTGTAGTCGTGGTCGAGCGGCTCTTCGCGCGCGACGATGGCGTGCGCCGCTGCGAGACTCATGCGCACCGCGGATCCCGCTCCGTCCGTAGCGATCGTGGGCGTGAGCGGCTTCTCGTACGCGAGGCCTGAGGGAAGATCCCGGAAGGACAGCTCATCCGCGCCCAAGTCCGTGCCCAGGCAGATCTGTTCGAATTTGCACTCGACCTGAGGATGGCGAGTCACCTCATCGAGCAGCGCGCAGTTGAGGGCTGCACGGTCGACGGAGTAGATGACTTCCTGCTCCGTTCGCCCGTAGGGCTGCAGCTCGAGTTCGCCTGTGCGATCGTGCAGCATGCGGCCGCGCATCACGATGAGGAGAGGTCGAATAGACTCCATGGCACGGGCCCGCTCCAGGGCGCGAATGCCGCGCGCGGCAAGCGCCAGGTTAATGGAGCGGCCCGCTCGGCTCTGCACCGTGCGCGGGTCGGAGCGCCGGTCGTACAAGGTGACGGCGAAGCCGCGCCGGGCCAAAAGGAGAGCCAGCAGCGAGCCCGCCAGTCCCGCGCCCACGACGCTGATCGGCTGTGACGGCGCTGCGCTCAATCTGCGCGTCCCAACACCTGCGTCAGCTGCTCGCTGAAGCGCCAGACATCTTCGAAGCGGTTGTAGAGCGGCACGGGCGCGACGCGCAGAGTGTCAGGCTCACGCCAGTCGCAAACTACGCCGGCGGCGCCCAAGCGCTCGAGGACGCGCCGACCGCCGGCAACACGCAATGAGAGCTGGCAGCCGCGCTCGCGCGGCTCCCGCGGCGTGATGATGCGCACGTCCGGGGCCAGGCGCTCGAGCAGGAATTCGAGGAATCCCGTCAGCGCGAGCGACTTCGTCCGCAGGCGCGCCAGGCGCGCCTCGAGGAAAACCTCAAGTGAGGCGACGAGCGGCGCCGCCGAGAGGATCGAGGGATTGCTGATCTGCCAGCCGGGCGCGCCGGCTGCGGCATGAAACTCCGGGCGCATGAGGAAGCGCGTGGCGGCTTCATGGCCCCACCAGCCCGCAAGGTGCGCCCGCGGCGTCGTGCTCAAATGCCGCTCGTGGATGAAGCATCCGCCGATCGCGCCGGGCCCTGCATTCAGGAACTTGTAGCTGCACCACACGGCAAAATCGGCGCCGCAGTGCGCCAGCGCCAGCTCGGTATTGCCGATCGAATGCGCCAGATCAAAACCGACGAGACAGCGTTTGCGATGCGCCGCGCGCGCAATGCGCTCGAGGTCAAAGGCCTGGCCGGTGCGATATTGAACGCCGGGCCAGAGCACCAGGGCGATTTCGGAACCAATTTGCTGCAGCGTGCCTTCGATTTCCTCTTCCGACACCACATCTTCCATCGCCGCAGGCGCAAGCTCAATCAAGGTGCTGTGCGCATCGAAGCCGTGCCATTCGAGGTGCGAGGCAACTGCATGGCGGTCGGACGGGAATGCGCCCGCCTCGATGAGTATTTTCCTGCGCTTGCCGCGCGGGCGGTAGAAGGCCGCGAGCATCAGATGCAGGTTGACCGTGAGCGAATTCATCGCGATCACTTCCCGCGGTGCGGCGCCGGTGAGCTCAGCGAGGCCCGCGGCAAGATTCTCGTGATAGGGAATCCACGGGCGCCGCGCCGACTCATGTCCCAATACGCCAAGCGCGCCCCAATCGTCGAGCTCCTGCGTGACAAGCGTACGCGCGGCGCGCGGCATGAGGCCGAGCGAATGGCCGCAAAGATAGATGAGCGGCTTGCCGTGCGCATCGTGCGGCAGTTCGAAGCGCTCGCGGAAGCTTGCGAGGACATCCGCCGCGTCGAGGCTTCTGGCGCAATCGAGCGTTGCTTCAAAGGACATGCGTCAGCTCCTTCCCGCGTGAGCCGGAGGCGGCATGACAGTGCGACAAGCGGCGCAGGTGCGCCGCGCGGTGCTTGAGTAAAAGCGCTCGAACAGGGGCGGCAGCTCCTTTTCTATGTCGGTGAGCGCAATGAACTCTTCAAAGAGGAGATTGCCGCAGCCCTCGCAGTACCACTGAAAGCCATCGAGCTCGCCCGCGCGGCGCTCGCGCTCGATCACGAGTCCGACGGTGTCGGCGCCGCGCTGCGGCGAGTGCGGCACTCGCGGCGGCAGCAACAGGATCTCCCCCTCGCAGATCGGCACGTCGACCGCGCGACCTTCGTGGATGGTCTTCAGCAGCATGTCGCCTTGCAGCTGGTAGAAGAACTCCTCGGCCGGATCGACGTGATAGTCGCGACGCGTGTTGGGGCCGCCGACGACCATGATGATGAGCTCGCTCTCGCGGAAGATGCGCTTGTTGCCGACCGGCGGCTTCAGGAGCGCACGGTTCTCGTCGATCCAGCGTAGAAGATTGAGTGGCTGCAGGGATGGCATGGGGTGTGTCCCGAAGGTGATCGGCGTATGGTACGCAAGAGTCGGGGAGATGTAGTTATGGCGAGTAGGAATCGTCGCAACCGAGTGGGCTTTGCCGTGGCCATGTTCGCCCTGGTGCTTGCGGCCGGCTGCAGCCACTTCTCCGGGATGCACTGGCCGTGGACGCACAAAGCGCCGCCCCCGCCGGTGCCGGTCAATGAGCTTGTCCTTACGACGGAGAGCGGCGCCACGGCGTCGTACCCTCAATATTGGAAGCGCAATACCCTCCTCATTGATCTGCATGACGCATCCCAGGAGGGCGGTATCGTTGTGAAGCCGCGCCCGGGCGGGCAGTGGCCGGTGCGGCTGGCATTTCGCGTCACGCCCGGATCAATCGGCGTCCTGGAAGTGCGCGGCGAGGAGCGCGTGGTGCTGCCCGTTGCCCAGGCGGCCGCACAGCCGATTGACCTCGAGCTGACGCCCGGCGTCTACATCGCGACGACGGTGCAACTCAAGGTGCACTGGAGCGCACGCTAAAGCGGCGCGCAGGGCTCGCAGACGGGTATCGCCTGCGCGTCATCAAGATCAAGCGCGCTGAGCGAGCCTCCCCACACGCAGCCCGTGTCGAGCCCGACCACCCCGTGCGCCTGCAGCAGCCCGAGGGCGGACCAGTGGCCGAATATGACGCGTACATCGCGGGTGAGGCGCGTTTCATGCTCGAACCACGGGCGGAAGGGAAGACGCGCTTCATTCGGCGGACCTTTCATTTTCACATCGATGCGTCCATCGGCGGTGCACACGCGCATGCGCGTGAGCGCGTTGACCGCAAAGCGCAGGCGCGCCATGCCGCGCAGCTCCTCGCTCCAGCGATCGGGCTCATCGCCATACATGCGCTCGAAGAATTTGTGCGGATCACGGGCGAGGGCCGCACTGACGCTGTGCGTAAGCTCGACCGTCATGGCTGCGCTCCATTGCGGAACGACGCCCGCGTGCACCATCAAGTCCCCGTGGGCTGCGTCGAAATGCGCCAGCGGCCGCGCCAGCAGCCACGCGAAGAGGGCGTCGCGGTCGGGGGCGTCAAATATCGCATCCAGCGTATCACTCGAGCGGCGCTTGTGCCGCCCGTGGGCGAGCGCGAGGAGGTGCAGGTCGTGATTGCCGAGCACGACCACCGCATTGTCGCCGAGCGCGCGAACGTAACGCAGAACCTCGAGTGACTGCGGCCCGCGATTGACCAGATCGCCCACGAGCCACAGCTGATCCCGATCAAGAGAGAAGCTCAAACGCTCGACGAGCGCGCGCAGCTGTGCATAGCAGCCCTGGATGTCGCCGATGGCGTAGCGCGCCAAGAGTCTCTACTGCAGGACACCCGGCATGGCAAGCCGGAACGGCGGGATCGAGGCGTCGAAGCGCTGTCCGTCGTCGCTCAACATCTGATAGCTGCCCTGCATGGCGCCCACCGGAGTCTCAATGACGGCGCCGCTTGAATAGCGGAAGCCCTGGCCGGGCTTAAGATAGGGCTGCTCTCCGACCACGCCGTCGCCGCGCACTTCCTGGACCTTGCCATTCGCGTCGGTGATCAGCCAGTGGCGAGTCAGGAGCCGCGCCGGTATCTGGCCTTCGTTCTGAATGGTGATGGTGTAGGAGAAGACGTAGCGGCCTTCGCGCGGCTCGGACTGCTCGTCGAGGTAGCTCGTCTCGACGTCGACGCGGATCCTGTGAATGACGGTTTCCATGGGCTCGCTCATACTCATTTCCCGGTGCCGCCGACGCGGACCGCCAGTACATCACAAGGGGCCGCGTGCAGAACGGTATCCTCGGTGAAATTGACGAGAATCGACAGTCCGTGGCGCTCGCGGCTGCCGAGTACAATGAGATCGGCGCCGCGCTCGCGCGCGATTCTCACGATGTCGGACTTCACGCTGCCGACCTCGACTTGACAATGTGCATCGGGCAGCCCGATTTCCGCGGCAAACGCCGCCAGGCGCGTGCGCGCCCGTGCAACGAGCTCCTCTTCAATCTGCACCGAAGGCACCAGAGTATCGCCGACGGGTTCCAGAGGGATGAGCTCGACCACGTGCAGCAGTTCAACCTGTGCACCGAGGCTCGCCGCGATGGCCTGCGCCCTGCGCCCGACCGGCAAGCTGTCGTCGTCGAGATCGACGATGAGGAGGACGCGACGGTAAACGGACATGTACAAACTCGCTCGGCCGAGGTGCAGCCTACCTCAGCTTAGGACTCNNTTGAGCTCACGACCCCCTTCAGTGCATTGCGCAGCGTCTTTCTGCGATGCCCGAAGGCGGCCGCCACGACCTGGGCGAAATGTGGGCTGACGACAAATGCCGGTGTCGGCCGCACCGTGAGCCGCACCATCGCCGACCATACTCGCGGCGCCGGCTGAAATGCTCCCGGGCCGATATCGAAGAGGCGCTCGATGTGCACCCAGGGCGCGAGCATCACGGTGAGCCGTCCGTAGTCGCCGCCGCCCGGACGTGCGACTAGGCGATCGACGACTTCGCGCTGCAGCATGACGTGCATGTCCGCGATCACGGCGCTGCTTGCGAGCAAATGGAAGAGGAGCGGCGTCGAAATATTGTAGGGCAGGTTGCCGACGATGCGCAGCCGCGCGCCGCGCGCGCGCGCCAGCGCCGCAAAGTCAAATTCAAGTGCGTCGGCTTCGTGCAGCACGAAAGAGCTTTCGTGCGCGAACCGCTCGCGCAGGAGCGCGGCCAAATCCCGATCGATCTCAATCGCATCGAGCACACCGTGCGACTCAAGGAGCAGCTGCGTCACCGCGCCGCGGCCTGGGCCAATTTCCACCAGGTGGCCGCCGGCCTGCGGCGCGACGGCGTGCACGATGCGGCGGATAACCGCTGGGTCGTGCAGGAAATGCTGCCCGAAGCGCTTTCTGGGACGCATGCAGCTCTTCAGCCGTGCACTGCGCGCCGTGCCGCCAAATGCAGCGCCACATGCACGGCGGCGCTGAAGCTGCCAGGGTTCGCGCGCCCGCTGCCCGCCAGCTCAAGCGCGGTGCCGTGGTCGACGGAGGTGCGCACGATGGGCAGCCCCAGGGTCACGTTGACGGCGCTTTCGAAGCCGACATGTTTGACCACCGGCAGTCCCTGATCGTGGTACATCGCCAGCACCGCGTCGTAGCCGGCGAGGATGTGCGGGACGAAGATCGTATCCGCCGGGACCGGGCCGCGCGCCTCGATGCCGCGCGCGCGCATGCGTTCGATGGCAGGCGCAATGACGCGCGCCTCCTCATCACCCAGGTAACCTCCTTCGCCCGCATGAGGATTCAGGCCACATACCGCGATGCGGGGCGCAGTCAGGCCCCAGCGCTGCGTGAGATCACGGTGCAGGATTTCAAGGACCTCACAGATGAGCTCGATGTTGAGAGCGGCGCTCACGTCCTTGAGCGGCAGATGCGTCGTCGCAAGGGCGACCCGTAGAGTGCCGCTCGTGAGCAACATCACCGCGCGGGAAGCATGCGTGCGTTGCGCTAGGTACTCCGTATGACCCGTGAAGGCCGTGCCCGCGTCATTGATGAGACCTTTATGAACGGGCGCCGTCACAATGGCATCGAATTCGCGCGCGAGCGCGCCGTCGATGGCTCGATCGAGCACCTGCAGCACGTAGGGCGCGTTGCGCACATCGAGCGTGCCGGCGACGCTCGGCGCGGCTAGCGGATGATGATAGACCGCGAGGGTTCCGGGCGTATGTTGCGCGCGCGTAAGCGGGTCATAACGCCGCAGGCTTACCCGCGAGCCGATGCGTAGCGCGCGCTCCGTGAGCAGATCCATATCGCATAGGCACACGAGGTCGCAGGGAAATGTCTCGCTCGCGACCGCCAGACACAGCTCCGGACCAATGCCGGCAGGCTCTCCGCAGGTGAGCGCGATTCGCGGAACTTCAGACTCTAAGTTCGACGTAGGCTTCATCGCGCAGACGTCGCAGCCACAGCTCCGTCTCTTCGTCCGCTTTGCTCGCGCGAATTTCCTCCGCCGCGTGCCGGCGCTTCAACTCGTCGGTGTTGTCGAACTCGCGCCTGCCCATGAGCTGCACGATGTGCCAGCCGTATTGTGTCTTGAAGGGCTCGCTGATCTCTTTTTCCTTGAGCCCCGCCACGACCCGCTCGAATTCGGGCACGAAGGCGCCGTCGCCCGTCCAGCCCAAATCCCCGCCCTCGGAAGCTGAGCCAGGATCCTCCGAGGTGGTGTGGGCAAGCCCTGCGAAGTCCTCGCCCTTCAATACGCGGGCGCGCAGGTCGGTGAGTTTCTGGCGCACCGTCGCATCGTCGGCCAATTCGTTGGTCTTCATCAAAATGTGCCGCACGTGCACCTGATTGACCATGACCTGCTGATTGCCGCCGCGCATCTCATTCAATCTCACGATGTGAAACCCCGTGGGCGTGCGCAGCGGCTCGGCGACTTCGCCCGGCTTCAACCTCATCACGACGTCCGTCAGGAAGGTAGGCAGCTCGGTGCCTTTGCGCCAGTTAAGAGCGCCTCCGTCCAGGGCGTCCTGGCTGTTCGAGTTGGCGACCGCAAGCTTCGCGAAGTCCTCGCCGCTCTTCGCCTTCTGGTAAACCTCGTCCGCGCGCTTGGCGGCGGCATCGAGCTCGTTCGCGGTCGCCGCCTGCGGAACGGCAATGAGGATGTGCGATACGTTGTACTCGTTGGCTGCAGAGGGCGCGTTCTTCTGCTTTTCCAGGTATTGATCGATCTCGTGCGGTGTCACGCTGATGCGTTGCAGGACATCGCGCTGCCGCAGCAGACTCAGCGTGAGCTCCTTGCGCACGCTGTTGCGGTACGAGGGATAGTCGATGCCCTGGGCGGCGAGCGCCTCGGGCAGTTTCGAAAGCTCGATGTGATTTTGCTGCGCGACTTCCTGCAGTGCATTGTTCAGGGCCTCGTCCGGAATCTTCATGCCGGCCTTGTCCGCCCGCTGCAGCTCGATCTGCTCGAGGACCAGCCGCTCGAGCACCTGCTGGCGCAGCACGTTTTGCGGCGGCAGTTCGAGCTTCTGGCTGCGCAAGCGCTCGGAGATGGCCGCGATCTGCTCATCAAGCTCGCTGGAGAGGACCACGCCGTCGTTGACGACCGCCGCCACGCGATCGAGCAGCTCGCCTTTGGTGGCGAGCTCGCGGGTCTGGGCGAATGCGAAGCTCTGTACCAACAAAGCGGCGGCGAGTACGGCAAAAATGCGCTGCATTAACAAGTATCCCTTATAAATCAATGTATTGCCTGATAAGGCTTATAACCCGGAATGGCTTCCGTGAGCAGAGCATCCGCCGCAGATCCGACACTGGCAAGGCCCGTGAGTTCCAGCTGCACATAGACCCCTGTGCTCTGTTGCCCGGTGGGGTTGCTCAAAAAGCGGCGGCCGACGAGCCGCAGTCGCCAGCAGCACGCGCCGTACTCGAAGCCGGCGAACTGATCGAGCATCTTTTCATCGAGCAATGAGTACACCACCCGACTGTACAGGTTCCAATTGTGGCCCACCGGCCAGGCGCCGGAGCCTTCGATCTGCTTCAGGCGGTCGCGCTGCAGGCGGTAGGTCAAGTTGAGCACCTGCTCCGGCGCCGGATGGTACTGCACACTCACCTCGGTGCGCTCGCCCGCAAAAGTCGTCGGATCCCATTCGAGGTCAAGATTCGCGCTCCAGTGCTTGTAGGCCGTGAGCGCCAGCTGCGCGACCATGTCGGACGTGCCGCTCGTCTCCGGCAACTCGTCGGGCAACAGCACGCGCGGCGCCTTGAAGTAGTAGATCTGCCCGAGCGTCGCCGCGAGGAACTGCGTTCCGTCCTGCGCATCGAGCAGGCGACTGGTCGCGCCGACGCTCACCTGATCCGCGTCCCCGACGCGGTCTGCGCCCACGTAGCGATTGGTGCGAAAGAGCTCCACCAGGTTCAGATCCGGCAGCGCAGTGTCAAAGAGCGGCAAATCATTCTGCGCCCGGTAAGGCGTGTACACGTACAGCAAGCGCGGCTCGAGCGTCAGGAGGCGCGAGCCGGAGGAATCAGCGTCGCGCTCGAAGAGTAGCCCCGTGTCGAAGCTCAATGTCGGCAACGCGCGCGAGGGCGAGCGATCCGGCGATTCCTCGTCAATGGTTGAAGGCGTGATCAAGGACTTGTTGCGGGGGACGGGAAATGGGATATCGCTCAGCTCGTACTGCGTGAAGCGCCAGGCGACCCCGGGTCGCACGAAATAGCCGGGCGCGCTGAAATCGAGCGACGCCGACGGCAGCAGATCAAAGCGCCACCCCTTGACGCCCACCGCGCGTGTGAAATCAACGAGCTCGGAATCGAAACCGTAGCGCAGCTGCTCGGCCGATCCCCAGGCGAAGTTGCCGTCCGCGACGAGCCGCGGAACTTCCGCGTACGGTCTTTGGTAGTCGGTCAGGATGTAAGTGGGCACGATGGTCTGGAACTCCTGCAGCTCCCCGGACAGGCGCCAATTCTCATCGCGGTAGCTCAGGCGCGCCGTGCGCTCGAGGAACGCCGTGCTCGTGGCCGCCGTGCCCTGCGAGAAGTCCTCGAAGTACTGCGGATCGCTCACGTTCTCTGCGTTGATGGTCAGGCGCACGTCGTCCGGCAGTTCCGCTACGTGTTGCAGCTTGACGTAACTGCGATCCTCACCGTTGTCGAGGCGGTCATTGGGCAGAAAGTCGAACGCGAAGGTTCCGTGCTGCGCGCTCGTGAGGTAGCGCAACTCCCCGCCGAGATCCACGCCGCGCTTCTGGTATTCCATGGGCTCGATGGTGGCGTCCACATTGGGCGCGATGTTCCAGTAGTACGGCACGGCAAATTGCAGCCCGCTGGTCGAGGAATTGCCGAGCGTGGGAAAGAGAAAGCCGCTCTTGCGGTCGCTGCTCAGAGGAAAGGATAGATACGGCAGGTACAAAACCGGCACGCCGTCGAATTCGACTTTGGTACTGCGCGCGATGCCGACGCGGGCGTGCGTGTCGAGGATGATTTCGTTGGCGCGCAGCTCCCACACCGTATCCTCCTTCGGGCAGGTCGTGAAGCGCACGTGATCGAGACGAATCTTCCCATCGGGAGTGAGGTGCATGACGTCCGCGGAGCCGTGCGCGGGTGGCTGGTGCAGCTCGAACTGTGCGGCGCTGAAGTCCGCGCCTTCGTTCTGCGTGTAGTTTCCGCCGACGCCCGTCACATGCATGAGCGAGTCGGTGTACTCGACACTGCCCTCGAGCTCCATGGAATGGTGCGTCGGGTCGTAGTGCGCATGGTTGGCGCGCAGCTCGCGATCCCCCTGCAGCACCTGCACGTTACCCTGCAGGATCGTGTCGCCGCCCACGCCGAGAGTCGCCGCGTCACTGGTAATGTCGAAAGGCGCGCCGGCGCCGATGCGCGTGGCGCTCGTGCCGATATGCGGTGCGCCGCCGACGCCCGTCGCCGGGCGGGTGAGATTATTCGCCGAGGAGGGGCAGATCACCGGCTCATCCGCACTTGCATTGGCGATCACGATGAGCAATGGGCCCGCGATCACAAGGGCCCAGTACCGGCGCGACGATGAGCCCGAACGCAGCATGAGTGAGCAGATTATAATCGCTCATGATCCAAACCGACGCGCGTCTGGCGGTCATTCGCGGGTGGCTGTCACACGAGCTGCGACTGCCGCACGAACGGCTGCTGCCTGCTTCGAGCGATGCCAGCTTTCGCCGCTATTTTCGCGTGTTCACGGCGCGCGGGACCTACGTCGTGATGGACGCGCCGCCCGGCAATGAGGACGTGCGCCCGTTCCTCAAGGTGGGCGCGCTCCTGGCCGGGCTCGGCGCTCACGTGCCGCACGTTTACGAGAGCGATGTCGCGCGCGGCCTGCTGCTGCTCGAGGATTTGGGCACGACTGCCTATCTGCAACGACTCGAGTCGGGCGCTGACCCTGAGCCCCTCTATGCGGATGCCCTGCAGGTGCTCGCCGACATTCAGGTGCAAGGCATCGAAGCGGCAGGCGCGCTTGCGCCCTATGACCGCGCGGAGCTTGCGCGCGAGCTTGCGCTGATGCCGGAGTGGTTTTGCCGCAGGCATCTGGGCTTTGAACCCTCGGATACGGAACAGGAGGTCCTAAGTTCCGCCTTCGAGTTTTTGATCAGCGCGGCTCTGGCACAGCCGCAAGTGTTCGTGCATCGCGATTATCACTCGCGCAATCTCATGGTGCTCCCCGAGCGCAATCCCGGCATCATCGATTTTCAGGACGCACTGCGCGGCCCCATGGGCTACGACCTGGTGTCGCTGCTGAAGGACTGCTACATCAGCTGGCCGCGCGCGCGCGTGGAGGGTTGGGTGAGCGGCTACCGCTCGGCGCTCATTGCGCGCGCAGTCGCGGCGCCCTCAGGGGCGCAGTTTCTGCGCGACTTCGACCTCATTGGCGTGCAGCGCCACCTGAAGGTGCTCGGCATATTTGCGCGTCTGTGGCACCGCGACGGCAAGCGCGGCTATCTGCCGGATTTGCCCCGCACGCTTGACTATGTGCGCGACACCTGCGCGCGCTACGTGGAGCTCGCCGCGCTAGCGGGCTTTCTTGAGCGGCGGGCCGTGAGCGAGTTGCCGCGCGCGAATGCGCGGGTGGCCGCCAGCGCGGCACGCGCATGAAGGCGCTCGTCCTTGCGGCCGGCCGTGGCGAGCGCATGCGGCCGCTGACCGACATCGTTCCCAAACCCCTGCTGCCGGTCGCGGGCAGGCCGCTGATCGCATATCACCTCGAGGCGCTCGCGCGCGCCGGCATGCGCGATGTCGTCATCAATCTTGCCTGGCTCGGCGAGCGCCTGCGCGCGGCCTTGGGCGACGGCGAGCGCTACGGCGTGCGGATCCGCTACTCCGATGAAGGCGCCGAGGCGCTCGAGACCGGCGGCGGGATCTTCAATGCACTGCCGCTCCTCGGGCCCGGCGCGTTTGTCGTGGTCAATGGAGATACCTGGACCGATTTTGATTTCCGTCAATTGACGCTGGATCCCGACGCTGACGGCGGCGCCGTGGCGCGCATCGTGCTCGTAGGCAATCCGGCGCATCATCGGCAGGGTGACTTTGGACTTGAGGGCGATGTCGTCGTCGCGCGTGCAACCGATCGGTTGACCTATTCGGGCATCGGCATCTTTCGGCCGGAGTTCTTCGCGGGCCAAGCGCCGGGCAAGTTTCCTTTGCTGCCGCTCTTGCAGCGGGCGATCGCCGCGGGCAGCTTGCGCGGCGAGCTCTTCCGCGGCGAATGGTGGGATGTGGGCTCCCCCGAGCGGCTGCATGCCCTGGATATGCGCCTGCGCACACGCGCCGCCACGCGCCGTTAGCGCAAACTTCGGATCGTCCGAGGTTTCGCCGTACAATGCGCCGATGCCGGACATCAAGAAGATTCCCGTCGTTCGCGAAGGGGCGCGCGTCCGCAGCGGTGAGAAATATCTGACCCCCCAGGGCTTTACCGCGATCCGTGATGGCGTCAAGGCGCGCGCGCTTCCCGAGCGGCCGCAGCCGACAGGCAAGCCCTCCTGGCTGCGGGCGCGAGCGCCGGCAGGCGCAGGCTTCGACGCCGTGCGCTCGATCGTGCGCGAGCATCGGCTCGCGACGGTGTGCGAAGAGGCCAAGTGCCCGAATATCGGCGAGTGCTGGAACGCCGGAACCGGCACCATCATGCTGATGGGCGCGGTGTGTACGCGCGCCTGCCGCTTCTGCGCGGTCGACACCGGCAATCCCAAGGGCTGGCTTGATCCGGAGGAACCGGTGAACGTCGCGCGCAGCGTCGCCCTCATGAAGCTGCGCTACGTCGTGCTGACCTCCGTCAACCGCGATGATCTGCCCGACGGTGGCGCGGCTCACTACGCCGCCTGCATTCGCGCGATCAAGGCGGACAATGCGGCGACCGCGGTCGAGGCGCTCACGCCCGACTTTCAGGGCCAGCTTGAAGATGTGCAGACGGTGGTGGATTCGGGACTCGACGTGTTCGCGCAGAATATTGAGACCGTGCGCCGGCTCACCCATCCGGTGCGCGATGCGCGCGCCGGCTACGAGCAGACGCTGCGCGTGCTCGAGCACGCCAAGCGGCACCGCGCGCGCGTGCTCACCAAGACCAGCGTGATGCTGGGCCTGGGTGAAAGCGATGCTGAAATTGCGCAGACGCTGGACGATGTGCGCGCCGCGGGCGTCGACATCGTCACGCTCGGTCAATATCTGCGGCCCACGCTCCATCACCTGCCCGTCGAGCGCTTCGTCGCGCCCGCGCAATTCGATACGTACCGGCAATGGGCGCTCGCGCGCGGCTTTCTCGAGTGCGTCGCGGGACCCCTCGTGCGCTCAAGCTATCGGGCGGAGCAGGCGCTCATGCGCAACAACGCGGGCCTCAACAATCAGGTGCCGGCCGGAGCGACATGAGCGAGGCGAGCGCCAGCAGCGCGAAGTCCGGCGCGCGCGTGCGCGCGCCGGCGGCGCGCGCGCCTACTGAGCGCGCGCAGATCGTCCCCGCTCCGGTGATCCGTCATCTTGGCCGCGTCGACTACGAATCCACCTGGCATGACATGCAGCGTTTCACCGCCGAGCGCAGTGCCGCGAGTGCCGATGAGGTCTGGTTTCTCGAGCATGCCCCCATCTTCACGCTGGGGATGAACGCGCGTCGTGCGCATGTCATCGCACCCGGCGACATTCCCGTGCTGCAAATCGATCGCGGCGGACAGGTGACCTATCATGGCCCGGGACAGCTCGTCGTTTATTCTCTCATCGATTTGAAGCGCGCCGCCTTAAGCGTGCGCGACCTCGTGAGCGCGCTTGAAAATGCCGTCATCAACTATGCGCAGGAGCTCGGTATCCGCGCGCATGGCCGCAAGACGGCACCGGGCGTCTACGTCGGCGAGCGCAAGCTTGCAAGCCTCGGCATTCGCATCCGGCGCGGCGCCTCCTATCATGGACTGGCACTCAACGTCGACATGGATCTTGCGCCCTTCGGCCGCATCGACCCCTGCGGCTATCCGGGCCTGCAAATGACGCAGCTTGCAGACCTCGGCGGCCCACGCTGCATCGAGCGGGCGGCACTGGGATTGCAGCCGCATCTCATGCGCGCCTTATTTGCCAACGAGTAGGACCGCTCTTGCGTGCGTTTAATATTGCCGACCTGCGCACCCGCGCGCGCACGCGGCTGCCGCGCATGGTGTTCGACTATATGGACGGCGGCGCGGACGATGAATGCACGCTGCGCGCCAATGCGCAGCGCTTTCGGGACTATGAGCTCACCTGGGACGCGCTGCGCGACATCGCTGCGCTCTCCACGGCCACCACCGTGCTCGGCTGCGCAACGCAGCTGCCCTTGGTCATTTGTCCGACTGCGACTTCGCGCCTTTTCGATCCGCGCGGCGGCGAGCGTGCGGTCGCGCGCGCCGCGCACGCCGCGGGCATCATCTATTCCTGCTCGGCGCTCGCGACCACGAGTTTCGAGGACATCGCCGCCGTCAATCCGGGACCTAAGTGGTTCCAGCTCTATGCCTGGAAGGACCGCGGGATCCTGCGCGAGATGCTCACCCGCGCCAAAGCGGCGGGTTTCACCGCGGCCATCCTCACGGTCGATGTGCCGGTGGCGGGCAATCGTGAACGCGATCTCTACAATGACTTCACCGTGCCGCCGCGCGTGACGGTGCGCACCGCGCTGCAGGCGCTCGCCCGTCCCGGGTATCTGTGCAGGCTCTGGAGCACGCCTAGGCTGCGTCCCGAGATCGTTCACGACGTGATGCCGGCCATCGACGGCAGCATCATTGAGTTTTTGAACCGCCAGCTCGATCACTCGCTCACCTGGCAGGACATCGTCTGGATGATTGACGCCTGGGACGGCGAATTTGCCATCAAGGGCGTGAGCACGGTCGCGGACGCGCGGCGCTGCGTCGATATCGGCGCCACGGGCGTGTGGATTTCGAACCATGGCGGCCGGCAGCTGGATACCGCGCCGGCGACGATCGACACGCTGGAGCCCATCGTGCAGGCGGTGGGCGATCGGGCGCAGGTGCTGCTCGATGGCGGCGTGCGCCGTGGCACGGATATAGTGAAGGCGCTGGCGCTGGGCGCCCGGGCGGTGGGTATCGGCCGCGCGTATCTCTACGGGCTGGCGGCTGCGGGGGAGGCTGGAGTGGCGCGCGCCATAGCCCTCCTGGGCGATGAGCTGCGACGGGACTTGGCGCTCATGGGTTACTCTGATATTAAGTCGATCCGTCGGGACAGCGTGATCGCGCCGCACGAAGCGCGCCATAAGAAATAGAACACGGAAAAAGAGGGGGAGAGCACATGTTCCAGCAGCTTTTGACTCCGGTCGGGGCGAGCCTTGGGCTCTCGTTTGTGGTGGCGACGCTCCCGGTCGTTACGGTGCTGGTTCTCCTGGGCGTCCTGCGCAAACCGGCTTGGCAGGCGGCGCTGGCGGGCCTCATCGTCGGGCTCATCGTCGCCGTGTACGTGTGGCAGCTGCCGCTCACCCTAGCACTCGACTCGGTGGCCAACGGTGCGGTGTTTGCGCTGTGGCCGGTGATGTGGATCGTGTTCAACGCGCTCGTGCTCTACAACATCGCGGTGCGCTCGGGGCGCTTCGATGCGTTTCGTGCCTGGCTCATGGTCCACGTGCCGAACGACCGCCGTGTGGTGCTGGTCGTCATCGGCTTTTGCTTCGGTTGCCTGCTTGAGGGAGTCGCAGGGTTCGGCGTGCCCGTGGCCATCACCGCCTCGCTCTTGATCCTCATTGGCTATCCGCCGCTTGAGGCGCTCGTCTTCGTGCTGATCTTCAACACCGCCCCGGTGGCCTTCGGTGCGCTCGGCGTGCCGATCACCGTGCTGGGAGCGGTCACGAGCCTACCCGCCACGACGCTCGCGGCGATGGTCGGGCGGCAGCTGCCGGTCATGGCGCTCATCCTGCCGTTCTACGTCATCGCCCTCTACGGCGGCATGCGCTCGGTGCGCGCGCTGTGGCCGCTATTGCTGGTGGCCGGCGGCAGCTTCGGTATCTGCCAGTTCCTGGCATCCAATTACATCGACTACACCCTCACCGATGTGCTCGCCTCGTTGGGGTCGCTCGCCGCGACCTTCATTCTGCTGCGCTTCTGGACGCCGGCGCCTGATCCCAATTTCATGATCCGCCCGACGGTGCTCGCCGCCGAACGCGCCGCCGATGCCGTGCCGGCCTGGCAGGGTTGGCTGCCGTGGATCATCGTTTCGGTGGTGGTCATTATTTGGAACTTCGCCAAGATCTTCCTCATCGGCCAGCAGGCCATACACTGGCCGGGACTGCACAACGCCATTTCGATCACGCTCTACAATGACAAGCCGTACGCTGCGGTGTGGACATTCCAGCCGCTGGCCACGGGCACCGCGATCCTGCTTGCGACCGTGGTGACAGCGTTCCTCGTGCGCATGAGGCCTGCGGTCTACTTCAGCTGCGTGGCACAGACGTTCCGGCAGGCGTGGCTTGCGATCGTGACGGTGATGTTCATCGTTGGCCTGGCCTACCTCATGAACTACTCGGGCGTCGCCTATACGCTCGGCAAAGCGGTCGCCTCGGCAGGACACCTCTTTGTGCTGTTGTCGCCCTTCCTCGGCTGGGTCGCGGTGTTTCTCTCCGGCAGCGATACGTCGGGGAATGCGCTCTTTGGCAATCTGCAAGTGGTCGCGGCGAATCAACTCAACTTAAGCCCCGTGCTCTTTGCAGCGACCAACTCCTCCGGAGGAGTCATGGGGAAAATGATTTCTCCGCAGAACATCGCAACCGGAGTTGCAGTCACCGATCTTCGCGGCCGCGAGGGCGCGGTGCTGGCGCGCACCTTCGTGCACAGCATCGTGTTCACGATCCTGCTCGCTCTCTTGGTTGTCTTTGAGCAATATGTCATACCGCAGATCATTCCGGCCGTGCCTGCCGTGCACGCGCCGTGATATAACTGGATTGCAGCCTTGGCGCGCTAACCGATCCGTAACTGCGCGGCGACTGACTTCTTACCACCCCCTTTCTAGCATGCATGACGGCTGCGTTTGCGTCCGCGCAATTGCCAAAAAGAAACACTAGGGGAGGAAGTTATGCGCCTGCGCACTGCCCGGAGGCGGGTCCGGCTCCTGCGCCGATCCCAACGCCGCGGCGCGGCAGGCGCATGCGGTTGGCGGAGGCGTAGACTGGTGGCTCAACCACAGAATCTGCACTGGATGCTCGACGACGAGCGCGCGAATTTCCTAGGCGGAGCGGCGAATGGCGCCGATCGGCCCGACGAGAGGGCGCTCTTCACGAGCTTCTTCCTAACGTTTTAGCAGCGAGGCCTGGCATGTACTTGAAGAAATCCCTGACGCTGGCGGCGCTTGCCGCCGCCGCTGTGGCGTCAGGGGCGCTCGCCCTCGTGGGCTGCGGTGCGGGCCAGTCCTCCGGCGAGCCTGCCGCCGCGAATGCTTCCCAGGTCACAATCCTGAATGTGTCCTACGATCCCACGCGCGAGCTCTACGTGGACTACAACGCCGCCTTTGCCAAGTATTGGGCGGGTAAATCCGGACAGCAGGTGACGATCAATCAATCGCACGGCGGCTCGAGCAAGCAGGCCCGCTCGGTGATTGATGGCCTCGCCGCGGACGTGGTCACGCTCGGGCTTGCGGGCGACGTCGACGGGATCGCGACCCAGGGGAAGCTCTTGCCGCTCAACTGGCAGAGCCGGCTTCCCAATAACAGCGCGCCCTATACTTCGACGATTGTATTTCTCGTGCGCAAGGGCAATCCCAAGAATATCCACGACTGGCCCGATCTCATCCGTCCCGGAGTCGCCGTCATCACGCCGAACCCGAAGACCTCGGGTGGGGCGCGCTGGAATTACATGGCTGCCTGGGGCTGGGCGCGGCAGCAGGCGGGCGCGAGCGATGCGAGCGCCATGGATTACATGCGCAGGCTCTACAAGAATGTCCCGGTGCTCGATACCGGCGCGCGCGGCGCGACCACCACTTTCGTGCAGCGCAATATTGGCGACGTGCTCCTCGCCTGGGAGAACGAGGCGCACCTCGCCGTCAAAGAGGTGGGCGCGGATCAGATCGAGATCGTCATGCCTACGGTGAGCATACTCGCCGAGCCGTCGGTTGCGGTCGTCGACACCGTGGTGCTGCGCCGCGGCACGCGCGAAGTGGCGCAGGAATATCTTGAGCATCTCTACAGCCCGGAGGGCCAAGAGATCATCGCGCGCAACTATTATCGGCCGCGCGACGCGACCGTCGCCGCCAAATACGTGAGCGCCTATCCGCCGCTGAAAATGTTCACCATCGCCGACTTCGGTGGCTGGTCCAAGGTGCAGCCGCAGCATTTTGCGGACGGCGGGATCTTCGACCAGATCTACGCGCACTGAAGCGCTATTCGACGATCAACTTGTAGCCCGATCCCGCGGCCGTTTGCAGCAGCACCGGGTTCGCCGGGTCCGCCTCGATTTTCTGCCGCAGGCGATGCACGAGCTGCTTCAAAAGCTGGCGGTCGCCGGAATTGCGATGCCCCCACACCTGCACCAAGAGCCGGTCCGAGTGCACGGTGCGCCCGGCATTGGCGAGCAGCATTTGCAGCAGCCGCAGCTCAAGTTTGGTGAGTCGCACGGGCGCGCCGTCGCCGATTCTGACGGTGTGCTCGTCGACGTCGAGCGTAACCTGGCCTACTGCGAGCGGCGCTGTGCTTTCGACTCCGGCGCGCCGCAGCAGCGCCTTGATGCGGGCGAGGAGGGTGCGCGGACTGAAGGGCTTGTTGAGGTAGTCGTCGGCGCCGAGCTCCAGCGCCCGCACCAGATCCTCCTCTTCGCCGCGTACGGTGAGCATCATGACGGGAACGCGCGATTTGACGCGGATCGCCTCACAGACCTGAAAGCCGCTCGCGCCCGGCATATTGATATCGAGCACGACGAGGTCCGGCGACTCCTCTTCGAAGGCGCGTATCGCCGCAGGGCCGTCGGATGCGCGCACGACGAGGTAGCCCGCCTGCGTCAATGCGAAGGCGATGAGGCCGAGCAGATCGCGATCGTCGTCGGCGATCAGGATCTTCATGCGGCCACTTCCGCTGGCAGGGTGATGGTGAAGCGCGTGCGGTTTTCCGGGGTGCGCTCGGCTGCGATCGTGCCACCGTGACGGTCGATGATGGACTTGACGATCCACAATCCGAGGCCAAGGCCGCCCGCCTCCGGCTCCTCGTGGGGACTTCTGCGGAAGCGCTCGAAGATCGATGTAGACGCCGCAGCGGGCACGCCCGGGCCCTCATCGTCGACCCAGGCGACGATGCGGCCGTCGGCGGCACTCGCGCCCACGCGAATGACGCTGCCTTCCGGGGCAAACTTGCTGGCGTTGGCAACGAGATTCACGAAAACCTGCGTCAGCCGTGTGGCGTCGCCATCGATGTGCGGCAGGTCCGGCGGCAACGATACTTCGAGATTCTGGCCCCGCAACACCAGCAGCGAGCCGATGAGTCCGCGCAAATCCTCCAGGACTTCGGCCAGGGCCACACTCTGATGGCGGATCGACAGCTGCCCTGATTCGATGCGCGTGCTCTCGAGGAGGTTGTCGATGAGCTGCGTCAAGCGCAGGGTGCCGCGTTCGAGCGACATCACAAGCTCGGCGCGCTGCTCCACCGGCAGCGTCGTGAGCCCGTCGCGCAGTAAGCCGATCGAGGCGAGCTGCGCGGCGAGCGGGGTGCGGAACTCGTGCGAGATGTTGGCGAGCACCGTATCGCGGGCGCGGCGCACGGCCTCGAGCTCGGTCTCGTCGCGAATCACCTGCACCTGCAGCCCATCCACCATCGGGGAGCTTGCAATGACCGTGGTGCGCGCCGCGCCGGGACTCGTCTGCAGTCTTTCGACCGATTGCGCCCTGCCGCCGGTGCGCGCCTGCAGAATCGGGCAATCGAAGTCGCAGGGACGACGGCCGTTGACGTCGCCGGGTTTCAAGACGTCGCCGCAGAATTGTCCGATCGCGCCGTCCGTGTCGATATTGAGGAGGCGCGCCGCCTGCGGATTCAGATAGCGGATCGTGCGATTCTTATCGACGGCATAGACCCCTTCGACGATTCCGGAGAGTACGGCCTGCGCCTCCGCCTCGCGGCGGCGCAGCGTGCCCGTCAAATCAACGAGATTGGCGCGCATGTCTTCCATGGTGCGCGCCAAAGTGCCGACTTCGGCGGCGCCGCCCGGCGGAATGGAGGTGGAGAAATCTCCCTGGCCGAGGCGCACCGCCGCTGCCGTGAGTGCCCGCACGGGGGCTGCGACCATTTGGCCGAGCATGATGCCGGCGAGCACCGCGAGGATCGCGAGCACGAGCGCGGTCACCTGCAGACGCCGCGCGAGATGACCTGCCGCCTGGTCGATCGCCGCCGCCGGCAGGCGCGTCTCTATGAGCGCGATCGCCTCACCGGTCGATGCGAACACCGGCACGCTCGAGGCGTAGAGGCCGAGCGCCGTGATGCGCTGCACCGCCGAGTGGCCATCGGCGAGCCCGGAGGAATGCAGCGCGGTGAAGGCATCGACGGGAGCGGCTGCGAAGCTTCGATAATTGATCAGGCGTATCGGCAGTCCCACGTGCTGGCCGAGCGTGCGCGCCAGCTGCGCATCCAGATCACGCACGATGTAGACGCGCGCCGCCTTGCCTTCGCCAAAGCTTGCCCCGGCGCCGACGACCGCGGATGGCGTGCCCGTAGGCGCGGCGAGAAAGCTCTCGCCTTGTTCGGCACTCGCGGTCACAATCTCATTCCAGGGCAGCGTCTCGCCCGCCTGCGCAAGGAGCGCCGACCCCTGGAACACGGCGCAGGCACTGATCGCTTCGGTCTGGCAGAAACGCCGCAGGAAGAGCTCAAGGGTTTCGGGATTCTCCTCCGTGACCAGGCGCTGCAGCGTCGGGCGATCGGCGAGCACGTGCGCTGCGGTCACGGCATCTTCGCCCAGTCTTCTCAAGTCCTCACGGGCCATGGCGCCTGCGAGCTGCACGCGCGCCTTACCCTGTTGGTCGGCCAGATCGCGCAGCATGCCGATGGCCGAGAACGAAATGCCGCCGACTACCACCAGGACGATGGAAACGTTGATGGCCGCGAGCCACCAGCCCAGGCCCGCTTTCGCAGGATCGAACCGCAGCCGTTCGGACAGCTGACGCGCACGCTCGAGCATGCCGCTAGCGCCGTCGGTAGCCGGTGCGTTCAACGAGTGTCTTCACGACGAGGGTGGCGAGCGCAAGCAGCATGAGCAGCGACGCGACTGCGAACGCGCCGACGAAGTTGTACTCGTTGTAGAGAATTTCGATGTGCAAAGGCATCGTGTTCGTAAGGCCTCGGATATGCCCCGAGACGACGGAGACCGCGCCGAACTCGCCCATGGCGCGCGCATTGCAGAGGATAATGCCGTACAACAGGCCCCAGCGCACTTTTGGCAGCGTGACGCGGAAGAATGTGAGCCAGCCGCCGGCGCCCAAAGTGATCGCCGCCTCTTCCTCATCGTTGCCCAGTTGCTGCATGAGAGGGATGAGCTCGCGTGCGACATACGGAAAGGTCACGAACATCGTCGCGAGGATGATGCCGGGCAGGGCAAAGATGATGCTGATGTTGTGATCCTGCAGGTAGCGCCCGAACCAGCCTTGCAGGCCAAAGAGGAGCACGTAGATCATGCCGGAGATCACCGGCGAGACCGCGAGCGGCAGGTCGATGAGCGTGATCAGGAAGCTCTTCCCCTTGAACTCAAATTTGGCGATCGACCAGCCGGCGGCGAAGCCGAAGACCGTGTTGATGGGCACGACCACGAGCGCCGTGATCAGGGTGAGACGAATGGCCGCCCGCGTGTCCGGATCGAGGAAAGTCGCGAAGTACGCGCCCAGGCCCTTGGCGAGCGCCATCGCGATCACGGTCGCAAGCGGCGCGAACAGGAGCGCAGCGAGGAACACCATGGACAACGTAATGAATGTCCAGCGCACGACGGCAGACACAGCCGTATCGCGACCCGGGCGCGTCGCGACCTCATCGAGGAGGGCATAGGGGCGGCTCGCCATTAATGACCCGTCGCGACGTGCCGCCGCCGGCCCCAAGCCTGCAGCAGGTTGATGGTGAGCAGCATGCCGAAGGAGATGACCAGCATCACGAAGCCGAGCGCCGCCGCGCCGCGGTAGTCAAATTCCTCGAGCCGGATCACGATGAGAAGCGGCGTGATCTCGGTGCGCATCGGAATATTGCCGGAGATGAAGATCACCGAGCCGTACTCGCCCACGGCGCGCGCGAAGGCGAGCGTGAACCCCGTGAGGAGCGCGGGCAGCACCGTGGGCAGGATGATGCGCCGGAATACATAGAAGCGGCCGGCGCCGAGCGTTTCCGCCGCGTCCTCAAGATCGCGCTGCACTTCCAAAAGCGCAGGCTGCACGGAGCGTACGACGAACGGCATGCCGATGAGCGTCAAAGCCACGGTGACGCCGATCCAGGTGTAGGCCACCTTGATGCCGAGCGGCTCGAGGTAACGGCCGATCCAGCCGTTCGCCGCGAACACGGTGGTGAGTGCGATGCCGGAGACCGCCGTCGGCAGGGCAAAGGGCATGTCGATCAGCGCGTCGATGATCTTGCGCCCCGGGAACTCGTAGCGCACCAGGGTCCAGGCAATGATGAACCCGAATACGACATTGATGGACGCCGCCAGGAGGGATGCCCCAAAGGAGAGCCGGTAGGAGCCGATGGCGCGCGGGGTCGTGATGACGTGCAGAAACTCGCTCCAGGGCATTGAGGCCGTCATCAACACGAGAGCGGCGAGCGGCAGGAGCACGACGCCGGAGAGAAATAACGTCGTGAACCCGAAGGTCAGTCCGAAGCCGGGCAGAACGCTCGGTTGCCGCAGCGGCTTCACGTGCGCAGGTCCGCGGCGCGATGGACGATGAGCACGGGGGAGCGCGCTTCGGGGCGCAGCAGGGCGCCAAAGCGCGCGCCGAGTCCCGTGAGCTGCGAGATGCCGAGGATCAGGATCTGATCCGGCGATTCGGCGAGGCGGCGCGCGAGCTCCTCCGCGACGTCGCCGAAGCGCAGCTCCGTGCGCATCTCAAGTCCATGCACCGCCTGGGCTTCGGAGCGCGCATCGAGGAGCGCACGCATGCTATGGGGCCGCTGACCGTCGGGCGTGCTGGTCGGCAGAATCCCGACGTAGACGCCCTCGGCCGCCACGTGTCTCAGGAGGCTGGCGGCAACCGCCAGCGTTGCCCCGCGCGCGGCGTCATCGGCCCAGTGAATGAGCACACGCTGCGGGGGTCCCGCGCCCTGCGGCAACACCAGCACCTCCTCGACGCCTTCCTTCAGCAGCCACTCGATCTTGGCGACGGCCTCGGGCTCGGCGGCGATGACCGCAGCGCCCGTGATCGCGGCATGCTCGTCGGCCGTGCGCGTCGAGACGCGCGTGCGCATGCGCGAGGCGAGCTCGGCCAAGAGCGGATGCAAGCTCAGTTCCGTCGCCTGCGCGAGGGTCGCCGCGTAGGCGGTGAAGCTCGACAGCGGCGTCGGCAGCACATGAATGCGGCGCACGCCGATGGCGACCGACTGTCCCGGCGTCACCCCGAAAGCGCGCTGCTCATGCTGGCTGCGGGTGACTTCCAGGAGCCCATCGCCGTTGCCGTTCGCCGCGCGCGACAGTTCCGCCTCGGCGGCGCCGGCGCTCAGGCGAATGCGCAAACGCTCAAGCGCCCCCGTGAAGGCGACTTCTTCGACGACGCCGGCCGCAAGATAGCTGCACACCAGCGCCCGGCGTGCGGGGGCGAGCTCGATTTCCTCGGGCCGGATCACCGCCACGACCTCCTGTTCGCGGGCGCCTTGCGGCACATCCGCGACGCTCCCATCCGCACCTCCCTCCGCACCCAGGGTGCCAAAGCGCAGGCCGTTCTTGGTCTGGCGCGCGAGCAGCAGGTTTGCAGCGCCCAGGAACGTCGCAACGAAGCGCGTCGCGGGCCGCGTATACAATTCGTCGGGCCGGCCGATTTCCAGCAGCCGCCCGAGGTTCATCACGCCGATCCGATCAGCGAGCGCGAAGGCTTCCTCCTGATCATGCGTGACGAGGACGGTCGTGATCCCGAGCTCACGCTGCACCTGGCGGATGGTGCGGCGCAGCTCCTCGCGGATCTTGGCATCGAGTGCGCCGAAGGGCTCATCGAGAAGCAGCACCTCGGGCTTGTGCGCGAGAGCACGCGCCACGGCAACGCGCTGCTGCTGACCGCCGGAGAGCTGCGCCGGCAGGCGCTCATCCATGCCCTCCAGAGCGACCAGCCGTAGGAGCTCACGGCGCCGCTCGCGACGCGCGCTCGCGCGCACGCGCCGCACGCGCAGGGCGAACTCGATGTTGTCGGCGACCGTCATGTGGCGAAAGAGCGCGTAATTCTGAAACACGAGGCCGACATCGCGCTTCTGCGCGGGAACGTGCGTGACATCGCGGCCGTGCAGCGAGATGCGGCCGTGATCCACACCGGTCAGGCCCGCGACCGCACGCAACAGCGTGCTCTTGCCGCTGCCGCTTGGGCCTAAGAGCACGAAGAACTCGCCGTCGCCGATGTCGATCGACACGTCATTGACGACGGGGACGCCCTGGTAGCGTTTGGTAACTTGATCGAGAGTAATCGACATGCGGTTTTGGTTTTATTGGCGCGCGAGGGTCAGCTCATGCTACCGGGCGCGGGCCTACAGTGTCATGGGCGCGCGGTAACAGAACGGTTATAAAGCGCCCCAAACGAGGCGCGCGCGCGCACGGCGCCAGCTTCTGTCAAATCACGAGCAGCACGCCCTCGCAGGCGGTCAAGTCGGCGGCGAGCGATGTCATCTGCTCGCGGCTCTCGGCGCGGATCGCGTAGGAGATCGACAGATAGTTGCCGTTCTTGCTCAAGTGCTCGGTGACGTGGCTCGCCTCGAGCGCCGGTACGTGACGCAGCACGATGGCGTGGATGCGCGCGCGAAATTCAGCCGTCGGCCGACCGATCACCTTGATCGGGTAGTCAGTCGGAAAGTTGAGAAGCGGCGCGTCACTCACCAGGGTTGCCCGGCAAGCTCGCCCTTATAGAGCTGCAGCTCAGCGTAGAGACGCCGCCACACGGGGCCGGGTTGGCCGCTGCCGACCGGGGCGCCGTCGAGCACAGTTACGGGCAGAATCTCGCGCGCGGCCGAGGAGAGCCAGATCTCATCCGCACCGCGCAGCTCAGCCTCGCTCACGGGGCCGGCGCAATGGACTACTCCCGCGCGCGCGGCCAGTTCTTCGACGACGCTGCGGGTGGTGCCGGGGAGAATCTCTGGCGAGTGCTGCGGTGTGCGCAGCTGCCCGGCCTGCACGACGTGCACGGCCGAGGAGGAGCCTTCCGTCAAATGGCCGTTGCGCAGCAAAATCGTCTCTGCGGCGTTCGCTTCCACGGACAGCTCGCGCAGCAGCACATTGGCGAGCAATGCGGTGGATTTGATGTCGCAGCGTGCCCAGCGCGTGTCTTCCGCGCTGATGCAGGCGACGCCGCGCTCGCGCACGGCGGCCGTCGGCAGCACGAGGGGCGCGCTGAAGAGGAACACGGTGCGCTTAAGCTTCGGCAGCGGCGCGTGGTTGCGGCCGCGCTCGGCGCCGCGCGTGACCTGCCAATAAAGGGACTGATCCCCGCCGCCGTTCCTCTCGATGAGCGCTGCAAAAAGTGCGCGCCATTCGGCTGCAGTGTGCGGGTCTTCCATGCGGATGGCGGCGAGACTGCGCA
The DNA here is from genome assembly GCA_003140135.1 of Gammaproteobacteria bacterium. GTDB lineage: Bacteria > Pseudomonadota > Gammaproteobacteria > Steroidobacterales > Steroidobacteraceae > PALSA-1196. The sequence goes on from PLIX01000176.1 coordinate 50,382, forward strand.
TCAAGCGCGCACAATGTGCGGCGGCGCGAAACGGGCGGCCGCGGTAGACCGGCATCACTTCGTAGGCGCCGTCGCCGAAGAGAAAGCCGCGGTCAAACGGCGAGATGTGCGCGGCTTCCAACGGCAGGAATTCGCCGTTCAAATAACAGATGGGCAGCGGCTCGGCCACGGCGGCTCTCGCTCGGCGGCGCTAGGCTATTTGAACCACAGCGCGATGCTGTCCGTCATGCGTGTCCACAGGCCGCCCAACGGATCGGCGCTGAGCGCGACGAGCGGCTCACGGATGACGACGTCGCCGCCCGGCACCGCCACTGTGAACTCGCCGATGACGGCGCCCGCGGCGATGGGCGCGATGAGGGGTTGTTTGACGGTGGCGCTCGTGTGCAGGCTCGCGAACTGGCCGCGGCCGACGGTGACGTAGAGCTCAGCGGGCGATCCGGCGGGAACCGTTGCGGTGACGCCCTTGTAGACGGGCGGCTGCAGAATGAGCTCGCCGCGCGCTTTCACCTTGCCGGTCTCATAAAAGGTGTAGCCATAGTTCAATAGTGCAGCGCTCGCATCCTCGCGCGCCTTGATCGACGGGGAGCCGAGTACTACGGAGGTGAGCCGCATGCCGCCGCGTTTGGCCGAGGTGATGAGGCAGTAGCCGGCGGTGTCGGTGTGGCCGGTCTTGATGCCATCGACGGTCGGATCGCGCAGCAGGAGGCCGTTCCTATTGTGCTGGGTGATGTTGTTCCAGGTGAACTCGCGCAGCCCGTACCACGCATAGTACTGCGGGAAGTCCCGCACGACTGCGCGGGAGAGTGTCGCCATGTCGCGCGCGGTCGTGTAGTGATTGGGGCTCGGCAGGCCGTCGCTGTTTTCGAAATTCGTCGACTTCATGCCTAAGCGCTTGGCGTAGACATTCATGATCTGCGCGAAGGCAGCTTCGGTGCCGCCGACCTTCTCCGCGAGCGCGATCGTTGCATCATTGCCCGATTGCACGAGCATGCCCTTGATGAGGACCTCAGCCGGGATCTGCGTGCCGACCTGCACAAAGGTGCGTGAGCCTTCGGCCCGCCAGGCGTGCTCGCTGATCGTGACCATGTCGGTGAGCTTGAGCCGGCCCTCCTTGAGCGCGGCAAACACCGCGTAGCTCGTCATGAGTTTCGTCAGACTCGCCGGCTCCATCCGATCATCGGCATGCGCCTCGGCGAGCACGCGGCCGCTGTCATGGTCGAGCAGAATATAGGCACGCGCATCCACCACCGGCGGCTGCGGAATGGGATTGCCGGCCGGAGCGGCTGCCGGCGCCGCAGCTGCAGGAGTAGGGACCCGGGCTGGGGCGGGCGCAGTCGCAGGCGCAGGCGCAGGCGGGGGAGCTGCGAGCGTCGCCGCTGATGCAACCATGAGCCAAGCGAACAGCAATGAGCGCGACATGCCTTAAGACCCCATAAATGTAGTGATATTGAGCGGCGAACGATTCTAGCGGAACGGTGCGGACGAGGTGTGCGCCACCTCTAATCTGGCGCGAGGCGCGCATTGGAGATGCCGAGCGCGTTCAAGCGCGCGGAGAGCTCATCGAACTGCGCGACTCCGGTGATTGGACCCACGCGCACGCGATACAGATGCGACGGCGTCGCAAGCGGTGGAACCACCGCGGCCCCCGGCAATCCGGCGGCGCGCAACTGCGAGAGCAAACGCTTGGCGTTGCCCTCATCGGCGAAGGCGCCCGCCTGAATGTAGAGATCGGGCGGCGGCACCTCCGCCGTGCGCGTCAGCGTGTCGGGCGCGGCCGGCGTCAGTGCGCGCACCTCAACCAGTGTCGTACCCTCGCGCAGCATGTCAAGCTTGGCAGCGGCGGTATAGGAGAGATCAATGATGCGGTTCGCGACGAACGGACCGCGGTCATTGATGCGCACGACGACGCTCCTGCCGTTCTTGAGATTGGTCACGCGCGCATAGGCGGGCAGCGGCAGAGTCTTGTGCGCGGCGGTCATCGCGTACATGTTGTACGGCTCGCCCATTGAAGTGTTGACCCCGTGAAAAGTGGGCCCGTACCAGGAAGCGACGCCGCGCTCGACGTAGCCGTCGGCGGTTGCCAGTACGAAGTAGCGCTTGCCCTGAACCTCATAGAAGGGCGGATTGCCGCGGCGGCTCCGGAGCTCGTAGCGCGGCACGGCATCGGGAACGGACGCAATGTCGGGCGGCACTTTCGGCGCGGCCGGCGGCACTTCGACGGGCTGCGCCGGGGCCTTGCGTCGCGGGGCGCTGGAGCACGCACCGAGGAGCACTGCGCAGCAGAGCACGACGAGGAGGCGCTCGCGG
>PLIX01000056.1 GCA_003140135.1 Gammaproteobacteria bacterium
GCTTCTCGTGTGGGAGAGGAACGGCTTCATCGTCTGGTACAAACGCCTGGAGCGGGCGAAGTTTCACTGGCCGCGGCATGTTGAGGAGTCGGTGGTGACACTCACCGGGGAGCAGTTGAACTGGCTCTTAGATGGCTACGATGTGTGGCGCATGAAGCCACACGAAGTGCTGCATTTTTCGGTATTTAGTTGAGTCAAACTGCAGCTGACGCGATATAATTTGGTGCGTGAACTCACCCGCGCCGACGCCACAGCTCACAGCCGATCCGGAAGGGTTGCTCGCACGCCTGGCGGCACTTGAAGCGCGCAGTCTCGCACGCGAAGAGCGCATCGGACTTCTCGAAGAAGAGAACCGGTGGTTAAAGTCGCAGCTCTTTGCGCGCTCCTCGGAGAAGAGTGCACCTGAGGAGATCCATCCCGGGCAGGCGTGGCTCTTCAATGAAGCCGAGGCCCTTGCGCACGCGGCCGCGAGTGCTCCGGCGATCCTCAAGATCCCCGCACATGAGCGCGGTAAAGGCGGCCGCAAGAAGCTCTCGGCAACCCTACCTCGGATCGAAGTCATTCACGATCTACCCACGGATCAAAAAGTATGCGGCACCGACGGCACCGCGCTTGAGCGCATCGGCGAGGAGATCTCAGAGCAGCTGGATTTCAAGCCCGCCCAGGCGCGAGTGATCCGGCACATCCGCCCGAAGTATGCCTGCCCGTGCTGCCGCACGGGGGTGGCGATCGCACCGGTCCCGCTGCAGCTCCTGCCGAAGAGTCTGGCAACCCCTGCGCTCCTCGCCCATATCGCAACGGCGAAGTTCGTCGACGGGATACCGCTGTATCGCCAGGAGGCGCAGTTTGATCGCTTGGGCGTGCAGCTCGGGCGCGCAACGATGGCCGGCTGGATGATCAAGCTCGGCGCCACGCACGTGGTGCCGATCGTGAACCTCCTGCACGAGCTCATGCTCGAAGATCCACTCATCCACTGCGACGAGACGCGCCTGCAGGTGCTCAAGAGCGACAAGGCGCCCACCGCCGATCACTGGATGTGGGTGCGCGCGAGCGGCCCACCCGGACGGCGGATCATTCTCTTTGACTACGACGCCTCCCGGGGAGGAGCGGTGCCGAGGCGCTTGCTCGAAGGCTATCAGGGCATCCTGCTCACCGACGGCTACGAGCCCTACGAGGCGGTCGCGCAGGCGCTGAAGCTCGTCCACGCCGGATGCTTCGCGCACGTGCGCCGCAAGTTTGATGAGGCGCGCAAGGCACAGACTGCTGAGCACTCTACCGACAGTCACGCGCGTGTCGCGCTCGACTTCATCCGTGAGCTCTACCTCATCGAGCGCGCGCTCTGGGATCGGGATCGACCCGTCACTGCCGAGCACCGCGTCCGCGTGCGCGCGGACCTCTCGGCCCCAATCACGGCGAGGTTCCACGCCTGGCTCGAGGCGCTCGCGCCCAAAGTGTTACCGCAGAGCCTGCTGGGCCGCGCCATCCACTACACACTCGGTCAGTGGCCGAAGCTCACGACGTTCCTCACGCACGGTGAAGTGCCACTGGACAACAACCGCTGCGAAAATGCGATCCGCCCTTTTGTCGTCGGCCGAAAAGGCTGGCTCTTCAGCGACACCGTGAAGGGCGCGGTGGCGAGTGCGAACCTGTACTCATTAGTCGAGACGGCGAAGGCCAACAACGTTGNNGCCATGCCGCATGCGGCATGGCGCCGTTCATGCCGAGCGCCTGACTATGCCGATTCGGGTGCTTACCAGCCTAATTTCCAAAGGGTTGCCAGCGGCTGATGCGGCATAGTTCGATGACCTCTCCAGCACCTTTCGTGCGAAGGAGAAGTCATGACTACGGCTACGTTCATCAAGCAAGCGAAGCGGTTGCGTCGCTTGCGTGAGGGTCCATTTGGCGCCCACTTGGAGATGTTTTCCGCGCGGCTCGTGACCGAGGGGCACTGTCAGCAAAGTGCCTGGCGCAACATTCGGGTGGTCGACGACTTTGGTCGGTGGCTCACCCGCAAAGGCATCGTTATCGGAGACATCGACGAAGCTATCGTAGATCGCTACGTGGCATTTCGCGCGCGCTACCGTCATCCCTTTCTCAGCGATCGACCCGCACTGAACCGGTTCCTCGCCGTACTGCGCGAGGTCGAGCTGATTGCACCGCAGCGTCCGTCTCATCTGAGCGACCACGAGCAGATTGTTGCGGATTTTCGGCGCCACCTGCGCGAGCAAGGAGGCTTTGCCCCGAGGACCATCATTACGCATCTGCCCACCTTGCGGCGGTTTCTCGCCGAGCACTGCAAGAACGGAACAAGGAGCTTTTCCAGACTGGCTGCCGCGGATATTGTGAGCTTCGTGGCTCATCACGCGCCGCATCAGAGCACGCGCTCCACGGCGCGCATGTGCTGGACGCTGCGTTCGTTCCTGCGCTATCTGCGTTACAAGGACTTGGTCGGGGTCGACTTGGCGAGTGCCGTTCCTTCAGTGAGGACGTGGCGATTCGCATCGTTGCCACGGTATCTGGCGCGCGGAGAAGTTGAGAAGGTTCTCGACGCCACCGATCGCCGCACCTCACTTGGACGACGAGACTACGCGGTGCTGTTGCTGCTGGCGCGTCTGGGGTTGCGAGCCAGTGAAGTGACCACTTTGTGCCTTCAGGACATCGACTGGCAGTCTGGCCTGTTGACGATCCGCGCCAAAGCGCGGCAGCGAGCGCAGATGCCACTGCCGAACGAGGTAGGAGCCGCGATCGGCGACTATCTGCAACATGGCAGGCCGCATTCGGAGAGTCGTCGAGTGTTCCTGCGCGAGTGGGCTCCGCACATCGGCTTCGCATCGGCTGCAAGCGTGACGATGATTGCGCGTGCGGCTCTCGAGCGAGCCCAAGTTGACACACCTCGCAAAGGCGCGCATGTGTTCCGACACACCTTGGCCACCCGCCTTCTGCGCTCCGGCGCTTCGCTGACTCAAATCGGACAGCTCCTGCGCCATCACTCTCAGGACAGCACGCGGATTTATGCCAAGGTCGATGTCGAGGCATTGCGAGGTTTGGCGGTGCGTTGGCCGGGCGGTGTGTCATGAGCGCCTTAGAGATCGCCGTGGGAGAGTACGTGGCGCTGCGCCGCAGCCTCGGGTTCAAGTTCTTTGGTCCGGAGCAACGGCTGAAGGGCTTCGTCCGTTTCATGGCGCAACGCGAGGCCACGGTCATTACCTACCCGCTCGCTTTGGAGTGGGCCACGCAGCCGCCGGATAAACGAGCCTCGTGGGCTCTGCGGTTTTCCGACGTACGCGGGTTGAGTCAGTACCTGCGCAGTCGCGAGCCGCGCACGGCAGTGCTGCCCTCGCGAGTGTTGCCTTATTCCAAGCGCACCAGGCCCTACCTGTATTCTGACACGGAGATCAGCCAGCTCCTGAGGGCAGCGTTTGCCCTGCCGCCAGCCAAAGCACTGCGTCGTTGGACCTATCATTGTCTCTTTGGGCTACTCATCGTCACAGGTCTGCGGATCGGCGAGGCACTGGCGCTCAAGCGCACGGATGTGGATCTTGAGCAAGGGATTCTCAGGATTCACGGTGCCAAGTTCGGCAAGTCGCGCCTCGTACCTCTGCATACGACGACCTGCACGAAGCTGCGTCGCTACGCTGAGCAGCGAGATGCGCATCTTGATCCACCTCGAAGCCCCTATTTCTTCGTTGCAGAGCAAGGCGGGCAGCTGTTGCATCAGTATGTCTATCGGGCCTTCTGGCAGATCTCTCGACAGATCGGTCTTCGTAAGCCATCGGATCGCACCGGGCCTCGCATTCACGACTTTCGCCACCGTTTCGCGGTGCGCACGCTCGTTCGCTGGTATCGATCCGGGCAGCCCATCGAGCAACTGCTGCCGGTGCTGTCCACCTACCTGGGTCACGTATGCGTACGAGATACGTATTGGTATCTGTCCGGATGTCCCGAGCTTCTGGGCCAAGCCGTCAAGAGGCTCGAGCATCGCTGGGAGGCCGCATCATGAAGCGCACCTCCTCGTTGCCCGCGCTGATCGAGCGCTTCTTCACCGAGCGTCTGATGCGACAGCAGCACGCCAGCGTGCACACCATCGCTTCGTACCGGGACACCTTTCGGCTGTTGCTGAGCTTTGCCTCGCAGCGGCGTAAGAAGTCTCCTTCGGAGCTGGAGCTGCGCGAACTCGACGCCCTGCTCATCAGCGAGTTCCTGGATGACCAACAGGCCCAGCGTGCGGCGAGCACGCGCACCCGCAATCTGCGCCTCACGGCGATCAGGTCCTTCTTCCGATTCGTGGCCTTTGAAGAGCCCGCGCATAGCGCACATATCCAGCGCGTGCTCGCGATCCCCAGCAAGCGTGGTGACAAGAAGATCATTCACTTCCTGAACCGCCTGGAGATCGAAGCGCTTCTCGATGCGCCCGACAGGAACACGTGGCTCGGACGTCGCGATCATGCGCTGCTGTCGCTCGCGATCCAGACCGGTCTTCGGCTGTCGGAGTTGACGGGTCTTGATCGGGAGTCGGTTGCATTCGGCACCGGTGCGTACGTGCGCTGCGTGGGCAAAGGCCGCAAGGAGCGCTGCACTCCGCTGTCGAAGCCGCTCATGGCAACCTTGCAGCGCTGGCTGAAGGAACCGCCACCCAACAACGCCGTCGCGCTATTTCCCAACGTGCACGGCGGTCGCTTGAGCGCTGATGCGGTCCAATATCTTCTCGGCAAGTACGTCAACGTCGCTCGTGCGCGATGTGCCTCGTTGAGGCAAAAGCGCATCTCGCCCCATGTACTGCGACACACCGCAGCGATGGAGTTGCTCCAGGCCGGCGTCGATTGCTCGGTCATCGCATTGTGGCTCGGCCATGAGTCGATGGAGACCACACAGGTCTATTTGCACGCTCATATGGCGTTGAAAGAAGCCGCATTGGCGAAGGTTCCCGCAATGAAGGGCCGATCCAACGGCCGATACCGCCCGCCCGACCGTTTGCTACACTTTCTCCAAGCCTTATGAAGTATCGGACTATGCCGAGTGGAGCTCACCACTACCGCGAGCGCGCGACGGCAGATGTCGTCGTTCTCGCACATCGATTGGCCTTCATTCGGCATAGTCAGGCGCTCGGCATGAACGGCGAAGGCCAACAACGTTGAACCCCACGCCTATCTGTCGCTGCTGTTCGAACGGCTGCCTCACGCTAACACCGTCGAAGACTTCGAAACACTGCTGCCGTGGAACCTCAAGGCATCACTACCGCCAATGTTCTTACAGGTCGTGCAAAGCAAGAACGCGGTTATCTAATCGCTTACGTTGCATCACCGGTTAAGTGTCGCTTCGTGACCCCTCTGCGGACCATCGCCACCGGCAGCAATCGGGAATGGAAATTGGTGCGATGATGCTACTAAAGCAGGTG
>PLIX01000207.1 GCA_003140135.1 Gammaproteobacteria bacterium
CTAGTGGACTGTAACAGCCATTTATAGACTATAATGGTGTCTATGAGAGACGCCATCACCTTGACGAACGCGGAGCGTATGGAACTGACGCGGCGAGCGGGGAGCCGGACGGATCGGGCGGAAGATGCCCGACGTGCACGGCTGATTCTGCTGCTGGCGGAGGGCCATACGTGGGATGAAGCCTCGGAGCGGATCGACTGCAGCCGCGGCTTTGTGGCCAGCTGGAGCAAGCGATTTGCGGAGCAGCGGATTGCGGGGCTCTACAGTCGACATATCGGCCAGGTTGCCACGGTGCTCACACCGGAGCTCGAGGCGCGGATTCTGGAGTGCACGCGCCATGCGCCCAAGGCGTCGACACACTGGACCACGCGCAAGCTCGCTGCGCATCTGGATGTCAGCCACATGATGGTCGCACGCGTGTGGCGCAAGCACGGCTTGAAGCCGCATCGGATTGAGCGCTACATGGCCTCGAACGATCCGGACTTTGAGAAGAAGGCGGCCGATATCATTGGCCTGTATCTGAACCCGCCGGCGCACGCCGCGGTGTTCTGCGTCGATGAAAAGACCCATATTCAGGCCCTGGATCGCAAAGACCCGGTGTTGCCGCTGTCCCCGGGCAGGGCCGAGCGACATGGCTTTGAGTATTTCCGCCACGGCACGCTCTCGCTGTACGCAGCCTTCAACACCAAGACCGGCGAAGTGTTGGGCAAAACCGCTGAGCGGCACACCTCCGCTGAGTTCATAGCCTTCCTCACCGACATCGTGGTCAACCAGCCCCGCGGCAAGGAGATCCACGTGATCGCCGACAATCTCTCGGCTCATAAGAGTCAGACCGTCAAAGACTTCCTGGCTGCGCATCCAAAGGTTCATCTGCATTTCACTCCGACCTACTCGTCCTGGCTCAACCAGGTCGAGTTGTGGTTCGGCAAGATCGAGCGCGACGTCATCGCCCGCGGCGTGTTCACTTCCGTCTCCGACCTCAAGAGAAAGCTCATGCGCTACATCCGTTCATACAACAAGGCGCCCCGGACCGTGAAGTGGAAATACGCCGATCCGTCCCGCCACATCAGTACACAATCAGTTGGTACAGGCCACTAGGGCGCGCCGGGCTGTTATCCTTCTGCAGCAAATGGACGACGCGCGCCGTGTGCGAGAGTACTGGTTCGGCAAGCTGCCGCTTGATCGCGAGGCGCTCGATGGGCGCATGCAGGTGTGGTTCGCGGGTGAGGAATCCGCGCAGCTCGCCCAGGAGTGCGATGCGGCGATTCGCGCCGAGTTTGGCGCACGCGTCGAGGCTGCGCTTCGTGGGGAGCTTACGAGCTGGGCGGATGGTCCGCGGCGGCGCCTGAGCCTCATCATTCTGCTCGATCAGTTTCCGCGCCACATCTACCGCAGCCGCGCGCGCGCCTACGCGGGAGATGATCAGGCTCTGGCGCTCGCGCTGTCGGGGATGCAGTCAGGCGCAGACGCGGCGCTCGATCCGGTGGAGAGGATCTTCTTCTACATGCCGCTGCAGCACAGCGAATCGCTCGAAGTGCAGGAAGAATCCGTCGCCGCGTACCGGCGCCTCCTCGGCGAGGCGCCGCAGCCGCTGCACGCGTCCTTCGAAGCGAATCTCAAATTTGCCGAGCAGCACGCGTCAATCATCCGCCGCTTCGGCCGCTTCCCGCATCGCAACCGCGTGCTGCGCCGTGTCTCGAGCGCTGAGGAGAGCACTTACCTGCGCACGGGGAACAGTTTCGGACAAACCTGAGACGCTGCGGCGCTAGTCGCCCCTGGGGCTCGCCTGCACGCAGCGCTCGAGCGCGCGCAATCGTGTCTCGAGCTCGCGGCGCGCTTCGAGGAGCTCCACCGCGAGCGCCGCGCCGCTGACATTCACGCCGAGGTCGCGGATCAGCCGCGCGGCGGTGCGCAGGCGCGAGAGTTCGTGCGCCGACACCTGCCAATCCTGCGGCGCATTCCCGCGCGGACAGACGAGGCCGAGTTCGGCAAGCTCAATCACCACGGCGGCATCGATCTGACTCGCGCGGCACACCTGCGTGACCGAAAGCCATTCGCCCTCGGCCAAAACCTGGGTCTCAATCGTCCTCTCCACGGTCGTCATGGCTTAACTCCCGAGATGCGCGCGCGGATCGAAGGCGAGCTCGCGGCTCATCTGTTCGTAGAAAGCGCGCGCCTTGGGCGAGTCGGCTGGCGGCAGCGCGATGGAGAGCTGCAGATACTCATCGCCGGGCGGGTCGCCCGGCAGGCCGCGCCCGCGCAACCGCAGTTTCTGCCCCGCCCGGGACTTCTCCGGAATGCGCATCTGTACCGGTCCGCCCAGGGTCGGGACGGTCAACGTCGCACCGAGCGCCGCCTCCCACGGAGCCAGAGGTAAAGTCACGGTGACGTCGCGGCCTTGCAGGTGATAAAGATCGTGCGGGCGGATATGCACCTCGAGATACAGATCCCCCGCGCGTCCGTCGCCCTGCCCAGGCTCGCCCTGACCGGACAGCCGCAGCTGCTGCCCGTCCGTCAAGCCCGCGGGAATGGTGACCTTCACCGCGTGAGTGGAGAGGTCGACGCTGCCGTCGGGCTTTTGCTGCGGACGGCGCAGCTCGAGGGTGCGGGTGCCGCCGCGAAAGGCCTCCTCCAGATCAATGTCCACGCGCGCATGATGATCGCGGCCAGCGGGCGCGGGGCCCTCGCCCGAGTGCGCAAATCCGCCCCCGGCGCCGAACAGCGAGGAGAAAAAATCACTGAACTGGGCGTCCACCTCGGGCCCGGCGCGCCTGCGCGGGCGGCCGCGAAATTCGAAACCGCTCGCCCAGTCAGGCGGTCGGCGGAAATCCTGGCCACTCTTCATCTCGTTGCCGAGCTGATCGTAGGCGGTGCGCTTCTCGGGGTCTCTTAGGACCTCATAGGCCTCCTGGACTTCCTTGAACTTGGCCTCCGCATTCGGCTCCTTGCTGACGTCCGGGTGGTACTTGCGAGCGAGCCTGCGATAGACCTTCTTGATCTCATCGGCGGTGGCGGTGCGCTTCACGCCCAGTGTCTGATAATAGTCTCTATATTCCATGCCTCGATCCCAAGCGCCTCGTGTGGAGCGCGCTTAATAGCGCGGATTGCACCGTGAATATTGATCACTCAGGGGCGTAAATCTTTTCGCTCGTCCCAAGCAGACCCTAGTGTAGCAGCGAACTTCAAGCACTCGCGGACCCCTGCGGCCGCGAACCAGGAGATCGAATCTCGCGCACAGGCCCCAACCTGGCCGCTCATGTTGAAGGCCTGCGGGCCGCGGGCAGCGCGGATCTGACCGCCGACAAATATGCTCCCGCCCTTGCGCAAATCAATCGGTGCAGCAGCACGATTGTCGACGAGCCCCTGGAGCCACAACCAACTTTGCCTAGCAGATGTGCGCAGGTCGACCTTGCGGCCGCGCGGGCAGTCGGGTAGGCGCCTTGGATCTTCGATGAATGGCCGAGCAGCGTCGCGGTGTGCGCGGAGTAAAAAAAACGCCGCGAGCGGGGAAGACGCATCGCGGCGCAGGGGGTGTGAACACCGGGGAGGTTGTTCACACTTCAGATACAACGCACAGCCGGGGGAGCTGCGCCTGTCTCTCGCGTAACTCACAAAGAAGCTACGCATGAAGGGAATAGCAAGGCGCGTGCCAATGTGTCTTTGCTATAAAAAACAGACACTTAGATCGATGCGTGGCCTTGAGCTCAAGTGACGCGAATTGTCAGCTTTGGACTTCAGTGTCCAAAAGTGCGCTCTACCCCTGGCTGGGTCCGACCACGACGCAGGCCTGTGCATGCTTGCGCAATGCCGCGCAGAGAGCTCGCGCCCGAGCTTCGGTCAGCGGCTTTGCCTTGAGGCGAAAGATGCGCCGCCCATGGGCGCTTTTGGCCGCCTCGATATCCGGTTCGGTGCCGCGAAGCCGGGGCCCGAAATGCGCATTCAGCCGCCGCCATTGGACTTGCGCCTTCGCCTGCGTCGTAAAGGCACCCAGTTGCACGCTGTAGCGCCCGCCGCTTGCGGGCTCCTCTTCCGCGGCTGCCGCTTTGGGTTGAGAGGGTGGCGGCGCGGCCGCTCCTGGAGCAGGCGCCGTTGTGGCAGCCGGCGCGGCGGGCGCAGCCGTGCCGCTCAAACCAAAATTCTCGATGCGCACGCGCGCTTCCTGCGCCGACTTGCCCTGCGGATGCTGAGCGAGAAACTGCCGGTAGGCGTCCGCAGTATCGGCGGTGACCGCGCGCTGCCAATCGCGCGCCTCGGTGAGCTGCGCGATCTGCGCCTGCGCATCGGCATCGTGCGCGCTCTTCGGATGCGTACTGATGAACTGCTCGTAGGCCTCGATGGTGTTGGCCGCTTGGGCCGAGTGCCAGTCGCGCTGCTCGTGGCTGCAACCGCCCGCGGCGGCCAGAAACGCGACGCTCACCAGGATCACACAAATACGCGAGAGGTTCATCAGGTCTTCCCCACCAATCATTCGGCGGCGAGTATTCTAGCGGCGCCGCGAGGATCCAGGCGCGGAACTTCGCGAGGTTAAGCATGAGCGCGACACCCAAGCGGCGGCTTCTCGACATGGTCGGCGCCGCCCCGACCTTCATTGCCGCAGGCTGCCGCGTGACGGGCGATATCGAAACCGCAGGCCCGGTCGTGGTCTGCGGCGCCGTGCGCGGCGACGGCAAGATCGGCGCTGCGTTGAGCATGGCCCGCGACTCCTCCTGGGAAGGAGAGATCCACGCAGGCCATGCCGTGATCGCGGGCAGCATCACAGGCAAGCTCATCGTCGCCGAGAAACTTGAGATCGGCTCCTCGGCCGTGCTGCGCGCAGACGTCGTGGCCCGCAGCATCGCCATTGCAAAAGGCGCCGTCGTCGAGGGCGTGATGCAGGTGACGAGCGGCCAGCCGATCGTAAAATTCGAGGAGAAGCGCGGCGCGTCCTAGGTGCGCGTGGCCGCTCGGAGCATGTCGCTCAACTGCGCAACAATCCTGCGTTCGGCCCAGCTCGGCCGCACCAGATCCTCCAGGAATCCGCAGTGCCCTCCGCGCCGCGTCACGAT
>PLIX01000274.1 GCA_003140135.1 Gammaproteobacteria bacterium
GGTCAAGGATATCAACGGTCTCACCATCCTGGCCAAGGATGAGCACATGCGACCTTCGACGACGATGCAGTCGCTCGGCCAGTTGCAGCCGTCATTCGTGGCCATGGGCCAGATGGGCGGCTTCGATGCGGTGGCGATCCAGTCACATCCGGAAATCGAGCGCATCAACTACGTGCATCACGCCGGCAATTCGTCGGGCATTGTCGATGGCGCCGCCGCGGTGCTGCTCGGCAGCAAGGAGGCGGGCGAGGCGATGGGGCTGAAGCCGCGCGCGCGCATCCGCGCCCCTGCTTTTAAGTGGCAGCGGACTGACGCCGGAAAACGAGCTCTCGGCGCACGATCTGGTGGCGCTGCTGGCTTATCAGTACCACGACAGCCGACATTTTCCCGCGTTCTATGGCGGTCTGACGGTGCCCCGTCAGGCCCCGTTCGGCTTCCTGCGCCAGGGAAGCGAGGCGTGGCTCGATCGCGTGGCGCTCAAGACCGGCACGATGGATGAGCCGCACTCGGTGTGCGGAATCGCCGGCTATGTGCGCAAGAGGAACGGCGGATGGATCGCCTTTGCCGCCATCGTGAATGGCAGCTCGACGACGCGACATATTCCGCTGTATAAATCCATGGAAGCCTCACGCACGGATCTGGAAGCGCTGCTCGCGCGTTATTAGCTCGTCGCCCACACGGAAGAAAAGCCATGCCGCACCAAGTCAAACACCTGCTGATCAGCGCCGCATGGCTCGCCTTGTCCTGCGCCGCGCTGCCCGCCGGGGCACAGTCACAGCCGCCCATGACGGAGCCCGGGCCCGACTCGGGCGATAAGCTGCAGGCGGACCTGTGCGCGAGCAAGACGGGTGATGCGCGCGAAGCGTGCCTGCGCGAGGGCCAGGATCGGCAGATCAGCGCAGGCGTGCGCGGCGATGTGCGCGCGGCGTCCACCAACTCGGACTACAACGCCGCACGGGCGAAGTGCGATACCCTTTCGGGAGACGCCAAAGACAGGTGCATTACAGCCGCCAAGTCAAAGTACAAGCAGTGAGCGTTACTGCGGCGTCTGCACTGCGCCGGAATAAAAGACCACGCACTTCGCGCCGAACAGGCTTTTGCTCTTATTGATCAGTTTGCGCGCAGGCCCGGTGATGGTGGTGATCACGTTCGGCTTCTCTACTTCAGGCTTGCGGAATGATCCGTGCACGTGCTGCTCCACGCGCGCGCACCCTTTGGGACCCACGAGCGCAATCGTCACGTCATCGTAGGTATCATTGACGAAGTTGAGTCCGCCCGTCATCGCGATCCGGTTCTTCGGGGTCGCAAGAGCCACGTCCTGCGCCTGGGCGATTCCGCGCTCCAGCTTCCATTGCGAGATCAGCGTGCGGATGGTCGTATGGCCTTCCGATTTCTTCAGGATGCGCGCGTAGTCATAGCCCTTGGTGACTGCAGCCCCCAGGGGCCCGGCAAGGAAAAATGCGCCCACATCAATGAGATTAAAGTTCTGGGTGGACTCGTAGTTCGAGAACTCCTTGTCGAGATCGCCGATGTTGAGCAGAAGATCATTGCCGTGCAAAGAAGCCTCGCCCGCAACCGTACCCATGACTCCGGTCTCAGGAGTTCCGTGCATCGTGAGATTAGCTGTAAAGTCGAGAGCGCCTGCGGCGATTTTCTCAGGCGTCACGGTCTTGGAGAAGTCCGCAATCTGCAGCTTCGATATTGACGAGTGCACATGGTAGACGGGCTCGACAGCGGTAAAGTCCGCCGTGACATGTCCGGCGCCGTGACCGCCAAACATCTGGAGCGCAACAGGGTCGAATTTCAACGTCCCGCCCGAAGCCGCAACCGACGCCGTGACCTCGGTTGCGGCGAGATTCCGGCTGTGCATCTGCGCGCAGCTGAGATGGCCGGTGAACGCGACAGTTTTCAGGATGTCCGGCGGTGTGGTGGGCGTAAGCCTCAAGTCGGTGATCTCGACACTGCAGTTTTCGGCGCTGAAGTCATTGTCGCGCTTCGCGTCCGTGTAAAAGAGGCTCGAATCCGCCAAGCTGACTGTCGCGATGTCGGCCGCCGGCGAGCTCGAAGCGGGCGTCGGCGGCCCGGCGGTGTTGAACTGGCCGCTCTTGTCGCGCGCGATGGTGATGCGCGCATTCTTGAAGTGAACGCTCTGGAACTTCAGGTCCTTGTGCAGGAGGGAGTGCAACTCGATGCCGAGGTGCACCTCACCGATGCTGGCGACATCGAGCCCGCGGTTGCGAATGTGTACATCCAACACCGTCACGTGCAGGCCGGGAAAGAAGCGCAATGCCACGCTGCCGCCGACCTGCACCTGCATTGACAGTGCGTCGGAGGCGTCCGCCTCCAACCGGGATTTTACATGCGCTCCCAAGAGGCGCGGCCCGAGCCAGGTGATCAGCGCCACGAGGAGCACAAGGGCGCCGATGAGTGCGAGAAGCACGCGCTTCATGGTATTCGACATACGTGCCCCGGTTCAGCACTCGGAACCTGTCATTTGACACTCAGACGAGTTTGAGGTCCAGTGGCTTCACCTGCGGGAATACACGTTCGAGCGGCCCCGCGGACAGACCCCACATCGAGCGGAATAGGCCGCCGAGCACGGCCCGGTAGTCGTTCAGCACGGGGTAATCTCGATCCTGAAACAATGTGGCGCGTTGAATCGGAAGCTGCTCGCCGGCGATGCGCCCGCCGCTCACTGCGCCGCCGAGCACCCAATAGACCGAACCGTGTCCGTGATCGGTGCCGTTGTTGCCATTCTCGCGGAAAGTGCGCCCGAATTCGGACACGACCACCACCACGGTGTTGCGCCATTGCTCGCCCAGGGCCTGTGAAAAGCTGACGAGCCCGCGGCTCAAATTATCGAGATTATTGGCGAGAGCGCCCTTGGCACCGCCCTCGTTGACATGCGTGTCCCACCCGCCGACATCGACAAAGCCGAGCCGGTACTGCTCCCGCATGAGCTTGCCCATGCGCTCCGCTTCAAGCGCGAAGCCCTTGGTATTGATCGCGCCACGATTGGCCGCGCGCATCTCATCAGCCATCGCGAGCGCCACCTCCTGGCGCAGCTCGAGCCCGTCGGCCACTGCCGCCTCCAGATGATGCTCGGCGTACATGTCTGTCAGAAGCGATGCCTGGCGATTGTCGAAAGCGAGCTTGCCGACGCCCTTCAACGACACGTTGGGAATGTCGGCCGCGCCTTTGAAGGTCAGCGGCAGTGCGTCGGTAAAGGCGATGGGGCCGCTCGACCCCAGAACCCGCACCAGCCGTCCCATGAATCCCGAGCCGAAGTCGTGTTGGCCCTGGGAAGGCTCGCCAAGCTCGATGCTGTCTTGAGTCTCGAAATGACTGCGCGAGAGATCATCCGTGCCCGCAAAGGGGACGAAGGCGAGTTGACGCTGCTCGTAGAGCGGTCCCAAGGCGTCGCGCACGGCGGGCGCGAGTGCCCAGTCGGCATCCAGCGCGAGCGCCCCGCTGGGCGCGCTCGCATCCGGCCGCGCGATTGCGATGCGCGGGCGCGCCTCATAGTAGAAGCTGCTCGAATAGGGAACGAGAAAATTGGCACAGTCGTAACCGCCGCGCAGAAATACCAGCAGGAATCGCGCGGGCGATGTCGGCGCAGCGTAGAGGCGACTCGCGAGGGTGAGCACTGGAAGACTTGCGCCCAGGCGCAGAAGTTCTCGACGCTGCATAGATGCTCGAGGGTGCGCGCGCGCCTTTGCGATCATCGGTAATTGAACTCCGGTGAGGAGAGCAGGAGCGTATTCCATTCCTGCTGCGAGGTGGCGGCCGCGAGCGCGTTCTTGGTGCGCTCGGAAAGCATTGGCTCGAGCGCGGCGAAGTACACCGGGCTGGAGAGCTGTGGAAAGCCCGCGCCGGTGGCAATGCTGCCGTCCTCGGGCTCGAAGAGCCCGGCGTTGGGCGCGGCGATCGCCCGGGCAATCTCGAAGCGCCGGCTCATTTGGCCGGAACTCGCCCAACCGGCCTCGGTGAGCGCATAGCCATCCGGCGTTTGATGTCCGTACAAAGGCTCAGCCAAAGCATTCAGCCACCCGATGAGCGGATGAGTGTTGAGGATGGGCCTCGAGTCATACGCGAGCCGCATCGCAGAGACTACAAAGTGCATGGGGTCCTTGAATTTTCCGCCCAGCGATGCGGAGAACTCCGGTGCGGCGAACATGACGCGCAGCACTGCGGCAATGTCGCCGTCGGTGCGCGAAAAGGTGGCCGCCATGCGCGCCACGAGCGCCGGCGGCGGATCGTCCGCCACGAAGTAGACCGCCAGCTTGTGCGCAATGAACTGGGCGCATGCAGGATCGTGCACGAGAATGTCCACCGCCTCCTCCACCTCAGCAAACCCCTGGCCGCGGATCACGTGGCCGAGCAGTACTTTGGCAGCGAAGTCGTGACGCGCCGGATTGAATTCGAATGCGCCGTCGCGGCGATACAGGGATTGCCGCGCAGGCTGAAGCTTAGGCGGCGGTCCTCCGGCGTTGATCCCGACACCGGTGAGAATGCGCGCGAGGTTCTGCACGTCGCCCTGTGTATAGCCTGCCGCGACACCCAGCGTGTGTAGCTCCATGAGTTCGCGCGCGTAGTTCTCATTCACATGGTTTACGGCATTCTGCGCATTATCCAGATACTGCAGCATGGCCGGGTGCGTCAGGGTCGCCATTAGGAGATCGCGGAAGCGGCCTAGAACGTGCGGCCGTATAGCGCGCTCCTCGTAGTCGCCTATCAGCCAGCGGATGCCCCCCTTGGACTGCGCTACGTTGAAGTGGTTCAGCCAAAACCAAACCAGTTGCTCCTGCAGCTGAGCGGGCGAATAGATGGCGCGCAACACGTCACGGCGCGCGGCCTCATAGGCGAACGCATTGCCGCGGTCGTTGAGAGTCTTGCGCGCCTGTTCCTTCTCCGGCCCGTCGGGGAGTTGGTTGATGCGCTTGTATTCGGCATTGGTGGCGGCAAGCAGCTGCGCAGCATCCGCGTGCACTACGTCCAAAAGGTTGACCTGGCTTGCGATCTCGGGCGGAAGAGGAGCATCGCGGCCGGAAAGCTGTGAGTCGAGGAAGCCTGCGCGGCCGCGTCGCTCGTAATCGGTCAGGGTTTGAGAGTTGACGCCGTAGGAGATCCGGTTGAGCCACAGTACATCGGCGCGCGAGGCTGCGAACTCACCGCGAGCCGGAGCGCCGGCACATCCGGCGACGGCGATCGCCGCGCCTGCAACGAGAGCTGCCATCGGTAGCAGCCGACGATTCAGCGCAGGCTTTACGCCAGGCGTCGTCATCGGCTCGCCCGCGCGCCTCGCAGCCGCTACCAGCGCCGTCCGTAGTAATAGTGCGGGCCGTACCCTCCGTAATAGTACGGGCTCACTGCGACATAAGGCACTGCCACCTGCGGTCCGACGTAGACCCCGGGAGGCGCGCCAACCGGCGCCACCACGCAGCCACCCAGCGATAAGAAACCGAGTGCAATCAGAATCTTAGGAATTAATCGCATGTTCCATCTCCAAATACTCGCTGGCTCTTCTAACGCATGAGCGGCGCTGCGCGCTGACATCGAGTGCGCGCAAGCTTCCCTTTTCGGCGGATGGTGCTTGGGGACGTTGCGCGCAATTTTCAACAGTGCGATGCCAAGGCGGCCGCAGCTTCGGCGCTTACTATCACTGAGGCATAATTACGTCGGCCGCATATTGGGACAGCGCTCATGAAGAATACCTCGCCCGGCTGGCCGCGCATTTCCGTAGCGATTTTCTATGACGATGCACTGGCCGCCATCGACTGGCTGTGCCGCGCATTCGGCTTCGAAGTACGCCAGAAATTTCTCGGCCCGGACGGCCGGGTTCAGCACTCCGAGCTCGTGTACGGCGAAGGAATCATCATGGTCGCTCAGGCCGGCAAGTCGGCCGATCCCGCTCGGGTGACCCGCAGCCCACACTCGCTTGGCGGCGCCAACACTCATGGCGTCATGGTTTATGTTGATGACGTCGACGCCCACTGTGCGCGTGCGCACTCAGCAGGGGCCAAAATCGATTAGCCGCCGGCGCTGCACGATTATGGCGCGGATTACTGGGCTGATCGCAGCAATGGCGCACAGGACCTCGAGCAGCATCAATGGTGGTTCACGCAGCGGGTACGCGATCCCATCAAGACGTGAAGCCCAAGCTCGATCTGGCGCGCAGGGCTCACGCCCTAGCATCCCTGGCGCGCGCTCTCGAGCCATCCCCATCGCGGCACGCTAAATGCTGCCTCCTCAGGCGTCTAAGTCGCGAGGAGAAGCTGATGCTTAACGGAATGAAAGTTGCGATCCTGGTTGCTGACGGGTTTGAGCAGGCCGAATTAGCAGAGCCCAGGAAGGCGCTTGATGAGGCCGGAGCCGAGACGCTCATCGTTTCACCCGTCCAGGGCCACGTGCAAGGCTGGAAGCACTTCGACAAAGCGGACAAGTTTGCAGTCGATGTGCCCCTCGACAAAGCCGATGCCGAGATGTTTGATGTTTTGCTCCTTCCCGGCGGCGTTGCCAATCCGGATCAGTTGCGCACCTTGCCGAAGGCCGTCGCATTCGTGCGCGCTTTCTTCGATGCTGGAAAGCCAGTCGCGGCGATCTGCCATGGTCCCTGGACCCTCGTCGAGGCCGACGTCGTGAGCGGTCGCACGATCACATCGTGGCCGTCGCTCAAGACGGACTTAAAAAACGCCGGCGCGCACTGGGTGGATCGCGAGGTGGTGGTCGACGACGGTTTGGTGTCGAGCAGAAAGCCTGCCGATATCCCCGCCTTTAATCGGAATATGATCGATGAGTTCGGCAAAGGCAGGCTCGCACGCTCCGTCCGCACCGGAGCACGCGCCGGTGCGCGCACCGACGCCAACCGAGCAACACGACGTTGCGAGCCGCCAGCGACTTGAGTAATTCCATGGAGCAGGAGCGCCAGCGAAAGTGGAGGATAGATCTCAGGCCATCTCGGTCCCGCG
>PLIX01000195.1 GCA_003140135.1 Gammaproteobacteria bacterium
GTGCGTGCTTTGGTACGCGGTCATCTTTGCATTCCGCAGCACTTTCTCGATCAAATATTTTCAGCACGTGCACGGGCTCGACTTGGCAACCGCCGGGGCGATGAATAGCTACGTGTTCCTGGCAGCGATGTTCACCACGCCGGCGTTTGGCTGGCTGTGCGATAAGACTGGCCGCTACGCGCCCATGCTGGCTTTCGGCGCATTGCTGCTGCCTGTGTCGATCGCGATCATGGCGTGGACACACTGGAGCCTATGGGTCGCAACTGCGCTGATCGGAGTCAGTTTTTCACTGGTGCCTGCTGTCATGTGGCCGCTGACCAGCAAACTCGTATCCCCCGCGCGTTTCGGCACGGCGCTCGGCCTGATGTGGGTCGTGCAGAACGCCGGAATCGCGGGCGCCAATCTTGTGGCCGGATGGCTCAACGACACATCTGGAGCGAGCGCGCAGAACCCAGCCGGCTATCAGCCGATGATGCTGTTTTTCGGAGCGGCGAGCGCGCTTGGCTTCGCCTTCGCACTGCTGCTGTGGATCACTGCGGGCCGCCGGCGCCACGAGGTCGCTGTGCACGGTCGCTGAGGAGGGCCGTGCGCGCGCGCGCCCCGGGTGCTTTGCAGAATGCTGTCAGGTGTCTTCGTCTAGTTTTCGTGCAGCACGCTGGATGTGCCCGTAAGTGGTTGATTTGATGGCGCTCCCATGAGATTCCCATGACCGGCGCCGGCTGTCCAGCCGTCACATGCGGACGAGGAGGTGGGTATGGCGAGAGTGCGGCGGCATGCGGATTTGGGCTCACGGGAAGCGCGCAGGCGCCTGCCGGCGCGTTCTGAGCCGTACTGGCTGGTGATCGACCGCGGGCTGTCTTTGGGTTATCGCAAATCCACCGAAGGTGGAGCGTGGATTGTGCGACGTTACGATGCGGGACGTCGACGCCACCTCGAGGACCGTGTCGGCACCGCGGACGACTACCGCGACGCTGATGGCGCGGAGGTACTCGACTTTGGCCATGCACAGCGCAAGCTGCTGGCCTGCGCGAAACACGACGCTCAGCGCGCGAGCGGGCAGCTCTACACGGTCGCCGACGCGATCACCGACTACGTCGATTACATGCGTACACACCGCAAGACTGCGGCGGACACGGAATCCAAGCTCAAGGCCTACGTCCTTCCCTTGCTTGGCACCCGTCGCGTCGCGGAACTGACATCGGCGGATTTCGAAGCTTGGCTCACCTGGGCACTCAAGCGCCGGCGCAAGCCTAAAAAGATGCGCACCGATGAGACGTCGCACGGACAAAAGCCAATACCCTCACCTGAAGAGACGACCGAACGCCAACGCCGACGCAAAGCGACGCTGAACCGCGTCATCAATGCTTTCAAGGCGTGCCTGAACCGCGCCCACGCTGCAGGTAAGGTCCCTTTGCGTGATGCCTGGGCGCGCTTGAAGAAGTTCCGCGCGGCGGATTCCGCACGGCTGCGCTGGCTGACTGTAGACGAGGCAACCCGCATACAGAACGCTTGCGCGCCGGAATTTCGGGTTCTCGTTCGCGCCGCGCTCTTAAGCGGATGCCGGATGGGCGAACTATTCGCGGTCCGTACCGGCGATTTCGATCAGCAGTCGAATACGTTGCTGATCCCCGACTCCAAGAGCGGAAAATCTCGAAGGGTGCCGCTGACGAAAGAGGGTGTGGCGCTCTTTGAGGAGATTACGGCGGGGAAAGCCGAAGACGCGAGCCCGTTTGCGCGGGCGGACGGCTCGCCGTGGTATCGCATCGCCGTCTTGCGCGCCATGCGCGCCGCGTGTGTGGCCGGCAAAATTACTCCCCCCGCAACGTTTCATACGCTCAGGCATACGTATGCTTCACATTTGGTTCAGAAGAAGGTTCCTTTGCTGTTTGTTGCCGCAGCACTGGGCCATGCCGACACGCGCATGGTCGAGAAGCACTACGCCCATCTTGCGCCCTCGCAGGTGGCTGCCCTGATTCGCAAGAACCTGCCGCGATTCGGAACGATGAAGCGGAGCAATGTGCGAAGCATCCGTCGCTAAATATCGCCAATTTGGGGATGCGCCTGCCTATCGCGCAGCTTCAACCACGCGTCCAACTGCTCGCGGCTGATTCCAAGCCCGGCAATTCGCGAGACGTCCAGATTCTCGAGCTCCGCCAAGACGTCTTGCATGAACTTGTCACGATGCTGAGGCTCGATGGCATCTGTCATGCGCGCCTCGATCAAATTCATCGCCTCTCCTGGCGGTATTAGCGTACGCACGATCTCGGAGACTATCGCCCGACGCTGCGGACGGTAGAGCGCGGCGATCTCATCAAAGCCGACGACCTGAACGCTTGTGTCGAAGTGCTGGCAGGAGCGGCGGTAAGAGAAGCAATATAGATCCGCCAACGGCCCGGTTTCGTTGAGCTCGTAAAAGGCGATGGTCGCATTTAAATAGTCACCCTTGTCAACGTCGACGAATGACTGCGGCACGTGGTCATTGGTAATGAGCGGGATGATCGAGGCGAGTCGAGCGGTGCGTTTGTTCACGTCCACGAATGCCTGGAGGTAGGCAATGTGGCCGAGCAAAAAGAAGCTCTGCTCAAAAGGGTCCTCGATCCGGCGTGCCTTTTCGAGCAACTGCCGCAAAAGGCGCGTCAGGCGGTCTCGCCCCTCCAATGGGGCGTACGTGGTGCCACTTACAGCGATGCTGTCCTCGCGAATTTGTCCTGCCATGCCTGGGGCGACCAGACTGTCGGCCAAAAGGTAGTGCAGGGTGCGGATCGTTTCCTCATTGACGCTCAGTGACTCGACGTTCTGTACGAGGTATCGAATCGCTTCCTTGTGGTTGAGGATCATGATGCGTTCGGCGTTGGGTTTGCCCTGCGCGGCAACGCCTTGGATGACGAGCTGTTCAGTATCGGCGAGGGTGTAGGTATTGCCTTCGAGTCGGGCGGAGTTGTAGCTCAGATCGATGAGCAATCGATTGTAAATTTTCTGGAGGTAGGTGCCCGCACGCCCATAGATGGGGGCGCGCTTGCCAAGCCCCTTGAGCTCTATTCTTTGTTCGGCACTTAGGTAGGCGCTTTCGTTCGGGATGTAGCTGTCGACCCAGACCTCGGAATACGTCGTGGGAGGTCGTGTGTAGATGGGCGCCTCGATTCGCTTCAGCAGCTGCACACTCGCTGGCGAGAAGATCGGTGGCGTCTTAGCCTCCGTCGTCGGGCGGGCGGGCGGCTTGCCTGAGGGTACCGAGCGATAGCGGGTGGCTTTGCGTTCGCCGGCGCGTTCCGCTTGTCCTTTATTCACGAGCTCTCCAAGCCAGCGACGGAGGGTGCGATCCGGCACACCGGGGATCGCAGCCTTTATCTCGCCAGGAGTGATCCAGCGGTCGGCTTGCTGGCTCAGGTACTTAGCAACAGTGATTTTATCGGCCATTTATCGGCCAATGTATCGGCCATTGGCCGATAAATCAACCTTTATCGGCCATTTATCGGCCAAGCGCCGCTGCCATTGGGCGGTATCGGCCACATACTTCTAAGATAATCTGGTATAGCCAGCGAACGAGCTGCGCGTATCAAACCAAACGACCCTGTGCCATCCGATAACAACCCGGACGTACCCGCAGACCGACGCACCGTCTTTATTAGTCACGCGAACCCCGAGACAATGACTTTACTTTGTGGCTGGCGGCGCGCTTGGCGGCCGCAGGCTACGAAGTCTGGTCAGACGTAACGAAGCTCATCGGTGGCGAGAGGTTCTGGCGTGATGTCGAAGCCGCAATCCGTGGTCGCTGCGCGAAGTTCATTGCGGTCGTGTCTCCAGCGATCACAAAGAAGCGAGGGTTCCTCAAGGAGCTCTCCCTCGCTGACACGGTCGAGGGACTCGGCACGCTGGGGGACTTCATTATCCCGGTCCGGATCGCATCCTTGCCATTCGCTGATCTGCCGATCGAGTTGCAGGGCAAAAATGTAATCGACGCCATTGGCGCCTGGGATCAAGGCTTGGCGCGGCTGCTCAAGAAGTTGCAAGGGGACAATGTCCCACGCCGAGACGACGGCGCGGCCGCCGCCGTGACGCAATGGGCAAAGGATCATTTCGCTTTCGAATCGCGGCTGCGTTTTGAGAACGAGCGCGTCCTCTCGAATTGGCTATCGATCCCCGCGCCACCGCCAACACTGCACGTTGGCCGCTTCACTCTCACATCGGACGATGTGCACGCGCTGCAGGAACAGTTTCCCTGCGTCCAGCGCCATTCGCGGGTCTTGAGCTTCGCGCCCACGATGGCGTTCGATCTGAGCGGTCGTTACGGGTTGCGGGCAGCGTCGGAAGTTGCGACAGAGACCTTCCTTGCGGTGGGAGCAGGTGAGCTCTTTGGATTGAGCTATCAAGACCGCGCGAACATCCTGACGGACTTGGTGCACCAAGCCTGGATTCTTTCCGCCCGTGCACGGGGACTCGCATGTTTCCACCTCGCGAACGGTCGGGACTGTTGGTATTGGTCTGCCGCCCGCACCGACGTGTCTCGGGTCCGCTTCACTGACGCGCTCGGTGTCTCCGGACAGCGCGCTCTTCGGGGTCAGAGCCGTGCCTTGGGTGCGCATTGGCACCTTGCACTCGAGGCGCGGCCGTCGATAGGCCGTGTAAACCGATTTACACTAACTCCTCATGTTTTGTTCACAACCGACGGCGAAGCCCTCGTCGGTGACTCCGCTCGCATGCACCGTTTGAGACGACGATTCTGTAAGAACTGGTGGCAAGGGCGATGGCGCGAAGTCTCTAGGCTCTTAGCTCCGAAACTTGAGAGAGTCAGCCGGTTAATTTGGTCAAAAGTTGCCAATATCTCAGCGAATATCGCCGAGTCCGTGTGGTCGGAGTTTTGCGGTGAAATCACCCCAAAACTCGGTGGGCACTCTGAGCAAGCTCTCAGTAGCGGATGCCGATAGACGCTCGGAAGGTCACCCTAGATCGCCCAAGAGAAGAGAGCACGCGGCTTTCCTGTCGAATCGGCCCAGTAAAGAACCCGCGTGCGCTGCGAGTCGTCAGCATTAAGGAAATGCAACACTCTAAAACGGAATGCAACATCGGATGCATGTAGGCCTACAAAGCGTGCGCATGGCGCTGGCGCACGGGCACCGGGGAACCTATAGTATGTTGGGTAGGTTTCTAGTGTTCGCACTGCGGAGTTAGCATTCTTGATTCGTCGCTGGGCGTCATTGTTGACCGTGTGGGCGAGCCTTCTTGGGGTCGCTGCTCCGACTCTCGCCTGCACGTTTAGTGCTCAATCTGGCTGCTGCACAGTCCCGTGCCAGGGCGGCGTGTCCGCCGGCCCGTCTATTCACATTGCCGGCACCTGCTGCACTGTCGCGCCTCCAATGGCGCGCGCCGTCTCAATGGATGCGAGTCGAGGACGGCTCGACAGTCATCGCGTCTCAGGCTCGCCCGATCCCATTGACGTTGCCGTTTGGCCGCTTGTTACACACGCGTTCGAGCCAGTTGGCGGGAATATCCGGCACGTTTCATTTTTGTATCGCGAAAGTGCTTCGCTGACCTACCTGCGCACCGGTCGGTTGCGCCTTTAAATATTTTCCTCGACAGACCGCGCTGGTGAAACGCCGGCCGACTGCTTTCCATCGATGATTCGCCATCGTCGTTCTGCATGGGCGTGAACACGCCCCTGTCGAATCTCGACTGATCGGTGATGCAAAAGTGTTCGCACTGTCGACTCGAGGAAATCCTTATGTATCGGTTCAAAAATACACTGATGGCAGCGCGGGCCGCCGCAGCGCCCAGTTTGTGGTATCGATTGATCTGGATCGCGTTGCTTTGGCCATGGGTCGCTGCAGCAGACGAGCGAACGCTTTCTCTAGAGGACGCAGTCGATCAGGCATTGCAGGAGACTCCGCAGGTGGTTGCATCGACTGCGACACTCGAGGCGATGCAGGCGGTCGCGCCGAGCGCCGGTCATCTCCCAGATCCCGAGCTGGTCACGGGGGTGGATAACCTCCCAGTCACCACCGCAGAGCGTTACTCATTCACGCGTGACTTCATGACGATGCGCAAGATCGGCGTGATGCAAAGTTTTCCCAACGGCGAGAAGCGTGNNCCAGCGGCGAGAAGCGACGGTTGCTGGGGGAGCTTGCCCAGCGGGAAATCGCAGTAGCTCAGGGAGACGTCCGGAAGACGCGATTCGATACCGCGCGTACCGTGGCGGAGGCATGGATTGCACGTGCAGTGGCCGAAGAATCGCTCGTGCGGCTGCGCACCCTCAAAGCCGACGCGCAGCTCGAAGCCGCCGTGGGTCGTGCGGCCCTCGCAAGTGGCCGAGTGTCGGCCGCCGAAGCACTGGCGGCCCAGTCACTGGTGCCGGAATTGGACGAGAGGATCTTGGCGCTCGAAGAGGAGGGCGAGATGCGGCGCGCCGAGCTCGCGCGCTGGATCAGCACGGATGCGGAGCGGCCTCTTGCCGCTATGCCAACGGATCGCGATCTGGGTCATGCGCCGGAGTCGCTCCTTGCGGCGGTGCCGCTGCACGCGCCGTTGGCCCCCGTACTGGCAAAGATCGCGGCGGCGCAGACGGATGTGGAACTTGCGCGCGCGCAGACGCGCCCTGACTGGAGTGCGGAGTTCGATTACGAGCAGCGGGGACCGGATTTTTCCAATATGGTCTCGCTCGAATTTCATATCGCTCTGCCGCTGTTCCCAAAGAACAGACAGAACCCCGTGATCGCGGAGAAGCTCGCCCTGGTGCGCGCGAAGGAGGCCGAGCGGGATGCGGAAGTTCGGATGCATACCGCGGAAATACGGTCGGAGCTTGCGCAGTGGCGGCAGGGTCGAGAGCGTCTCAAGAACTACGCAACCGAACTCCTTCCTCTGGCGCGTGATCGATCCCGCGCGGCTATCGCTTCCTACGGCGCGGGGCGTGGCGCTCTGCGCGTTGCTATCGACGCGCTGACTCAAGAGATCAACACCCAGCTTGAATATGTGCAGCTCGAAGGCTCGGTCGCAAGCGCCTGGGCGGCTCTGCACTTTCTCCACGACTCGGGGATATCGCAATGAGCGCCAAACGATCCAGCAACGTCAAATGGTTTGCAAGTGCTCTGGCGCTTCTTGCTGCAGGCGTCGTCGGGGGTGACTGGTGGGCTCACCGAATGATGTCGGAGCCGGCCGCCGATTCACCGGCGTCCCGGAGCAACGCGGCGAACCTTCCCGGTGCTGCTGCGGGCAACGGCAAGCCCCTGTACTGGTACGACCCGATGATACCGAACCAGCATTTCGCCAAGCCGGGCAAGTCCCCTATGGGCATGGAGATGGTTCCGAAATATTCGGACGCAGAGAGCGAAAGCGGCGGTGTACGCGTGAGCTCAGGCGTCATCCAAAACCTGGGTATCCGGCTCGGCAAGGTTGAGAAAGCGAGCCTCAAATCGGGCTTGCATGCCGTCGGCAGTGTCGCCTTCGACGACCGGTTGGTTGAGGTCGTCCAGGCGCGCGTCGAAGGTTACGTGACTCACCTTAATGTGAAAGCACCGCTCGAACGCGTGCACCGCGGGCAGCCGCTCGCCACCATCCTCGCACCGCAATGGCTCGAGGCACAGCAGGAGTACCTCGCGCTTGTGGACGCACTCTCGCAGAGCGCAGAGGCGCTTCAAGATGCAGCGCGGCAGCGCCTGGTCGTGCTCGGTGTGCCCGACGCGGCGATCCGAGCTGTGGCGACGAAGCACGAAACCAACGCCACCACGACGCTCGTGGCGCCGATTGATGGCGTAATGACCGAACTTGGCGTGCGGGACGGTGCCGCATTCATGGCCGGTGCGAGCTTATTCCGCATCAACGGACTTGCGACTGTCTGGGTCAACGCACAAATCCCGGAGAGCCGGGTCTCGATGGTTCCTCTGGACTCAACGGCGGAGGCGCATGCTACTGCATGGCCCGGCAGGACATTCAAGGGTCGCGTCATTGCCCTTCTGCCGCAGGTCGATCCGCAGACGCGCACGCTCACCGTGCGCGTCGCGCTTGACAATCCCGACTTCCAGCTCTCGCCCGGCATGTGGGTCGCGCTTGACTTCACAGCGCCAGCGACCGAGCCGCAGCTCGTCGTGCCGAGCGAGGCGGTGATTGTAACGGGCGAACGCAGCGTAGTGATCGTCGCGGGCGAGAAGGGATCCTTCGATGTGGTCAATGTTTCCACAGGTATCGAGCAAGACGGTCGAACACCGATTTTCTCGGGTCTGAAGGAGGGCCAGTCGATTGTGCTTTCGGGACAGTTCCTGATCGATTCCGAAGCGAGCCTCACGTCCACGGTGAATCGACTCAAGACGACTGCCACCTCTTCCATGACGCCGCCGGAGGGCAGGCAATGATCGCGCGGCTCATCCGCTGGTCCATCCAGAATCGCTTTCTGGTGCTTCTGGCGACGGTCACGCTCGTCGCTTGGGGCGTGTGGGCGATGCTGCGAATTCCGCTGGACGCCATTCCTGATCTTTCGGATGTGCAGGTCATCATCCGAACGACGTACCCGGGACAAGCCCCCCAGATCGTCGAGAATCAGGTCACCTATCCGCTCGCGACCACCATGCTGTCGGTGCCCGGCGCGAAAACCGTGCGCGGCTATTCGATGTTCGGGGATTCGTATGTCTACATCCTGTTCGCCGATGACACCGATCTTTACTGGGCGCGTTCACGAGTGCTCGAGTATCTAAACCAGGTGCAGTCTCGGCTACCCGCCGACGCCAAGCCGTCGCTCGGCCCGGATGCGACCGGCGTGGGCTGGGTCTATGAATATGCGCTCGTGGACAAGAGCGGCACCCGCGATCTCTCACAGCTGCGCGCCCTGCAGGACTGGTTCCTGAAATACGAGCTTAAGACAGTCACTAACGTCGCCGAAGTCGCCTCTCTCGGCGGCATGGTGCGCCAGTACCAGATCGTGCTCGACCCCGATCGACTGCGTGCGTTCAACATCACACAGCAGAAGGTGATCAATGCCGTGCAAAGGGCCAATCAGGAGACGGGCGGCTCGGTTCTGGAGCTCGCCGAGGCCGAGTACATGGTGCGCGCGGCCGGCTACCTGAAGACCTTGGAT
>PLIX01000091.1 GCA_003140135.1 Gammaproteobacteria bacterium
GCCGAATACACCAGCCGCCCCGAGCTCTTCAGCGACGAGGCTCTGCCGGTCGACGTCTTCATCAGTCCCGAGCAGCTCGTCACCGAGTATGTCGAGCGGCTGATCCATTATCCCGGCGCGCTGCAGGTGCTCGACTTCGCCGACGGCAAGGTGCGCCTGGTCGCCGTGCGCGCGCACGAGGGCGGGCTGCTTGTCGGGCAGCAGCTGCGCGCGCTGCGCGAGCACGTGCGCGACGTCGAGGCGCGCATCGTCGCGATCTATCGCGCCGGCCGCAGCATCACGCCCAGTGGCGACACCGTCGTCGAAGACGGCGACGAGGTGTTCTTTCTCGCGGCCCGCAACGACATCCGCCGGGTCATGAGCGAAATGCGCAAGGAGGAGCACCCCTTGCGGCGTGTCGTCATCGCAGGCGGCGGCAACGTCGGCTTCCGCCTCGCCAAGGCTCTGGAGAAACACAACCAGGTGAAGCTCATCGAGCGCGACGCCAAACGTGCGCGGCGCATCTCGGAGCTCCTCGAGAACACCATCGTGCTCAACGGCGATGCCGCGGACGAGGAGCTGCTCATCGAGGAGAACATCGACGGCACGGACGTATTCGCCGCGCTCACCAATTCGGAAGAAGCCAATATTCTCTCGTCGATGCTCGCCAAGCGCCTGGGCGCCCGCAAGGTCATGGCGCTCATCAACAAGCCCTCCTACGCCGAGCTCATCGAGAGCGGCAGCATCGACATTGCCATCTCCCCGCAGACGATCACCATCGGCTCACTGCTCGCCCACGTGCGGCGCGGCGATGTGGTGCGCGTGCACTCGTTGCGCCGCGGCGCAGCCGAAGCACTCGAAGCGATCGTACACGGCGATGAGCGCAGCTCGCGCGTGGTCGGCAAGCGCGTCGATGAGATCAAGTTTCCCGACGGCGCCTCGATCGGCGCCATCGTGCGCGGCGAGACGGTGATCATGGCGCACCACGACACGCTCGTGCAGTGCGACGATCACATCATCCTGTTCCTCTCCGACCGCAGGCACGTCGAGGCGGTCGAGCGTCTTTTCCTGGGCCCTGCCCGGTAAGCGCACACCACGCGTGCTGCGCGTCGCACACGTTCTGGGTCTGATGCTCGCGGCATTCGGCGCGGCGTTCATGCTGCCGATTGTCACCTCGTGGGTGTACGGCGGCAGCGGGACTTCGTTTGTCATCGCGGCGCTGGTGTGTGCAGGCGCGGGCATGCTGCTCGCGACGGGCACGCGCCGCTATGCGCGCGAGTTGAAGCCCCGCGACGGTTTTCTGCTCGTGACCCTGGGCTGGATATTGATGTCGGCGGCGGCGGCGGTCCCGCTGCTGCTCATCCTTCCCGGACTTTCCTTTACGGACGCTTTCTTCGAAGCGATGTCGGGCCTGACGGGAACCGGCGCCACGGTTTTGAAGGGACTCGACACCCTGCCGCCCGCCCTCAATCTGTGGCGCGCGGCGCTGCACTGGTACGGGGGGCTCGGCATCATCGTGCTGGCGATCGCCATCCTGCCGCTCCTGGGCGTCGGCGGCATGCAGCTCTACCGCGCCGATTCCCCGGGCCCGGTGAAAGAGGAGCGTCTCGCGCCGCGCATCTTCCAGACGGCAAAGTCCCTGTGGTTCGCCTACACGTTGCTGACGATCGCCGGGATCATTGCGCTGCGGGTGTGCGGCATGTCGTGGTTTGACGCCATCTGCCACGCCTTTTCGGCGGTCGGACTCGGCGGCTTTTCCACCCACGATGCGAACATTGCGTACTTCAATTCCGCGTCGATCGAATTCGTGCTGATCGTCATCATGATCGCCGCGTCGCTCAATTTCGCGTGTCACTTTGCAGCGCTGCGGCGCCTGACGCTGGAACCGTATTTCACCCACCCTGAAAGCAAGGCCATATTCTTGCTGCTGACCGTAAGCGTGGTCGGCATCGCGATTCTGCTCACCGCGCACGGTGTGTACCCGGATTTTTTCACCGCGCTGCGGCACTCAGCGTTCAATGTCGTGTCGCTTGCGACGACGACGGGGTTCGTGACCCAGGACTACACGCGCTGGCCGGTGTTCGCGCCGATCTGGATGCTGTTCCTCTCCTGCATCCTCTGCAGCACCGGCTCGATCGGCGGCGGCATCAAGATGTTCCGCACCTTGGTGCTCTCGCGTCAGGCGCTGCGTGAGTTGCGCCTGCTCGTGCACCCGAGCGCGGTGGCGCCCGTGCGCGTGGGCGGCAAGCCCGTTCCGGACCGGGTCGCAGCCTCGATCCTCGCATTCATCTTTCTGTATTTCATGACCGTGGCGGCGCTCACCTTCGCGCTCCTGCTCACCGGACTTGATTTCGATTCGTCCTTCGGCGCCATCATCGCCTGCATCAATAATGCAGGTCCGGGCCTGGGCGTGGTCGGGCCGTTCAAGACCTATCAGAGCCTCACCGATCTGCAGACGTGGATCTGCACCTTCGCCATGCTGCTGGGGCGGCTTGAGATCTTCAGCGTGCTGGTGCTCTTCACGCCGACCTTTTGGCGCAAGTAGAGCGCCGCGGCGCGCGCACTCAATGCTCGATGTGGAAGCGTATCGCCCAGAACGACACCGGGCCGCGGGCGGCGTTGAAGCCCGGATTGCGAATGAATTGATAGTCGGGCGAGAGCTGCACGTGCGCCCATTGCCAGGGCAGCTGCAGCCGGTAGTAGGTCTCGAGGATCTGCTCGTGCGCGTAGTCGAGGCGCCCATCGCCTAAGAGAAAGCCCAGGCCGCCTGCCGCCAGGTACTCGCGATGCCAGGCGGAGAGCCCCTCATCCGCGAGCGCGATGCCCGCGACGTCATCGGCTCTTTGCCAGTGGCTCCCCGAGACTTCGCCGCCGACGCTCGCCAGCCGATCGACCTCCGTGAAAGCGAAGCTTTCGGTCTTGCCGTCATTCCAGCCGAGCCTGGCAAAGACGCCGGTCGCGCCGTTATCCGCGAGCGGCTGCTCCGCGTTGATGCCGAAGCCATACTTCTTGCGCCCTTCCTGATCGTCCGCGACGATGTTTGGCGTCGTGCCGTCGGCAAACGCGATGGCGAGCGCCTGCGAGTAAATACCCATGCGCGCGGTATTACGAAAGGCGAGGAGGCGCACCACCGTACTCACCTGCGGTGGCGAGAGAGTGAGCTCGAGGTTGTCGCCCTGTGCGCGCCGCAATGATGCCTCGAGCTCCTGGCCGTTGGCGCGCACCGGCATGCGGTACATGCCGTACTTCAGCGACCAGACGGGGCTTACGTAGCCCAGCACGAAACCGGCGGTGTAGCCGCGGGTATCGGCCGCATAGTCCCAGGCGGTATTGTCCCAGAGCGACCAGTTCATGAACTCGGTGCGCGTGCTCGTGGCGTAGCGGTTCTTGTCGAAGTCGTCATTCACGGCAAGCCAGCCGACCTTGAACTCGAGGCGCTCGGACGCTTCGGTGCCTGCAATCTGGTCCTGGCCGGCCGCGACCTTCGTGAGCTGCGGCGCGAGCGGCAGCATGAAGCGCAGGTAGCTGCGCGCGATATAGAACCTCTTCGGCAGATTGTTGGCCCCTTCGCGCACCACGTCGCCGTTCGTAAGTCCCCCCAAGCCCGTCGCGTCGCTAACGCCTGCACCCATGAACTTTTCCGTGTCGAAATAGAACTGCGCCCAATCGGTGAGTGCCCAGCCGAAGTAGAAGCCGATCGTGTCCGTGGGCTGCGTGTCGCCGTCGGGCCTCAGGCTCAGCGGGCCCGCGTACGGCGAGTGCAGCGAGGATTGGTGCTGCAGCACGAAGGTGTATTGCTCGCCCAGCAAGCTCGGCCAGTAGCTCTGCGCAGCAGGCGACCCTGAAAGCGCGCCGGCGGCCGGATCGGCCGGCGCGTCCGCGAATCCCGCGCACGGCAACGCGATCGACAGCACGGTCGTGCCGATGATGAGGGAACGCATGGACATCAGCTGTGGATATAGCTTTCGAGCTGCTCGATCGTGTGCTGCTGCTCTTCGATGACCGCTTTGATGAGATCGCCGATCGATACCACGCCAATCACACGGCTGTTCTCTATCACGGGCAGGTAGCGTACGCGGTGTTGTGTGACAACACGCATACATTCGTCCAAGGTGCTCAAGAGCGACACCGTAATGACCGGTGCCGTCATGATCTCGCGCACCGCCGTATGCGCGGATGATCGTCCGAGGAGGATCACCTTGCGCGCATAGTCCCGCTCGGACACGATTCCGAGGAGCTCGTCCTGCTGCATGACGACGAGCGCCCCGACATGGTGCTCCGCCATCAGGCGGATCGCATCGAGCACCGGCGCTTCGGGCGCTATCGCGCGCACCGCGTGGGGTTTCTTCTCGAGCACGTGCCGTACCGTCAGCATGGAACCCCCCTACGGGCGCGCACTCACTCGAGCGCGTCGGCAATGTCCTGCATCAGACCCTTGTCCTCGGGCTTCGTGTCCGAAGCGTAGCGCTTCAGCACTCGCCCGTCACGGCTGATCAGGAATTTCTCGAAATTCCAGCCGATATCCCCCGGGAAGCCGTTCTGCGCTGCGGTAAGAAAACTGTACAAGGGGTGGCGCTGCGGGCCGTTCACGTCGAGCTTGGCGCTCATCGGAAAGGTCACATCGTAGGTGGTCTGGCAGAACCGCATGATCTGCGCTTCATTGCCCGGCTCCTGCTGACCGAACTGATTGCAGGGAAAGCCAATCACGCTGAAGCCTTCCGCGCGCAGGTCGCGCTGCAACTGTTCGAGGCCCGTGTACTGCGGCGTGTAGCCACAGCGGCTCGCGACGTTGACGGCGAGAACTACCTTGCCGCGCAAGGCGCCCAACAGGTCCGCCGAGCCATCGATGCTGCTCACGGGAATGGAAAAGAAATCGTTCATACGACTGCTCGTGCCCTATCAGGGCTTGCAGAGGCTGGAAGTTTCCGCATTCTAAATCGCTTATCCGCAATTTTGCATCAGCGCGGCCGGCATGGATCCTGTTAAACGGAGCCGCCCGGCAGGGAACCCGTGCGCATTCACACATCGCGGCAGCGTGCGGCAGTTCAAAGTTTGGAGAGGTAACAGCACCCGGACGGGCGCATGACGGTATACAGCGAGCCATGGAGTCGCTTCACAGGCAGGTCAGCGTGCCCCCGGATCGCTTTGAAGTGGTCGCGGACGACGCCGTTTTCACCGTCGAGCTGCACTCCGCGCTCGCCATCTGCATCTATGATGCAGTGGACGAGGCGGGAGCACTCTTGCATCTGCGCGTCATCTCGCGCGGCGTGCAGCCTGCTGAAGCCACGGACACGACGCTCGCCACCGAACTTCTGCTTCTCGATCGCTGCGTCGAGGCGCTGCGCGAGATGGCACCCGATGCGCGCGCACTGCAGGCGAAAATCGCCGCACACCTGCCCGAGGGCGCATCGCACCAACACGCCTGCGATTCCGTCCTGACGCTGGTACGGCACTTCCTGGCCGACGTCGACATCGCGGAGATCTCCGCGGATGTCGCGGTGGGCGCACCGCGCAAGCTGCGATTCCGGCCGAGCATGGGCACGCTGCAGATCAGCTGAACCGCGGCATCTGGGGCGCTGCGAAAGTGCGGCGCGCCGGCTGGGGCGCGCTACCGAGCGGCTGATGAACCGCCTGCCGCCAAGGATCTGCAGCTAATGCGCCGCCGGGCTGCCGCTCAGTCCCAGATCCTTGCTGTAGACGACGTTCATCACATTGTCATACCAGCCCGTCACGTTGGGCTTCACCAGGTGTTTGTTCACGTAGAAATACAGCGGCATCAGCGGATGATCCGCGAGCATCAGCCGTTCGGCCTCCTCGAGGAGCCTGCGGCGCGCGGCGACGTCAACCTCGGCCGCAGCCGCGGCGAGGAGCGCATCGTACTTGGGATTCTTGTAGCGCGGCAGATTGATGCCGAAATCGCTCTTCAGGTATTGCGCAAAGGTGTAGGCGTCGTTGTAGTCCCCGACCCAGCTGGAGCGAAATATCTCCACATCGCCGCGGTCGATGTCCTGCAGCAGGGATTTGAACTCGACTGCGACCAACCGGGTCTCAACGCCGAGGGCCTCCTTCCACATGGATGCGACCGCGATGGCAAGCTTCGTGTGGATCTCGCCATCGTTGTAGCGCAGTTCAATCGACAGCGGCGTGCGCGCTGAATAGCCCGCCGCGGCGTACAGCCGGCGCGCCTCGGCGATCCTTTGCGGCAGCGGGGTTGCGCGATAATCGAAGGACTGCGGCGTGTAGTCGTGGATGCCCGGGGGCACCCAGCCATAGGCGGGCAGCTCTCCCACGCGCAGCACGCGCTGCGCGAGCTTCTCACGGTCAATGACCAGCGACAGCGCGCGCCTCAGGCCCGGATTGTCCTTGAAGGGCGCGCGCGCAAGATTGAACCCGTAGAAATAGGTGTTCAATTGCGGCGCGATGTGCAGCTCGCCCGCAAGATGCTCCTTGATCCAGTCAAACTGGCCGCGCGGCACGACGGCCGTGACCTGCAGCTGATCGGCGCGGTAGCGCGTGAGCTCAGCATTCTCGTCGGTGATCTGCAGGTATTTGACGGCGTCAAGCCGGGTCGCGCGATCGTTCCAATAGTGGCGGTTGCGTACGCCGAGCACGTAGGATCCCGGCACCCACTCCTTCAGGACGAAGGCACCGTTAGACACCATGATGCCGGGCCGCGCGAAGGCGGCGCCGTAGCGCGCAAGCGTGGGCCGGTGGATGGGACAGGTACTCGGATGCGAGAGCAATCCCGGCAGGTACGGCGCAGGTCCCGCCAGGCGTATTACGAGGGTCGCATCGTCCGGCGCGGCAACCCCCAGTGTGTCGACGGGCGCCTTGCCGGCGATGATGGCGCCCGCGTTCGCGACGACGTCGATTACCTGGGCGTACTGCGAGGCGGTCGCAGGATCGACGAGGCGCCGCAATGCCGCGAGGAAATCCGCGGCCACCACAGGATCGCCGTTTGACCAGCGCGCCTCCGGGCGCAGATGGAAAGTGTAGGTGCGGCCGTCCGCGCTCGTGTCCCAGCTCGTGGCGACGCCCGGCGCCGGGGCGGCATTCCTGTCGAGCGAGGTCAGGCACTCGTAGAGATCGCGCAGCACCATGTGCGCCTCGTTCGCGCGCGCTTTCTGGGGATCCAGGGAGTCAGGACCGGGGCCATTGCCGATGAGCAAAGTGGCCCCTGCGTCGGGGCCGGTGCCGTGCAGGCGCCCCGCATCCGGCGAGCGCGCACAGCCGGCGAGCAGGCCGAGCGCGATGGCAAGCGCCGCCGCCGCGCGCAGGCTACGCCGCATGGCCCCGTGTGCGGGCGGCATTGATTTCATCGCGCAGGAGAAGGGTGGCCGCGCGCGCCGCGGCGGCAAAATCGACGCCCGATGAGGCGTGAATGACGGCGCGCGAGGAGCTCACGATGAGACCGCGCCCATCGGCGCTCTGTCCGGCCGCGACGGCGGCGCCGATATCGGCCCCCTGCGCCCCGACGCCAGGCAGGAGAAAGGGCATGTCGCCTGTGATGGCGCGAATCTGGGCCAGCTCCTGCGGATAAGTCGCACCCACGACGAGGAGGCAGTTGCCGCGGCTGTTCCAGCGGGTGGCGGCAAGCTCGGCCACCACCGCGAAGAGCTTCCTGCCGCCGACATCCAGGTCCTGCAGGTCGCGGGCGCCGGGGTTGGAGGTGCGGCACACGACGAGAACGCCCTTGTCCTCGAAGCGCAAGAACGGTTCCAGCGAGTCACCGCCAAGATAGGGATTGACGGTCACGGCATCCGCGCCATAGCGCTCGAAGGCCTCGATGGCGTATCTCTCCGCCGTGCTGCCCACGTCCCCGCGTTTGGCGTCGAGGATCACTGGAATCCCCGGGTAGGCGCGGTGAATGTACTCGATGGTGCGCTCGAGCTGGTCTTCCGCCTCGCAGGCGGCGTAATGCGCGAACTGCGGCTTGTACGCGCACACGAGGTCGGCGGTCGCGTCGATGATGGCTTTATTGAAGTGGAATATCGGCGAGGCATGCGCCGCAATGTGCGCCGGCAGCCGTTCGATGAGCGGATCAAGGCCGACGCAGGCAAGCGAGTCCTGCTCGTCCCACGCTGCGCGCAGGCGCGCCACGAATCCCGTCATGCGACGTGGCTGCGGCGGGTGAGACTGCGCTTCTTCAGATGAACCAGCAGAATGGAGACGGCCGCCGGCGTCACCCCCGGTACGCGCCCGGCCTGGCCGATGGTGGCCGGGCGGATCAGCAGCAGCTGCTGCCGAACTTCGTGTGAAAGTCCAGCGAGCGTTGCGTAGTCAAGATCCGCGGGCAGTGCGGTCTCCTCGTTTCTCCTCTGGCGTTCCACTTCCTCTTCCTGGCGTTTGATGTAGCCGGCGTACTTGAGGCGCGCCTCGAGCTCCGCTTGCAGCTGTGCCGGGAGGCGCGCGTCGATTTGGGCGCCCGCGGCTGCTCCGCCGGCATCGATCAGACTCCGCTTCTCCTCAAAGAGTCTCCAACGCTCGTCATCGACGAGGCCGAGCTTGCGCCCCATGGCGGTCAGCCGCAGGTCCGCGTTGTCCTCGCGCAGCAGCAGCCTATGCTCGGCGCGGCTGGTGAACATTCGATAGGGCTCGCGGGTGCCGCGCGTGACGAGGTCGTCGATGAGCACACCCAGGTACGCCTCGCTGCGCTTCACTGTCCAGGGCGCCTCGCCGCGCGCGTGCAGGCCGGCATTGATGCCCGCCATGAGACCTTGAGCGGCCGCCTCCTCGTAGCCGGTCGTGCCGTTGATCTGTCCTGCGAAGAAGAGCCCCTGCAGGTGCTTCGTGGCAAGAGATGCGGATAGATCGCGCGGATCGAAGTAATCGTATTCGATCGCGTATCCGGGTCGGGTCAGATGCGCGTGCTCGAAGCCTGCGATGGTGCGCACGAACTGCTGCTGCACATCGAAGGGCAGGCTCGTCGAAATTCCGTTCGGATACACCTCCTGGGTTTCGAGCCCCTCGGGCTCGACGAAGATCTGGTGCGAGCTCTTGTCGGCGAAGCGAACCACCTTGTCCTCGACCGAAGGACAGTAGCGCGGACCCACTCCCTCGATCATGCCGGTGAACATGGGCGAGCGATCGCTGGCCGACCGGATGATGTCGTGCGTGCGCTCGTTTGTCTTCGTTATGAAACAATTGACTTGCCTCGGGTGCTCACTGACTCGCCCGACAAACGAAAACACCGGAGGTGGCTCATCCCCGGGTTGAGGGCCCATCACGGAAAAGTCGAGGGTTCGGCCATCCAGCCGGGGCGGAGTACCCGTCTTCAGGCGCCCCACGCGCAACGGCAGCTCGCGCAGGCGCGCGGCCAGGCGCTCGGAGGCGGGATCGCCGCCCCGGCCGCCCGAATACTGATCAAGCCCCACATGGATGCGGCCACCGAGGAAGGTCCCGACCGTCAGCACCACGGCGCGTGCCTCGAAGGTGATCCCGGTGACGGTCACGACGCCCGAGATGCGGTCGCCGTCGAGCGCAAGATCCGCCACTTCCTGCTGGAAGAGCGACAGGTTCGGCTCGTTCTCGAGCATCGAGCGGATGGCGCGTTTGTAGAGCTGCCGGTCGGCCTGCGCCCGCGTGGCGCGCACGGCAGGTCCCTTGCTCGCATTCAGGGTGCGAAACTGGATGCCGGCGCGGTCGGTGGCGCGCGCCATGGCGCCGCCGAGCGCGTCGATCTCCCTAACGAGATGGCCCTTGCCGATGCCGCCAATGGCGGGATTGCAGCTCATCTGCCCCAGGGTGTCGATGCTCTGCGTCAAGAGCAGCGTGCGGGCGCCCATGCGCGCGCACGCGAGCGCCGCCTCGGTGCCGGCATGGCCGCCGCCGACCACGATGACCTCGAAGGAGTGTGCAAACCGCATGGATGACCGGGCGCGTTTTAAAAAAGCCGCGCATTGTACCCGAACCCCTGAGGGTGCCGGGAGAGCAGCGCGCGAAAGCGATACAGGTTGGATTGCGCGAACTCGCGCGCCTCGACCTCGAAACGGTTGTCCCAATAGCCGCGCCGCAGCCACTCGAGCACGTACTTTGCGCTCGTCAGCCGCCCCGGCTGCCATTGCAGCAGAACGTGGCAATACTCGTGGAGCATGAGAGCAGGATTGGCGAAGAAATCCGCGGCGCTGCCGGTGAGATAGATGCTGCCGCGGCGCGTGGTCGCCACAGCACCCGCGTGCAAGCGTGCGAAGAGCGAGTGTTCGATGATGCGTACCTCGCGCGCGTGCGTTCCGAACAGGGCCGCAAGCGGCCCCTCGATCTCAACGGGCAGGGCAACAATGCGTCGGCGGCGCCACATCACCGGCAGTGTGTCTTCAAAGCCTGCGCTCGGGCAATGGCGGCGTGCCTACATCGCTAAAGAGGTCTGCGCCTCCACCGGCACGCGGGTAGCCGCCGCCGCATAGGCCCGGGCCGCCACGAAGAGCTCGATATCGCGCGCCACGATGCGCACCTGTTCGCGAATCTCCGGCACCGCCGTCAACTCCCACTGACTGCCGCGCGTGAGGGTGCCAAGCGCATAGAGCGTGCGTTGCGCCGCACCGTCGCGCGCGATCACGCGGAAGCGCTGATCGGTCGCAAGCCCGAGCGCGAGCGCATCGGGCCGCGCGACGCCGTCCGCGATGGCTCGTCGCAGCAGTGCATTCGCCACGCGCAGCGGATGCGCCTGCGGTCCCGTGCAGTTGATCAGGACCGCTCCTTCGAGAAGTTGCCGGCAGTCATTGCGGCGCACGATGGCGCGCAGCGCAGCACGCGCAGCGACATGCTCGAGCGATTCCAGCCGGCCGCGCACGATCGTCAGCTGCCCACGCGCGATCGCATGCGAGAGTCTTGCGTGCACAACCGGGGCGATGCGGTGTCGATGCACGTCCCAGAACGGTCGCACATGACGCAGGAAGCGGCGCTGTTCAGAAGGGTCCAACCCGGCCCAAAGCGCCGGCGCCATCGATCGCAGCTCGGTCATGACGCCACGCCAGCGATCTCCGCTTGCATCCTCGCCCGCCAACTCGCGAACACGTTTGACGATCGCGCGCAACGACGCAGGAAAGACTCTGTGCAAGCCTTCCGGGAAGGCAACCGCCGCGCCATGGCTGCGCGGCACGAGAGCGCGCCGCGAAAAGGCGAAGATGGGGCCCGCGTGACTGCGGTGCAGAAGTTCTGCGACCACATCAACTGCTGTCAGGCCGGTGCCGGCGATGAGCACGGCCGCATCCGACGGGATCCCATTTTTGCGATCGGCCTCCCAGGGATTATTGAGAATCAGGCTCTGCGCCTCGGGGCTAAGCTCCGTGCCGAGCGGGGCGGGCGCCTCGTTGCCGGTGGCGAACACGACGATGTCGGCGAGCGTGGAGGCACCCTGCGCGGGAATGACTTCCCATTCATGGCCGCGCGCAACGACGCCATGAGCGGCGGTTCGCAGCCAGGACAATTGGATATTTGACGCGCTACGAATCCCCAGGAGTTTGGACTGCAGGTATTCACCATAATACTGGCGCGGCGCGAAATCCTCCGGCCCCCAGTTGAAGTTGGCCCGGGGTCGCTCACGCATCAGCCACTTCAGGAAGTCGGTGCTATTGGCGTTCACGGACATGTTGCAGGCACGCGTGTTCAGAAGGTGCACCGGGCAAGCAGTCGAGTACGCGACACCCGCACCCGGCTGATCGCGCGGCTCCATCACGGTCACTGCAATGGGTCGCGCGGCGCCCTCTTTGAGGGCAGCGAGCAGCAGTACGGCGCTTGCTCCGCCGCCGCAGATGACGACCCTGATGGGCTGCGCGGCTTTATTCGTCGGTGAGTAGGAGGCCATGCGTTGGAAGGATACGGATGGCGGGTTACAAAGTCGGTAACAGAGCGCTGACGCGCGGTACCGTGCCGTCGCTCGCTGTCATGCACCTGCAAAATGTTCAAAACGCTGCGTGGCGACACGCAGAGCAGGCGTCATCTACATGCAGCGACCTGCAACGCGCAAGTCAGCGCGCAGCCGCAGAGCACCGCGGGAATGGCCTGCCTCAGCCGCGCTTGCGCAGCAGAGTCAGGCCGTCACCTATTGGCACCAGCGACAGGTCGACGCGTTCATCACCATGCACATGCTCATTGAAGGCGCGCAGCGCGACGGTGCTGGCGTCATTGATTTTCTTGTCTGCCACCGCGCCGTCCCACAGCGTATTGTCGACTGCAATGAGCCCGCCGGTGCGCACCAGTTCGAGGAGTTTTTCGTAGTAGCCCAGATAGGCAGGCTTGTCGGCGTCGATGAATGCGAAGTCAAAGCTGCCGGCGCCGCCTTGCGCGACGAGCTCCTGTAATGTCGTGAGTGCCGGCTGCAGCCTCAAATCGATGCGCGCGTCAACGCCCGCCTCGCGCCAGAATTGACGCGCGATCGCGGTCGTTTGCGCGTTGATGTCACAGGTAACGATGCGGCCGTCGGCGGGCAGCGCGAGCGCCACCGCCAGGCTCGAATAGCCCGTGAAAGTTCCGACCTCGATGCAGCGGCGCGCGCCGATCAGCTTTGCGAGCAGACCCATGAACTGTCCCTGGTCAGGGCCGATCTGCATGTTCGAATCGGGGATCTGCTGCGTGGCCTCGCGCAGGCGCGCCAGGATGGGCGGCTCGCGCACGCCGTATTTCAGCAGATAGTCGTAAACATTATCGGTGAGTGTCAGCGTTCGTCCGGCCATATGCTCTCTCTGTCAGCTGGTTTTGCATTCCTTGCTCTGCGGCTTACCGTAATCCCAAAGCAACGCCGCAACCGTGGAAAAAGTACCTCAAAACTTATGTGAGCTGGATATATCCCGCAGGAGACGCTCGCAAGAGAGCCTATTTTCCCACACAAAATCCCGAGAAGATTCGCCCGAGGAGATCCTCCGTCGTGAATTCGCCGGTGATCTCGCCGAGCGCCTGTTGCGCCGCGCGCAGTTCCTCCGCCACAAGCTCGCCCGCACGCCGCTCGGCCAACTGCCGCACCGCCTCCTCAACGTGCGCGCGCGCCCGCGCGAGCGCCTCGAGGTGGCGTGCGCGCGCCGACACCGTGCCGCCATCGAGTGCGTGGTAGCCCATGCACGACTTCAAATGCGCGCGCAGCGTGTCGATGCCCTGACCGGTGGCCGCGGAGAGCGTGATGCGCGGCGGCCCGGAGCCAGTGTCGGCGACCGGAACGCCGATGGCAAGATCGCATTTATTGAATACCAGCGTCACCGCAACGTCGCCCGGCAGCCGCTGGCGCTCCTCTCTATAGGCATTGCCGGCGGGATCTTCTATGGCATCGATGACGAACAGCACGCGATCCGCGCGCAACATTTCCGCTTCGGCCCTGCGGATGCCCTCTTCTTCCGCAAGATCGAGCGCCGTGCGCAGGCCCGCGGTGTCGAGCACGTGCAGCGGCATGCCGTCGATGTCGATGCGCTCGCGCA
This sequence comes from Gammaproteobacteria bacterium, assembly GCA_003140135.1. Classification (GTDB taxonomy): domain Bacteria; phylum Pseudomonadota; class Gammaproteobacteria; order Steroidobacterales; family Steroidobacteraceae; genus PALSA-1196. Next base: position 13,383 of record PLIX01000091.1, read on the forward strand.
GGACATCGCGCGTCGTGCCGGGCAGCGGCGTTACGATGGCGGCGTCGTAGCCGGCGAGGCGATTCAGCAGACTTGATTTGCCGGCATTCGGGCGCCCGGCGATGACGACGGTCATGCCTTCGCGCAGCAGCCGCCCCTGGCGCGCACTCTGCTCGACTTCGTCAAAATGATCCCGCACCTCCTGCAGGCGCTGCCCCAAAGCGCGGTCCGCGAGAAAATCGATCTCCTCCTCCGCGAAATCGAGCGCGGCCTCCACATACATGCGCAGATCAATCAGCGTTTCGGTGACGCCCTTCACCATGACGGAGAACTCGCCCTGCAGCGAGCGCATGGCAGCGCGCGCCGCGACGCGCGAGCCGGCGTCGATGAGATCTGCTATGGCCTCGGCCTGCGTCAAATCGAGCTTGTCGTTCAGGAACGCGCGCTGCGTGAACTCGCCGGGCAGAGCGCGCCGCGCGCCGAGCTCCACGGCGCGCGCGACGAGCGCCTCCTGCACGACGGGGCCGCCGTGCCCCTGCAATTCGAGCACGTGCTCGCCGGTATACGAGTGCGGCGCCGGAAAAAAGAGGGCAAGTCCCGCATCAATCGGTTCTTGCCTGGTATCGAGAAAACGGCCGAAGGTCGCCATGCGCGGGGGCGGCAGTCGGCCTAGAAGCACGACGGCTATCTCAGGCGTCTTCGGCCCCGACAGGCGCACGATCCCAATCCCGCCGCGACCGGGGGGCGTCGCCTGCGCGACGATGGTGTCGGTGGCATCCATGAAACCGGAAGCCTAGCACCTACGCGGTCTTCTTCGCTGCGGCGGCGCCGATTCTGCGGTTGATGTTCCACTGCTGGGCGATCGACAAGAGAGTATTGGTGACCCAATAAAGAACGAGCCCCGCCGGGAAAAAGGCAAACGTCACTGACATGACGAGCGGCATGATCATGAAGACCTTCGCCTGAATGGGATCCGGCGGCGTGGGATTCAGTTTGTATTGCACCAGCATGGCGCCGGCCATGATGGCCGGAAGAATGAAATACGGATCGCGCGAGGAAAGATCATTGATCCAGCCGACAAATGGCGCCTGCCGCATCTCGACGCTCTCGAGCAGCACCCAGTAGAACGCAAGGAAGACGGGGATCTGGATGATGATCGGCAGGCAGCCGGCCACGGGATTGATCTTCTCGCGCTTGTAGAGCTCCATCATGGCGCGGCCGAGTTTCTCTTTGTCGTCCTTGTAGGTTTCCTGCAGGTTCTTGATGCGCGGCGAGAGCGTCTTCATTTTGGCCATCGACTTGCCGCTCGCCTCCGACAACGGATAGAACAGGAGCTTCAGGAGGAAGGTGACCACAATAATCGCCACGCCCCAATTGCCGAAGAGCGCATGAACCTTGCCGAGGAGCCAGAAGAGCGGCCTTGCGATGATGGTGAGGACGCCGTAATCGGCGACGAGCTCGAGCCGCGGCCCGGCAGTCTCCAGATCCGCCTGCAGCTTGGGACCCACAAACAGTGTCTCCTGAAAGGTCGCCGTCGTGTCGGGGGCGACGCTGCGCAGCGATCCCATGGTCGCGAGCTGAAACTGGCGCCCCTGCGCGGAGAGCGTAAAGCGGTTGGTGGTATCGGCCGCCGGAACGATCGCGCTCACGAAATGGTGCTGCAGGGCCGCGAGCCAGCCGTTGCTCACTTTCACCGCCAACTGCCGATCGTCGGCATTATCGATCTTGAGCTTGCGGTACTTGGTGCCGTCGTAGATGGCAGGCCCATGGAAGGCGTTGCCTTCCACATTGAAGAACATGGAACGCGCGCTCGGCGGATCGTAGCGCAGGATTTGCGCATAGATCGCGGCCTGCCATGGGGCGCTCGAGCGGTTGTCGACGGAATAGAGAAGGTCAATGCGATAGTCGCCACGATGAAAGGTGAAGGTCTTGGTGACTGTGACGCCATGCCCGTCCGTCCAGGTGAGCGGCACGACCAGCTGGCGGGCCCTGCCGAGGACATAGTCGAGGTTGGGCGCGGTGAAGGTTGCAAACTGCGTCGGATGCTCACCGGGACCTGCCAGTCCCGTCTTCAGCAAATACAGGGAATCCTCGCTGTCCGCGTTCATCAATCGGACGGGCTCCGTGCCTCCCTTGACCTTGGGATAGCGCAAGAGATCGGCTTTCTGCAGCGTGCCGCCCTGCAGGCTGATGTCCATGTCGAGCACGTCGGTGCGCACGTGCACATGCGGCGCGGCGGAGACGGCGGGCTCCGCGCTGGGCGCATTAGGAGCCGTCGACGCCGTGCCGGGCGCCGCCGCGGCGGGCGGCGCGGTGGTGTCGGTGCTGAAGGTTTGGGGCACGGCCGAGTCGAGGTTCCCGGACGTGGCGTGCGCGCCGGCCGGCGCCGCAGCGTGCGTCGCAGCCGCATTGTCGGCCGCGCCGTAGTCATGCACCCAGGCCTCGTAATTGAGCACCAGGACGGCGGCGAACGCGAGCCACACCATGACCCGCGGATTATTCATGGCGCGGCCCCCCGCGGCGGGACCGGATCCAGGCCGCCCGGATGCCACGGATGGCAGCGCAGCAGGCGCTTGAGGACAAGCCAGCCGCCGGCGAGCACGCCGAAGCGCCCGACGGCCTCATGCGCATAGTGTGAGCAGCTGGGATAAAAACGGCAGCGTGGCCCTAGGAGCGGACTCACCGTCCACTGATACAGCCGAATCAGGAGCTGTGCCACGAACCGCATTTTGTCCTCACTTCCTGCCATAAAGACTCAAGCTGCGCGCGCAGCTCCGTAGCGACGCAGCCGCGCGCACGCAGCCGCGCGCTCACCACCAGATCGAGCGCGGGGATTTCGTGCTGATGCAGCCGAAACGACTCGCGGATCATGCGGCGAATGCGATTGCGCTCGACGGCATTGCCCGCCGTCTTGACCGCAACGGCCAGCCCCAAACGCGGCCAGCCTTTGTCGTTGACGTGCGCCGTCACGCCGAAGAAGCTGTTCCCGAAGCGCCGCCCGTGTGCATACACCGCGTCGAATTCGCGTTTCCTGCGCAGGCGCCGCTCCTGGGAGTGAGTCAGCAGCTGCCGCTCGGCAGAAACGCGAATCAAGTCCGTGATCTTAGGGGATGAGCTTCCTGCGGCCTTTCGCACGGCGACGGCTTAGCACTCGGCGGCCACCCTTCGTTGCCATGCGCGCGCGAAACCCATGTGTGCGCTTGCGGCGTACTTTGCTCGGCTGGTAGGTGCGCTTCATGGTCCACAGGCTCTTCGAAAAAGGCCGGCAAGGCTAAGCCGCCAGGCGCGAAAGTGTCAACACAATACCAGAGCCTTTTAAGCCTTCAGCCCTTGCGCCTCAAGGTATAGACTGCGCAGCCTTTTCCCCTCCTCGTATCACGAGACAGCCGTCGGAGATCAAGAGCTCGTGGAAGCGTCGCTGTGGATCCGTTGCGTACGCGCGCTGGAAGCGGAGCTTCCTGAACAGCAGTTTAATACCTGGGTTCGGCCCTTGCAGGTGCTCGAAGGCGCAGGCGCCCTGAAGCTCCTGGCGCCCAACCGCTTCGTGGTCGACTGGGTGAACGCCAATCTCCTGCCCAGAATCGGGGAACTGCTGCGCCGCCAGAACACGGGCGATGCACCGATCATTACGGTGGAGGTTGGCTCGCGCACACCCGCCGTTCCCGCCAATACCAGTCCCCCGGCACGGCCGCGGCGGGCCGAGGGCCTCGTCGTCGGCGCGCGCCTGAACCCTGATTTTAGTTTCGGGACCTTTGTCGAGGGCAAGAGCAACCAACTGGCGAAGGCCGCGGCGCTGCAGGTCGCGGAGAACCTCGGTCGCGCCTACAACCCCTTGTTCATCTACGGGGGAGTAGGACTCGGCAAAACCCATCTCATGCACGCGATCGCTCACCTGACTAAGGGACGGGACACCGAAGCCCGTGTTGCGTACGTCCACTCGGAGCGGTTCGTGAGCGACATGGTGCGCGCCCTGCAGCACAATAAAATGAATGAATTCAAGACGGCGTATCGCTCGCTCGATGCGCTGCTGATCGATGACATTCAATTCTTCGCGGGCAAGGAGCGCTCGCAAGAGGAGTTCTTCCACACTTTCAACGAGCTTCTGGAAGGCCAGCACCAGGTCATCCTCACCTGCGACCGCTACCCGAAGGAGGTCGAGGGCCTCGAGGAGCGCTTGAAGTCTCGGTTCGGGTGGGGACTGACGGTGGCGATCGAGCCGCCGGAGCTTGAAACCTGCGTCGCTATCCTGATGACCAAGGCTCAGGGCACGGGTGTCAAGCTTCCGGAGGAAGTGGCCTTTTTTATCGCCAAGCGCATCCGCTCGAATGTCCGCGAGCTCGAAGGCGCGTTGCGGCGCGTGATCGCCAACTCGCGCTTCACGGGGCATGCCATCACCATAGAGTTTACGAAGGAGGCGCTGAAGGATCTGCTCTCCCTGCAGGCTAAACTTGTGACAATCGAGAATATTCAGAAGACCGTCGCGGATTACTACAAGCTTAGAATGGCAGATCTCCTTTCGAAGCGCCGCAGCCGCTCGGTGGCGCGGCCGCGCCAGGTAGCCATGGCTCTGGCGAAGGAGCTGACGACTCACAGTCTGCCGGAGATTGGCGATGCCTTTGGAGGTCGTGATCACACGACGGTGATGCACGCATGCAAGCGAATCAAGGCGCTGCGCGATAGCGAGCGGCGCATGACTGAAGATTATTCAAACCTGTTGAGAACTCTGGCTGGGTGAGTACATTTTCCTGTGGATTTCCTGGGGATAGATCGACCGTCAAAGTCACCTACAGGATATCCACAGCTCGTGCGCAGCTCGTTCCATGTGTTCAATGATCATTTCTTTGAATGCAAGCGGTTGAGTGTGCAGAGGATGCTGGGCTTATCCCCGAGATTCACAGGGCCTACTGCAGCTACTACTAATTCATAAATCTTTAAGAAAGAGTTATTCATGAAGCTCACAGCCTCACGCGACGAACTCCTGACTCCTCTGCAAAGCGTTATTGGTGTGGTGGAGCGGCGGCAGACCATGCCGATCCTCGCCAATGTTTTATTGTCGGCGCATGACAATCGGTTGAGCGTGACCGGCACGGATTTGGAGGTCGAACTCGTTGCAACGGCCAACATTACGGTTCAACACAACGGGGCGATCACTGTGCCGGGGCGCAAACTCCTCGACATTTTTCGCGCGCTGCCCGAGAAGACGAACGTCACGCTCTCCACCGAAGGGGAGCGTTTGACGCTGCGCGCGGGTCGCAGCCGCTTCACCTTGTCGAGCCTCGCTGCAGCTGAATTCCCGGTGGTCGACGAAATCAATGCGCAGCAGACGCTCACCGTCGCGCAGGGCGAGTTTCGCCGCTTGATTGACAAGACTCATTTCGCGATGGCGCAGCAGGACGTGCGCTACTACCTGAACGGCATGCTGCTCGAGACCGAAGGCACGGCGCTGCGTGCGATTGCGACTGACGGACATCGGCTCGCGCTGTGCGAAGCGCAGCTCGAGCGCCGCGTCAAGACTGCCCAGCAGGTGATCCTGCCCCGTAAGGCCGTGCTTGAGCTGCAGCGGATCCTGGGCACGGAAGGAAATATCGAGCTTGCCATCGGGACGAATCACGTTAGAGCCCAGATCGGCGAAATTCGCTTTACTTCGAAGCTGATCGATGGACGTTTTCCGGAGTACGGCCGCGTAATCCCGGCTGCCCCAACCAAAATCATCGATGCCGGGCGCGAAGGTCTGCGCCAGGCGCTGCAGCGGACCGCGATCCTCTCGAACGAGAAGTACCGCGGGGTGCGCGTGTCCGTAAAACCCGACCTTATGATGATCCAGGCCCACAATCCCGAGCAGGAGGAGGCGGAGGATGAGGTGGAGGTGAACTATAAGGGCGATGAGGTCGAGATCGGGTTCAATGTCAACTACTTGCTGGATGCTTTGAGCGCGATCGACACAGATCGCGTCGAGATCGGTCTCACAGACGCCAACAGCAGCTGCCTCATACGCGCCCCCGGTACGACGAATACCAAGTATGTCGTCATGCCGATGCGGCTCTAGCTGACCCGCGCCCGCATGCCGCTGGCAGAGCTGGCGCTCGAGAATCTCCGCTGCATTCAACGGGCTGAGCTCGTCCTGGCGCCGGGCATCAACCTCATTCGCGGCCCCAATGCTTCCGGAAAAACCTCTCTCCTCGAGGGGATATACCTTTTAGGGCGCGGCCGATCTTTCCGGACGCGAAATCCCGAGCGCCTGATCCGACACGGGGAGGAGGTGCTGCAGGCGATGGGCCGGACGTCGTGGCCAACGAATCAGCGCATCCGCGTGAAAATGGCCCGCCACCAGCCCACGAGCGGGGAGATCGCAGGGGTCCCTGCCGGGTCGCTCGCGCAGCTCGCGCAGGCTTTCCCCGTTCAGGTCATTGAACCCGGTATTCACAAGCTCATTGAGGAGGCGAGTCCCCGCCGACGCCGGTGGCTCGACTGGGCAGTGTTCCACGTGGAACCCAATTTCATCGACAGCTGGCAGCGCTACGCGCGGGCCGTCCGCCAACGCAATGCGGCCCTGCGCACCGCCCCGGACACGGCGCGCGTGTGGGATGGCGAGCTCGTCCGCCACGGCGACGCCATCACGTCCGCGCGTCTTCGACTCCTGGAGAGTCTCAAGCCCTATTGGGCGGACACGGTACGGCGGCTCGCTGACCTTCCTGTCGATCTGCGCTACGCGCCAGGCTGGAACCAGGACCTGTCGCTGGAAGAGTCGCTGACCGAAAGCTGGGTGCGCGACCGTCATCGAGGCCTCAGCCACTCGGGTCCGCATCGCGCCGACGTCCAGGTGCGCATCGACGGGCATACCGCGCGGGATATTCTCTCGCGTGGCCAGCAGAAACTCGTCGCGACGGCCATGGTATTGGCGCAGCTGAAAATGCTCGGCGAGCGAATGGCCTTGGTGCCGACGCTGCTGCTGGACGATCCGGCCGCTGAGCTGGATGCGGAAAAGCTGGCGCGATTTGTCGAGCAGGTGAAGAGCCTGCATTGCCAGCTCGTGCTCACCTCCCTGAACCCCGAAGAGGGGTCATTCGGGCCGCCCGATCGCACGTTCCACGTGGAACAGAGGAGGGTCCAGCCGGTATAATGTTGCTTCTCATTACGAGTGCCTACATGTCAGACACAGACGTCTACGATTCCAGTAAAATCAAGGTCTTAAAGGGTCTTGATGCGGTGCGCAAACGACCCGGAATGTACATCGGTGACACCGATGACGGATCCGGGCTCCACCACATGGTTTTCGAGGTGGTGGACAACTCGATCGACGAGTCTCTCGCGGGTCACTGCGATCAGATTGTGGTCACCATTCACGCGGATGAGTCCGTCACGGTTTCGGACAACGGGCGAGGGATTCCGGTCGATATTCACCCGGAGGAAGGGGTTTCCGCCGCCGAAGTCATCATGA
>PLIX01000290.1 GCA_003140135.1 Gammaproteobacteria bacterium
CTTCGCAAAGAGGTGAAGCTGCTTGACCTCGGAGGCGGCTCAGCGGGCATCCTGGTCGCGCCTGATGGAGGGCGTGCCTATGTCGCCGTCAGCGCAAGTGGCAATATCGCAGTTGTGGACTTGAAAACGTTGCAAGTCATTCATCAAATCTCCGCCGGCAACCGACCGGATGGTCTGGCTTGGGCGGTGAGGAAATAGCTCGATGGAAACCTTGCGCCATCCACGCCGAGAACCCCAGGCCGCCAGTGCCAAGGCCGCCCTTGGCGGGCTGCATCCTGAACATTCCCTCGCAACTGCCTACACGCGACCGAGTCTTTGAGGAGCACCCTATGCAACAAGCCGTGCGTAAGTATTTAACCGCCCTTGAAGCCGGCGACGCCGACAAGGCGGCCGCGCTATTCACCGCCGATGGCTGGGTCCAGTCACCGTTCTTAGGCCGGGTGTCGGTGCGCGACTACGTCGCAAAGGTCGCTGGCGCATCGAGCCGCGCCAAGCTCACAGTCCATGATGTCCTTGTCAGCGCAGAAGGGCATCTGCGAGCGGTCGGCTACTATCTCTACGACTGGTGGCTAAAGGACGGCTCCAACGTATCGTTCGAATGCGCAGATGTATTCAATTTCGATCCCGATACCGGCCGCATCGCCTCTATCGTGCTTGTTTATGACACGCATCTCATCCGCGGCGTCGTGGAAAAGAAGTACCCGTAAATCGATTGGGATGGGCGCCAGCCCGGCAGGGCATCAAAACGATCATCCTTGATTCGAATCCTGCGGCTGCGCGTGCTGGCGATCGGTCGCGCGCTCGAAGTCTGCCAAACTGACCTCAGGAAAATACAGTCCCTCCGGCCGCCGTACCCACCACTGACCGGTCGCGGCATGTGTGCGGCGATCCGCAAAGCGATAATCGTAGAGCTGCGCTCGAATATACTTTGGAGGGCCGCCGGCAAACGGATTGGAATCGAACAAGGCCAGCACTGACGGACTTCCTTCGAGCAGGCGCAACATCAAGCTCGCGACCCAGGGGTTATCTCGCACGCTGCCAAGAGCGGCGAACCACATTTGCCAGTCGAGTCGTGGCTGGTGTGGGATATTCCATAGTGCGGGCCGTGATAGCGGTCCGGGCTTATAGCGGAAAACATATTCGCGCCACGTTTCCCCATCGATCGATCCCTCAATCACGATTTCAGGCCGCACGGTGGTCATGACTGCGAATAGCCCATAGGGATTTACGATAAACAATGGCGATACTGCGCGCGTAAGAGCGCCGAGGAGTGGCAAATCCGAATGTGCCAACGTCTGCCAGATCCGGTTCAGCCCGACCGGCAGCACGATGAGCGCGAGCACCGCTGCGATTACGGTGGCGGTGCGCCGCGGCAGCGCCGCACGACTATCGGCACGCGATGCGATCCAGTGCGGGATGATGCGACGCAGCGCCGCATCATCAAATAGAAATACGCACAGCAGCATCGTGAGCAGATTAAAGAAATTGTAGTTGCCGGTCAGCAAGATCAGTGATTGCAGCAGCAGCACGCAGCAGGCAGCAACGGCCCGCAGTCGTCGCGGCAGGAAGATTAAAAACACACTGCCCAGTTCGATGATCAAAGTCGCCGCTGTTCCCCCGATAAGAAGCCAGGTTGGCAGTTGCGCGGCGTACCACGCGAACGGGGTCGGCAGCGGCTGCGTCCAGAAGTGATATTCGAGGGCCGTCAAGTTGTGCCATGTGGGATCGCCGGAGAGCAGCTTCACGATGCCCGCCAGAAACAGGTAACGGAATACCAACCAGCGGTAGAGCCAGACGACGATCCGGGATCCACTGGTGAGAAATATGGCCAAAAATCCTACCTCCAGTAGCAGCACATCCCACTGGAAGCTCATGAAGCCCTGTCCGGCATAGACATAGGAGAGATAGAGCGCAAACAGACCGATCAGCGCCGGTCGCGTCCACCGGTCCACGACGACAAGAACACCGAATAGGGCGCCAGCTACGGTGCCGGCGACCAGCGCGGCATCGCTCGAGTTCGCCCAGAACAGCGTCGGCAGCAGCCGATACGCCGAGCTGCCCAAAGCCTGGCGGACTGCCTGCAGATAGTCGTCCACCGGTGCGATTCCGGCATGGCCGCTCAGCCCCAGAATCTGAACGCCCAGCGACGTGAACGCTGCAATGTAGATCGCGCCAAACAGCCGAAAGAAAACCCAGCTTACCAACGCGTAGCGCTCCGCCTGGAGCGCAGGTCCCCATAAGAGTCTCGTAAGCCGTTCCAGCAAGCCTCGGCGTCGAGCGAGGTACGCGTACGCCCATTCGCTCAGCACCGCGAAGCCGGGCACGCGTGCATAGCACCACCACCATACTGCGCGTCCCGGGGCACGGCGCAGAATGCGAAACGTGGCGGCCGCGCCTGAATACACCTGCCCGTCGGGCTCGATCAATTGAATGGCGCGTTGAAACTCCTCCAGGGGAATCGTTGGGAAGTCAGCTGCCGCCTCCTGGTACGCACGAAATGCGATGCGCCCGTCGGTCAGCTGCTGCCAATAGTTCACCCAGTAGCGGCAGATGGTGCAGTCGCCGTCGTACACCAATGTGGGAAGCTCTGGTGCCATGTGTTGGCTCAGATACCGATGGATCGCGCGCGCAACGGGCGCACGCTACGATGACTACCCAATCGTCCATTGCGTATCACCCGGCCGAGGGGCGCGGCGAACGCGCCGTCTTGACCAACGAGGCTCGGCCCGAGGCCAGCGCTGTGCCGGGTTGCGTGGTCATCGGCCATGGCGGGATTCGCAGTCAGGACAAAACTGGAAACAGGAGTGATCGCGAAAAAACACATGGCGACAGACCGAACGAGCATAATGAGAATTATTCTCATTGAGTATAGCCAATAGGCCCGAAGCGTCAAACTCCGTGCGTGCGAGTCTGCCTCGGCAAAGAAACTGTTGCGGTCGACGAGCACTACCCTCAGTAATTGTTGAGATGTTAGCCCTCATATCATCGATAATTTGGATCTATCTGTTTTTTGCGCACAGCAATTTCTGGAAGTCTGACCCGGAAGTCGCGCCGGCCACGCCGGCACAGTTTCCGGATGTGGACATCATCGTCCCCGCGCGCGATGAGGCCGAAATGATCGGCCCAGTGATCGCGTCCCTGCTTTCTCAGGACTATGCCGGCAGATTCCGCGTAATCCTCGTCGATGATAATTCCACCGACGGTACCGCCGCGCGGGCGGGCACGGCTCCCAACCTCGTCGTGATCTGCGGCCCACCGAAGCCATTGGACTGGTCCGGCAAGTTATGGGCCCTAAGCCAAGGGATTCAGGCGAGCAGCGCGCCAATATTGCTGTTTGCCGACGCAGATGTTGTGCACGATCCGCGGCACCTTTCCTCGCTAGTCGCGCGATTGCTGGATCCTCACGTGGAACTGGTGAGCGAGATGGTTCGGCTGAATTGCAGAAGCGCCGCCGAACGCGGGCTGATTCCGGCTTTCGTGTATTTCTTCCAGATGCTCTACCCCTTTGCCAGAGTAAACGACCCCCGTTCTGCAGTTGCGGCGGCCGCCGGCGGGACGGTACTCATGCGCCGCACAGCGCTCGACCAGATTGGCGGCATCGACGCGATAAAAGGCGCTCTCATCGATGACATAGCGTTGGCGAAGGCGGTAAAGACATTCGGCCCGATATACCTGGGACATTCCGCCCTCGCTTCTTCCATTCGCCGGTACCCCGCCTTCAAAGATGTCTGGCAGATGATTTCCCGAACCGCTTTCACGCAACTGCGCTATTCGACCGCCCTTCTTATCCTCACAATATCTGGGCTTACGCTGATCTTTCTTGTGCCAGTATGGGAGGTGCTATTGGGCCATGGTTGGCGGTTTGCCTTGGGCCTTGCTGCCTTTGCGCTCGCCACGATTAGTTTCCTGCCAACGTTAACCCGATATGGGCAGAATTGGTTGGTATCACTTGTCATGCCCTTGATCGCGCTCTTTTACATGGCGGCCACGGTTGACTCGGCACTGAATTACTGGTTTGGCAGGGGTGCAATTTGGAAAAATCGCAGCTATGGCGCCGACGACCGCACGTAACTATGAACGCATCAGTAACTCCAGATATCTAGGCCCGTTCAAACGCTCCGTCGATCGGTCCAGCTCGGCGCTGAGTTACCCCTGTGGGTCCGCACTCGGCCCGACTTGAATCTGTGCAGCACAATTAGGGGGGGCCAAGCCGGTGCTTTCTACCCCCTGTCCTAAAGCCTCCTCGTTGCACGCGATTACGAATCCGTTCATGTGCAAGCGTCATTTCTCTGCGATGTGCCTGACAATCCTGCCGGATTCATCCATGAAATCGATGGACGCGGCACCAGCGGGCGTGACTGTCAGCTTCAGTCGCGGGAGGCCCTTTGCATCCCGCAGGACTACCGTCGAAGCGCGATCCTCGGCCTTGCCAATAAATAGACGCGGATAACCGAAGCCGCCTGCCGCTGCCAGCTTGCCGAATTCAGCGTCGCCTTCGGGCGTATTCACTTTGTCGAGAATCTCAAGCGGTATCGGTGTAGCCGGCCGATCGAAGAACGTAAGGCCCGCGCGGCGGCGGCCGTGCTCTTCGGTTTCGTCGAGTGAAATTACCTGGTCCTGCTCGTACTGATCGAAGCTCAGATGTCCACCACTGCTGACATTTTGGCCCTTCTTCGCGCCGCCAAAGAGGAGACCGCCGTTCTCGGTCCCCTCATCATTGAAGAACAGGATCCCGGCTGCCTGTCGGTTCGGGAACGGGTGCTCCTGGCCCTTAAAGATAAGGCCCGGCGCTGTCGACGAGTTGGAGATCGTCATGCGCAACGTCCCATCGGGCTCGCGCACATTGATCCGCTGGACGTCGATCTCGGTGAAACTCGTCACATTGCGTTCAGCCGCTGCCGGCCCCCAGGCAACGACGCAGAGGAACATGCTGATTGTCGTCAACCACATAAACACCAGATTCTTACGAACGAATACGCTCATCTTCTTCCCTCCCGGGTGCGCGCTCTTGCCGATCAATGGAACATCAGGATGTTGCGACCCGCCTGTGAATTGCGCAATCCCATGGCGAGGAGCGCCAGCTAGAGTGAGCGATGCCACTCACGTCATTTCGGTCACGCACTAACTAGGCGAAAAGATGTGGCGGCTCAGCGGACACACCGCAGGGATGAATCTGTGTCCTTGCTGGGATTTTCATTGAATCCATCCTTGAAGCTCTGGGCCCACGCAGCGTCATCGCCGACCTGCAA
>PLIX01000171.1 GCA_003140135.1 Gammaproteobacteria bacterium
CCCCCCCCCACGCCTGCTTCGGAGTGCGACATATTTCATTGTCAGAGGGCGCTGACAGATCGGGGCGGCGTTTGCCACGGCAAGAGGCGTGCTGCGCCGACGGGATGCTTGCTTGGCGGCGTGTATGTTGTCCGGGCACAGTAACGGAGTGATTTCATGACCAACCCCAATCTACTGCCCGGCTTCGGGCAGTCTCGAACGGCGTCTGACCCGCGGCCAGCGCCCACCCCTGAGGATCCGCGCGAGCATGAGCCGGTGCGCGATCCCCCGATCTATCCGGAGCACGACGACGGCGCGGATGAGGTGCGGCAGGCGGATGGGACCGAAGAGCCGGATCCCTCGCCGGACGCCGTCGTTTTCGATGCACCGGGCAAATGACTGACGAGGCAGCCGGGATGATAAGATCCTGCGCACCCTGACGTCGTAATCGAAATGAAGAGTGCTGCAGCCGATTCGTCGGCCGCAGCGCTCTTTTTTCTGCCATCACCCGCGAATCGCCGCGTTTAGGCTTCGCGAATATCCGTCGGCCCATTGCAGCGCCGGATTTGCCGCGGCGCCTTCCATCCTTGTTCACCGACCGCCAAATGGACGGCTCCGTGGCGAATGCGCGGTGCGCGCGTGCACAAACTCTGCATTGAATCGTTGCATCACGAATTTTGCTCGTGACTGCCGTGTGTGACGCGGTCAGCGCATTCGTTATTTGAGCTTGGAGCAGTGCGTCATCTGCGGCTGCGCCGCATTGGCTGTTGATCAACATGCGGCGGTGTGCAGGCCTGTGCGATCTCGAGCGCCACCCCCTCAATGAGTTCCTGCGGATGTTTTTCTGCTCGTGTCTGCGAGTAGATACATGCAACTGCTGTATGTCAAACGCAATGCAGCGGCCGCGCAATTGATCGCGGGACTTCGGTTGCAGCGTGTCAACCATGCGGTGTAGCGCACGTTTGCGCATACAGCGACCGGCAATGCCGGCCAGTTCATGACGATCTCCAGGAGGATATGGATATGCAGAGTTATTTATTGAGGCGCACCATGCGCGCTGCACTGCTTGCGGGATTCACTGTGAGTCTCGCAGCCTGCGGCGGCGGTGGCAGTTCGGACTCCGCTATGAGTTCCACCTCTACCACGAGCACAACGAATTCAAGTTCGCCGCAGATGGCGGTGATGATGAGCGACGCCGCGTCGGACGACTGGGCCGCAATCGGCGTCGAGATCCAGAGCATTGCGCTCATTCCGCAGGGTGGCGGCTCTCCGGTGACCGTCTACGCGCCCGCGCAGCTGGCAATGGTCAACCTCGTGGAGCTCGACCAGATCAGCGAGATCCTCGCCAATGCCGCGGTGCCGGTGGGCACCTATACAGGGGCAACATTGACACTGAGCGCCGACCCCGGGGATGTCTCTCTCACGGTTTCGGCCGATCCGACAGCGGGATTTGCGGCCGCCGCCGGCGCCTCGATTGCAGCTGAGCAGATTCAAATCCAAGGCGCGCAGGGCGCGAGCGGCAGTTTGACCGTGCCCGTCACGGTCACGTTTGACTCGCCGCTCGTCGTAAGCGCAGGTCAAAGTAACGCGCTCGATCTGGAGTTCGATCTTGCGCATCCGGCGTTCATCATCGCGCACCAGCCTCCCGGTGCCGGAATGACGATTTGGTCCGTCGATTTCCGTTGGCCTATCAGGCGCCATCCCATCGACGATATTACGCATCTCGTGCTCAGGCACATGTACGGCAATGTGACGGCCGTCGCCTCCAACAATGCGTCGATCACGATCACCAAGGACCTGCCGCTCGTGCCCGTTGCGAATCCGGAGACTCCGATCGCGACGGCGCTGTCGTTGCAGATTCTGGCCGACGCCGTCAACGGAACCATTTTCTATGACGTCGACGCAAAGACCAGCACGACGATCAAGGACTTCTCGACACTGTCGGCGACCCTTGACGGCAAGTATGTGCGCGTCGCCGCTCGCTATCAGGAGGATGGCTCGCTGGTCGCGGTGCGCATCTGGGCGAGCAGCCAATTCGATGACATCTGGGCGAGCCCTGAGGGCCACGTTCTGCACGTGGACACGACGAGCGATGTGATCACCGTGTCAAATGAGTCCGGGGAGGCCGTGCCGTTGACCGTCGATGCCTATACGAAGTTCTTCTTCAGAAGGCCGGCCGACGCTGTAGCCGATGCGGCTCCCATCGCCACCGGAACCGGATTTCTGACGGACAACGATCTGGTGCGCGGCTTCAAGGTGCACGCGACCGTGGTTGACCCGCTGGCGACGCCGCTCGTCGCGCAGACGGTCGATATCGAAACCGCGGAATACTCCGGAAGGATCTCCGCAGCGAACACGACGGGCTTTACCTATAAGCATGCCTATCGAACCGCAGCGGACGATTACGTGCTCAATCTCGACTACATCGCGGGCGCATCCGCGAACGGCGACGACGCCAACGGTAACCCGATCACGGGATTCAAGTTCTGGGATTTTGCATACCCAACTCAGGTCACGAGCGGGACAGGGGCGATCGCCGAGTTCGTCACTACGACGAATGGCGCTGTCAATTTCGGCGGCAGCGCCGGCACAGTGTCCGCGTGGGGTATGTCCGTTGCGCGCTGGGAGGATCCGGCGAATGCAACGGGTTGGTCGGCGCCATGGACGATTCTTCTGCCGACTCCGGTGCCGCTGGGCACGGTCTCGACCGCTTTGTCTGGTGGCACGTTTGCCATGACAGTTGTCGGGGGTGTTACCCCCGCTGTGGTCGATGTCAGCACGACTTCGGGCTCCGCCACGCTCGTATACCAGGTCGATCGGACCGGCAACGTCGTGACCGTGACTGCGATCGATGTGAGCACCGCAAGCGGGATGGTCTCACTCAGCGCCGGGCTCGCGGTCGGTGCAAAGGTGAAGGTCTACGGCATACCTCAGGTGAACGGTAGCCTGAGCGCCTACGTCCTCGCCTATTTTAGCGGCACCGAGCCGATTAGCTAAACGCGAGCTGCAAGAGTCTGTAAGAAAGCGTGGGGCCTCATAGGCCCCACGTCCTTTGGGGAACGCGGGTTCAGTAAGCGCGGCGCGGCATGTTGGCCGCGAGCGCGCCAGTCGGACACACGACACTCCCTCAGTAAGCGGTTATTCTAAGAGTCCCGTCATTTCTCTAGGGGCTCATTTTCGAGCCATCCGAAGCTTGGACACAATCTTTGCTAACAAACCGTGCCGGCACGCGCCCCGGATTCAATTCCGTTGCTTCTGAATGGCAGACGAAGAGAAAAAGCCTTCCGGCGACGACCCTGCGACCGAAAAGAGTCCCAAGCGCAAACCCCTGAATCGAAAGGCAGCGCTTACTGTCGGGGCTGTGGTCGCCTGCGTCTTGGCGGTTATCGCGATTATCTGGTGGCTGCACGCACGCAATTACGAAAGCACGGATGATGCCTTCATCGATGCGCACGTCGTGCAGATCGCGCCGCGGATCGCGGGACAGGTTGCGCGCGTGCTGGTGCGCGACAATCAGCTCGTCGCCGCAGGCGATCTGCTGGTTGAAATCGATCGCGCCGATCCCGAATCGCGCTTAAGCCAGGTGACATCGCAGCGGGTGGAAGCGCAAACGCAACTCGCGCAGGCGAATGCACAGCTGCCGGCAAGCGAGGCCGGCTACGCCGGGGCGCTTGCAAATGCCTCCGCCGCACGCGCGCAGGCCGGCAAGGCGCGGCGTGATCTTGAGCGCTATCAAGCGCTGCACCGAGCGAATCCCAAGGCCGTCTCGCAGACCCAGCTCGATCAGATAGTCACCGCGGCCGACAATGCCAAAGCACAACACGAGGCGGCCGAAGAACAGGTGCGCGGGGCGGCAGCGCAGATTGACGTCACCCGGGTGCAGATCACGGGGGCCGAAGCACGCCTGAAAACCTTGCAAGCTCAGGTCGAAGAGGCGCAGCTCAACGTCGGCTATACACGCCTGGTCGCGCCTTTTGCCGGGCACGTGACGCAAAAATCCGTTGCCCTTGGCAGTTACGTCGCGCCGGGGCAGCAGTTGATGGCACTCGTGCCGCTGGACTTCTGGGTAACGGCGAATTTCAAGGAGACCCAACTTGCGCTCATGCGCCCCGCGCAATCCGTAGAGGTCGCCGTCGATGCCTGCCCGAAAGTGAAGCTGGCCGGGCACGTGGACTCGATTCAGCGCGGCTCCGGGCAGGCTTTCGCACTGCTGCCCGCAGAGAATGCCACGGGCAATTTCGTCAAAGTCGTTCAGCGCGTTCCGGTGAAGATCATCCTCGACCGCATACCGCGCGACTGTGTTCTCGGCCCGGGAATGTCCGTGGAACCGAGGGTGCAGGTGCGCTGATTCGCACGGACATTTGGACGTGGCAGAGGCAAAGCAGGGCGGCGGGGCGGGCGAGGGAGGCTGGACGGGCGAGCGCTCGGCGGCGGGTAATCGCAATCCGTGGCTCATTGCAACCGTCATCTCCATTTCGGCTTTCATGGAGGTGCTCGATACGGCGATTGCCAACGTGTCGCTGCGCCACATCGCAGGCGCGACCTCCTCGACCTACGATGAGGCGACATGGGTGCTCACGAGCTACCTCGTTGCCAACGCCATCGTGATTCCGCTCAGCAGCTGGCTGTCAAACACCATCGGGCGCAAGCGCTATTACATGGGGAGTGTCGCGCTCTTTTCGCTCGCGTCCCTGTGTTGCGGCCTCGCGCCCAATCTGCCGTTCCTCATCGGCGCGCGCATCGTGCAGGGACTCGCGGGCGGCGGTCTGCAGCCGTCGACCCAATCCATGCTGGTGGACACCTTTCCGCCGCAGAAGCGTGGGCAGGCAATGGCCATGTTCGGGTTCACGGTGATCCTCGCGCCGACGATAGGTCCGGTGCTGGGCGGCTTCATCACGGATCATTTCTCGTGGCACTGGATCTTTCTTATCAATGTACCGGTCGGCGCGCTCTCCCTGGTGCTGGTGCAGGCTTTCGTCGATGAGCCCAAGGTGCTCGTGGAGGAACGCGAGCAACGCTGGCGGCGCGGCATCCGGCTCGATTCGGTCGGATTTATGCTGGTCGCGGTGGGGCTCGGGGCTCTGGAGATCACNNACGCTCTTCAAGAACCGCAACTTTGCCGCTGCGACGTTCATCATCATGATCGTGGGCGTCATTCTGTTTGGCACCACGCAGTTCATGCCGCAGCTGCTGCAGCAGGTGCTGGGTTACACGGCCACCTCGGCGGGCATGGCGATGACTGCGGGTGGCGCCGTCACGCTGCTCGCCATGCCGATCGCAGGCGTCCTCTCGAACCGCGTCCCGGCGCGCTACCTGTTGGGCTTTGCGCTCGTCGTGGAGACATTCGCGCTGTGGAACATGACGCGTCTTGACACCCAGATGTCCTTCGAGGACGCGGCCATGGCGCGCATGTGGCAGGCGCTCGGCATTCCATTCATGTTCGTACCGCTCACGACCATCGCCTACATCGGCCTGCCGCGCAGCGCCTCCGGCCAGGCTTCGGCGCTCCTCAATGTCGGGCGCAATATCGGCGGCAGCATCGGCATTTCGGCGGTGCAAGCGTTCCTCGCCACGCGCCAGCAGTTCCACCAGGCGCGTTTCACGGAAACCCTCAATCCGTTGAACCCGCTGTACAGGTCCGGGATTGAACACATTACCCGCGAGCTCGTCGGTCGCGGTGTATCGCAGCTCCAGGCGGCTCAAATGGCCGTGGGGCTCGTCTATCAGACGCTGCTGAAGCAGGCGAGCATGCTCGCATTCATCGACTGCTTCTGGGTGCTCATGGTGTTCGTGGCGATTATCACACCGACGATTTTCCTCTTCCGGCGTGATTCCAAGGCGGGCGGTCCCACGAGGGCCGCTTCATGAGCGGCGAGCGGCGCATGCATCCGCAGCGAGTGCTGATCACGCTCGCGGCGCTGGTGCTGCCTGCATCAGGTTGCACCGTGGCCACGCATTACAAAAAGCCCGATCTGCCAATGCCTGAACATTTTCAAGCCGCGCCCACCTCTGCAGAGCCGAATCTCGATGAATGGTGGCGGGGATTTGCCGATCCCGAACTCACGCAGCTCGTCGCGAAGGCGCTGCAATCGAACCTCGATCTTAAGAGCGCGGTATCAAAGATACGTCAGGCGCGCGAGCAGGAGGTGATCGCCGGCGCGGCCGGATTGCCCTCGGTTGGCGCATCCGGCGCGGGGGTGCGGCTATATTCGAAATCGAATCCGCTGGCCGGTCTTACGGGCGGCAGTGCCGGCGGTGGCGCGCCGGCCAGCACAGATTCCAGCACCAACCTGCACGTCTATGCACTGGCGCTCGACGCGAGCTGGGAAATCGACTTGTTCGGCGGGGTGCGCAGCGCGGTCGAGGCCGCGCGCGCCAACACGCAGGCGCAGGTGTGGCAGCTGCGCGATGGCGAGGTCAGCCTGAGCGCTGAAGTGGCGAACGACTATCTGACCTTGCGTGCGCTGCAGGCGCGCCACGCCGTGATCGCCGCATCCATCGACCACGAAGCTGAGCTGCTGCAGCTCGCGTCGGCGCGCCAGAGCGCGGGTCTTGCCAATGAAGTTGATGTGAACCAGGAGCGCACGCAGCTCGCTCGCGATCAAGCGCAGCTTCCACAGCTCGATGCGCAGGCGGGCGCCACGACCAACGCGCTCG
>PLIX01000122.1 GCA_003140135.1 Gammaproteobacteria bacterium
CCGTATTTGGGATCCGCTCCGAGTTGCGGCCAGCCCGCCTCGACGAATTGCCGGTAGGCCGCGGCAAAGCCTTGCGGTGTCACGACGCCGGCGGGCGTCCAGCGCGCGCCCTCGCGATCGCCACTCTGGTTGAGGGGCTCGAGCACCTGCTCCGCGAAGCGCGCCGCCTCCGCCAAAATCGACTCGGCCGTCTCGGAGGTGTACTCCGCAAGCTCAGGGTAGGCACTCAGGCCTCCAGCGCCGAGGAGTTCATCCAGGACGAAACGAAGCTCCCTGATGGGTGCGCGATACATCAAGCCTCCTCACGGCGAACGCGGCGTAGAGAATGCCCCAGACGAACGCACAGATGCGAGTGCCGGTACGATATTAGCCGCCAGAAACTCGACGAAGCGCTGCACGCGCGCGTCAGCTTCGAGCGTTGCGGCATAGACGGCATAGAGCATTGCCGCCGGCGCGAGCGTCCAATCCGGCAGCACCAGCTTCAGACGGCCCGTCGCCAGACCCTGGCGGCATAGAAATTCCGGCAAGAGCGCCACACCCAGACCCGCGGCACATGCCCCGTGAAGTACTGCCGGATCATTGATGGTGAGCTTTGGGGCCACACGCACCTCGGCGCGCTGCGAGCCGCGTGCAAGCTCCAGACGATACTCGGGTGAGTCGGTGCCCGGAGTCAGCAAGTCGTGTTGGCGCAGATCCTCGGGACGCACGGGCGAGCCGTGCTGCTGCAGATAGGACGGGGTTGCACACAGCACGGCGGGTGGCGCACCCAGCAAGCGGTGCGCAAGGTTCACTTCCGCGGGCAAGCCTGCACGGATGGCGACGTCCCAGGAGTCCTGCGCGTCGATCGGCTGCAGGACCACTTCGAGGGGCACGTCGGGAAAGCTTTCAAGAAAGCGCGGCACCAGGGGCGCGAGCAGCGCGCGTCCATAGGTCGGCTCTGCCGCGACGCGCAGCGGGCCGCCAACGGGCGCATGCAGTCTTGCGATGAGCGCGCGTGCCGCATCCACTTCCGCGACGACGCGCTTGGCGTACGGATAAATCAGCCGACCGGCCGCAGTAAGTGCGATGCGGCGCGTCGTGCGCTCCAGCACTCGCACCCCCAGCGCTTTTTCCAAGTCCGCCACCGAGCGGCTGACAGCCGCTTTCGGTACGCCTAAACTGCGCGCCGCGGCCGAAAAGCCGTTGAGGTCGACCACTTTCGCCAGAAGCGCTAGCTGCGCGGGAGCCCAGAGTTCATTCATTAAACTAACAATTAGAGCGGATTCAGGCCTCATTGTTTCATCAGCGAAGCACCGACGCCAGAACGTATTGTAAAATTGTCTGATCCATACACGTAGGATGCCGCAATGAAAATCTCGATGTATTCGATGTCGGTGGAGACCTTCTTACCGATGCTTGGGACTTTGTCGTCGCTTCTGGATAAGGGGCTTAAGTACGCGGCTGAGAAAAAATTCGACCCGGGGGTGTTGGTCAATGCCCGCCTGGCCCCGGACATGCTGCCGCTGTCGCGACAAATCCAGATCGCCTGCGACATGGCAAAAGGTGGCAGTTCACGGCTTGCTGGGCAGGAGCCGCCGCGCATGGAAGACAATGAGTCGACGATCGAGGAGCTACGCACGCGCGTCGCACGCACGATCGCTCATTTGAAAAGTATTCCGGCAAGTGCGATCGACGGCTCCGAAGATCGCGACATCAAAATCCCGATGCGCGAGCGCACTCTTGAGATGAAAGGGCTGCCGTTTCTTAGGACCTGGGCACTACCCAACTTTTATTTTCACGTCGTCACAACCTACGCGATTCTGCGCCACAACGGGATTGAGCTCGGCAAGCGGGACTTTCTCGGCATGTAGCGCTCGATTTTACAGAAACTGGCGTAGAGTCGCCGATCGGATACAAACGCGAGCGGAATCACGTTCAATGTGACGCCGTCCTGCCATGCTGCGTGCCCAGCTCACGGACGGAATATTTCCTTGCCACTCCCAAGCGCCAAGACAGCGCCGAAGACTTCCACTGATGACAGGGTCACTGCCGAGACGTTGGGACGGCAGCTGCGCGCCGCTCTGCCGCCGATGCGCGTGCACTCCCTCTCCATCTGTAACAGTGGGGGCGATGTACTCTGGCTGAGTGAAGGCGCATTGGGGCCGGATGAACATAGCGTGGTCGTCGATGGCATCGACACCCTGCGTGCGGCCGAGAACAAGCCTATGTTGACGCGCACCCTCGATGACGGGCGCAGCGCCATCTTGCTTGCGGTGCGCGCGCCGCGCGGCGACCTCGTGGGGCTCGCCATGATCCTGGCCGACCCCAAATCATTGAAGGGCGAAGCGCCGATGCAGTCTGTGACTGCGCCACTACGTGCGGCGTTGCAGAAAATTGCCGTGCTGCTGCGCGTCAGGGGCGGAAATGCGGGCGCCACGAGCACGGTGGCGCAGCTGGACGTTGCGACGAGCACCGGCTCGGTATCCGTACCTGAGCTTGCGCTTATGTCCGGATCTCTGCCGATCCTTACTGCCGCGCAGCCGGAGACGACCACGGTTCTCACTGCCAAGAAGACCGACGAAGTGCTGACTATCGAGCTCACGCCTGAGCCCCCCGCGGGGCCCAAAGCGCCGCCGGTCGCCTTCGCGCCGCCCAAAGTGCAGCCCAAAGCGCCGCCCGCCGCCGCCACTGCAAACTCCATGACTGATCAGGAGCAGGCGGCGGATTTGATACTGGACGTGCAGCAGCTGACCCAGCTGCGCTCGGGCGGCCGCACACGGCGCTATGAGGTGCTGGCGCGCTCCCGGCGCGAGGTCGCGCGCAAGCAGGTACCGGCCGCATTCATCGCTCCCGCGACGCGTGGCCCTGACGGAGCCGCGCTCGACAGCCTCGTGCTCAAGCAGCTTCTGACCTGGCTCGGAGAGAATCCCGTGGTGTGGGACGCGGAACCTGCGAGCTTCTCCATTAACCTATCAATCGGCGCGCTCGAGGATCCGCAGTTTCTGCACCGGCTGCCCGCCGACCTGGCAGGTACCGGCGTCGCGGCTCAATGTATCGGCTTCGAGATCGCTGAGCAGGCCTGCTCACAATGTCCAACCCCGGTCGAGCGCTTTATCGCCACCTGCGAAAAGATCGGCTGCTTCGTGGTCCTCGACAATTTCTCGCTCGCCCCACACACGCTGCAATTTTTGCGCTCGCCCGCGCTGCGGCTCGTTAAAATCGACGCGCGACTGACCTCGTCAGCGCTGCAGGACAAGCTCTCGCAGGCGCTGGTCGTTGCCATCGCCCAGGCTTGCAAAGTACTGGGGATCCACTGCGTCGCCAAAAGTGTCGAATCCCAAGCCGCCCTGCAGTGGCTCACGGCCGTAGGATGCGATCTTGCGCAGGGCTTTGTCCTCGATCGACCGCTGCCGCTCGAATCGCTGGCGGCCCCGGCGGGCTGCACGAAACCGCCAAGCGCTGCACGTCGCAAAGCGCGCTGATCCGCGACGAAGCGACCGAATCGCGCGCTCAACCCAGGCGCGACGCACACCCGTACTTCGACTTGTGCCCTAAGCTTGGATATTGTGGGGACACTCCCCGCGTTTTTCCGTGCTCCGACGGTAAAGCAGATGACGCTCGAACAGTTGCGTTCCAACCGCAATGCGCTTTTTTGGAGTCTGCACGCCGCGGGCTGGGGCGCTTATGCCATCAGCCAATACTTTGGTGCCCTGCTGCAGGCGCAGCCGGTGGCCTATCAGCAGGTCATCGCCATCGCTGCCGTTTCCGGGTTCGTTCTGTCCATGCCCTTGCGCCCCATTTACCGCAGGCTTTGGGGACGGCCACTGCGAACGATGATTGTCGGAGTGCTGGCCTCCTGCTATGCAACCGCCCTTGCGCTGCGCGTCGTGATCAATCTCGCCTACAAGTATCTCGTCGAGCCCACCTGGCAGTTCAAGACCCTATTCGAGGTCCTGGAAGGATCGCTGTCGACGACGTATCTCTTGCTGTGCTGGAGCACTCTGTACTTCGGAATCAAGTACTACGAGTCGTTGCAGCAACAGCGCGAAGCGGCGCTGAAAGCAACCGCGCTTGCACAGGAAGCGCAACTGAAGATGCTGCGCTATCAGTTGAACCCCCACTTTCTGTTCAATACGC
The DNA here is from genome assembly GCA_003140135.1 of Gammaproteobacteria bacterium. Classification (GTDB taxonomy): domain Bacteria; phylum Pseudomonadota; class Gammaproteobacteria; order Steroidobacterales; family Steroidobacteraceae; genus PALSA-1196. The sequence continues at coordinate 4,117 of PLIX01000122.1, forward strand.
TGAACGCCATCTCTACGCTCATCCTCGACAATCAGAATCGCATCGCGAACCATGCCGTCGCGCGCCTGGCAGAGTTTTTGCGTTATACGCTCGATCAGGATCCGATGAAGAAAGTCACCTTGCGCAAGGAGATAGAATCTCTCGATCTGTATCTCAATACCGAGCGGCTGCGCTTTGGCGAGCGGCTGCGGCTCGAGTACGCCATCGAGGAGGGCGCTCTTGAAGCTCTTCTGCCGAGCCTGCTGCTGCAGCCTCTGATCGAAAACGCGGTCAAACACGCGATCTCGCCGCGCGAGAACGGAGGCATGATTCGCATCGAAGGGCGCACGCGCGCCGCCATGCTGGAACTTGCCGTGATCGATGACGGTCCCGGCATGCGTGAAGGCCTGCTGCAGAGCGGCAGTCGCGGCGTAGGCTTGCGCAACACGCGCGAGCGGCTCGCAGTTCTTTATGGAGAAAGTCACCGCTTCGCCGTATTAAACTCCCAGCCCGGCCTGCACGTTGAAATGGCGCTGCCACTGGAGACCGCGTAAGGATGGATGCGAAGATCTCGACAGTCATTGTCGACGATGAAGCGCTCGCGCGTCGCGGGCTCGAGCTGCGCCTGCAGCACGCGCCGGACTTCGCAGTCGTCGCGCAGTGCGCAAGCGCGCGCGATGCACTGCCCGCGATCCGCAGCCACAAGCCCGACCTCTTGTTTCTCGACATTCAGATGCCGGGCCTGTCCGGATTCGAACTCCTCGCCCAAGTTCCCAGCGAGTCTCTGCCGCTGGTCGTGTTCGTCACCGCGTACGACCAATACGCCATTCGCGCCTTTGAGACGCGAGCCGTGGATTACCTCCTAAAGCCCATCGACGACGAGCGTTTCGATGCAACGCTCGAGAAGGTACGCGTTCATATTCGCACCCGTGACGCGATTCAGCAGCGCGATCGACTTTTCGGACTGATCGCAGAGATCACCGGGTGCGGGGAAGTAGCACTCGAGGAGCTTCTCGAGCACGGCCGTGCGGCGGTTGCGCGGCCGCACGCCGAGATTCTGCCGATCCGGCAGGGCCGCGAGATCGTGCGCGTACCGATCGCATCGATCGAGTGGATCGACGCGGCGGGAGACTACATGTGCATCCACGCAAGCGGTCAAACGCACATTCTGCGTGGCACGATGAAGGAGCTCGAGGACATTCTCGACCCGCGGCTATTCCAGCGCGTACACCGCTCCACCATCGTCAATCTGCGCCGCGTCAAAAGTTTGCGCGCTCACATGAACGGCGAATACTTCCTGACGCTCGAAGGCGCGCACGAGCTCAAGATGTCGCGCACCTATCGGGATAAGGTGGAGTATTTCCTCAAAGGATCGGGGGCGGGCTGACGGCGAACCTCAACTGCGGGCGGCAGCGCACGCGCCTCATGAGTGCTTCGGCTTTCTGAACTTCAGCACGAAGTTGTCGGCCTCGCCGATCGCGACGTACTTCGCACGGTCCTTTTCCCCAAGCGTCAGCGTGGGTGGCAGCGTCCATACGCCACTTGGCCAGTCCTTGGTGTCCTTGGGGTTGGCATCCACTTCCGAGGAGCCCACAAACTCGAAGCCCGCCTGCTTTACGAGGTTGATCGCGTAGTCCTGCCGTACGTAGCCGCTCTTCGCGAGCGGATCTTGTGGCTTAGCGTTGCTGCCACGGTGGTCCTCGATCCCGAGAACGCCGCCCGGCTTCAACGCGCGGAAACAGGCTGCAAGAGCTTCGGCTGCGTAACCGCCTCCCATCCAATTATGGAGATTGCGAAAGGTCACAATGAGATCGGCGGACGCAGGCGGGGCGATCTCGAAATGGCCGGAGCCCAGCGTGGTCTCTTTGATCGTTCCAAAGCGGGCCGCCTGCGGTGCGATCCGGGCGCGCCACTGCACGACCGTGCTGCTGTCCTCGCCACCGTTCTTAGTCGGCGGCAGCGCGGCCGTATAGTGGCCGCTGGCCGCGAGATAAGGTGCAAGGATCTCGGTCCAGTACCCGCCGCCCGGCCACAGCTCGACGACGTTCGCATCGGATTTGACGCCGAAGAACGTCAATTCCTCAGCGGGGTGCCGCGCGGCGTCGCGCGCGACGAAGGTGTCGGTGCGTTGGTTGCTCGCGATCACTGCCGTAAGCGCCGGATCGACGGCCGACGGCGCAGCCGCCATCGTTGCGGTGGCAAGGGCCATGGCGAAAAGCGAAATGACGTGGCGCATCGCGATATCCTCCGAGTGTGGGCGTGGGATTCTACGTGATTACGAACCCGGCATGCCGCCTGCGCCGGCGTGCCGGTCTTTTGATCCGTGATCGACCGAAACGGACTGCTGGAATGGCGCAGGTTGGCGACGGGGGGGCGTTCGACCTGCTTGCGCAGGAGCCCTTCGGCGCTTGTGGATTGAAGCAGAAATTCCAGTCGCGATTTGAAACTTCGATCGATGGGGCGATGGTCGACCAAAACGCGGTACCTCGAAGGGCTTGCCTGCTTGAGGTCTCGATGGCCGCGCGACAGGGTATTGATGGAGCGTTTGATTAGACAATGTATCTTCAGATGTTGCGACGCAACATAACAGGCCGCGGCATCCCTGGTAATGTGGGCCGCATCGCCAACGACAGATTCCAGGCACGTGTTCTGTGAGCCATGCCGCATGTCGCCTGGTGGCGACTCTGCAAGATACGATGGTCATGACGCATGAGCCGCACGGATGAACCCTCACCTCGGCAGACCCCAATGAAGGAAGCCACAGCCCCCACTGAACCGCAGCCGCAGGCTGAATCGCCGGCGACCGAGCGGCCTACAGAGCAGGCGGCGGGAACATCGTCCACAGGCGCTGCCGGTGTAGTTGCGGCCATAACGCCACTCATGGACCGAGACTTTATCGCTCGCAACCAGATCGTCGAGCGCTATCTCTCCGGTAAGCTGCCGATCAAGGGTGCGACCGACTTCGAGCGCTTCTGCCATGCGGAACCCGATCTCCTCGATGAGATCGGCCTCCCCGAACGGGTCAATGCGGGATTGCGGCTTCTCGAGGCGAGTGGCAAGCCTGAGCCGTGGCAGCAGGCGCCGAAGAAGTTCTGGGAGAAGCCGCAGCTCCTGATTGGCCTGGCCGCGGCGGTTCTTCTACTTGCCGTGACGCTCGCCGTTGTCGGCAGCGCAAGTGCAGACAAGACCCGCAGCATCACGAAACTCAAAGCAGCCATCGCCGAGCAGCCGCTCGAGCCTGCCGCCACCACGCGCACGATTCGGCTGGTGCCCAGCCGCACGGGCAGCTCGAACACGCCGGCGATTACGCTCGGCGGCACACCGGCGGAGCTTGACGAACTACACATCGATATGACCCGCTCGCCGTATCGAGCCTTTCGGGTAACGATCGACCGTGTCGATCAAGGCCGGGTCGCGATACTCCACAACATCATGAAAGATTCCAACGGTCAATTGCATCTCGCGCTCAATAGCTCTGCGCTCGGGCCAGGAATCTACCAATTTACGATTGACGGGCTGACGTGGCGCGGTGATCCGGAACCGGATGCCTGGATCACCATTGGCATCGAGCATTAGACCGGATCAGCCATTGGCACGCAGCGTCGCGAGCGGCGGCTGATTCACGACCGAGCGGGTGGCAAGCCAGCCGCTAAAGACCACCAGCACGGCGCCACCGATAAGGCCCAATGCCCACACAGATGGGTCAAATCCGTAAGGCAGCGCTAGCACCCGCGTGGCGACAAAATAACCTGCAATCGATGCCCCCACCGACGCCAGCAATCCCGAAAGCAATCCCAATACCGTGAACTCCGCGAGCACTCCCTGCAGCACCACTTTGCGGCTCGCCCCGAGCGTGCGCAGCATGGCGCTCTCGAAACGCCGCTCATCGCGGCTCGACTGAACGGCGGCGAGCAGCACGGTCAGGCCGGCGAAGACGGTGAAAACGAAAACGCTCTGCACGGCGAAGACGGCCTTGTCCACAACCGAGCGCACGCGTGCGAGCAGATCGTCGATATCGAATATCGAGACGCTGGGGAAGCGTCGCGCGAGCTGCGCAAGTGCAATGGCGCCGGCCGGCCGGAAGTAAGCGCTCGTCATATAGGTTCCGGCCGTGTTATCGATGACGCCGGGAGCAAATACGATGAAGAAATTCGGCTGGAAACTGTCCCATTTCACCTTGCGGATACTGGCGACGGTCGCTGCAACGCTCTCTCCGCCGATATCAAACGTAAGCCGATCGCCCACGCGCACGTGCAGCGACTCCTGGAACTCCGTCGCAAGAGACACGAGCGGTTTTCCGAAGTCCTCGCGGTTCCACCAGCGACCCGCGACCACGCTGTTGTCTGCGCCGAGCTCTGCAGTCCACGTGAGATTCTGTTCGCGCGCTGCGAAATTCTCGCCGTCGCCGGCGGATTGCGCGCCTTCCACCGGACGGTCGTTGATCGCAGTCAGGCGGCCGCGGATCATCGGCAGGACGCGCGAGGTTTGCGCGCCGCGCGCCTTGAGAAACTCTATGAACGGCGCGCGCTCATCCGGCGGGATGTTGACGAAAAAGTAGTTCGGCAGATCCTCCGGCAAGCTGTGACGCCAGCTGTCCTGCACGTGATTGCGCACAATACCGAGCATCAGGAGAACCATGATGCCGGTTCCAAACGCGACGATCTGCAGGACGCTTTCCGCACGCCGGCGGCTTAGGTTTGCGACTCCATAGCGCCAGGCGATCCCGACACCGCCGCGCAGGCGCCCCGCCAGATGCACGAGGATCCAACCGGCGCCGGCCACGAGCGCAATGAAGCCGGCGAGCCCCAGGGTGAAATCGAGAAACAGTCTCACATCGCGCACTACCCAATAGATGAGAAGCGCTATGACGGCGACCGCAGGGCCGAAGGCGAGCAGCACCAGCGTTGGCGGCGCCCCTACGTCGCGCCGCAGTACACGAATGGTCGGAACGCGCGCGAGCTGTAGAAGTGATGGCAACGCGAAGCCCACGAGAAGAGCAATCGCCGCTATGAAACCAAGGCCGAGCGGCAGCAAGTTCGCGGGTGGCAGCTGCGTATTGAACAGCCCCTTCAGCGCGCGCAGCAGCCATTCCTGAGCGAGAAATCCCACCGCTGAACCCGCCACCGCTGCCACGAAGGCGATTGCAATAAGTTGCAATACACTGACGCTCAAAGTGAACGCGCTCGTCGCTCCCAGCGTCTTCATCAAGGCGACGACGTCGAGGCGCCGATGAACGTAGCGGCGCGCCGACATAGCGACCGCGATCGCGCACAACAGCACGCTGACGAGGCTTGCAAGGCTCAGAAAGCGTCCCGCGCGCTCCGTCGCACTTTTGATCTGCGGGCTTGCATCCCGGATGTCACGCAAGCGTTCGGCGGGCTTTTTGTTGAGAAGCAGCCAGGATTTGAAATCGTCAATGCGGGTGCGATCGCCTGCGAACAGCACACTGTAGCTCACGCGGCTGCCTGGCTGAACGAGCTGCGTGGCAGGCAGGTCCTGCAGATTCATCAGGAGGCTTGGCGCAAGTTCTGCAAATGTTCCGCCCTGATCCGGGAGCGAAATGAGCACGTGACCGACGCGAAGAGTTGCCGCACCGATGGCAAGCGACGATCCAACTTGGGCGCCGGTCGCCGCCAGGAGCCTCGAGTCTGGCCATACTTCACCGCGCGGCGGAATACCCGCGACCGCCTCTCCCCTGGCGAACGGTTCATCGGCAATGAGTACGTGCCCCCTGAGCGGATAGCCTGCGCTGACCGCATGGATATTCGTCAGCTGACTCTGATCATCATGAAACACCACGCTCAACAGACGCGTACTGCGCGTCGCAAGCACTCCGCGCCGTCCCGCCTCATCAAGAGACGCCTGCGAGATCGGCTGTGGGGAGCCCAGACGAACGTCGGCGGCGAGAACCTCCGTTGCCTGCAGATCGACCGCCGCCCCGATGCGATTCACCAGAAATCCGACGCCGGTCAATGAGGCAACGGCGATCGTGAGCGCGAGCAGCAGTACCCCGAGTTCTCCCGAGCGCCATTCCCGCGCCAGCATCCTCACGGCGAGTGACAGGGCGCGCATGTGCTACAGCAGCCGCCCAGCTTCCATCTGCAGTGTGCGCTGGCAGCGCGAGGCGAGGTCCCGTTCGTGTGTCACAAGGACCAGCGTCGTTTGGGAGTGTGCATTCAGCTCGAACAGCAGCGCGCCGACGCGTTCGCCGGTGGCGGTATCGAGGTTGCCGGTCGGCTCATCGGCGAACAGCACCGCGGGCGATGTGACAAATGCGCGCGCGAGCGCGATACGCTGCTGCTCTCCTCCGGAGAGTTGACGCGGGTAATGCCCTTTGCGCATTGCCAGTCCGACGCGCTCGAGCGCGGCGAGCGCGCCGCTGCGCGCATCCGTGCGGCCGGCAAGCTCCAGTGGCAGCATGACGTTCTCGAGCGCCGTAAGCGCTGGCACCAGGTGAAACGCCTGAAACACGAATCCGACGCGCTGCGCCCGCAGGCGCGCACGCCCGTCCTCGTCGAGAGCGCTAAGATCCGCTCCCGCGAGCCAGATTTTGCCGGACGTCGGCGCGTCCAGGCCCGCCAGCAGTGCGAGCAGCGTGGATTTTCCCGCGCCGGATGGACCGACGACCGCAACCGACTCTCCTGCTGCGATGTCCAAAGATACATCCTGGACAATGGTCAGCGGTCCTTCGGGACTGTTAACCTGCTTCGTGAGGTGATCGGTCTTGAGAACGCTTTCGCGGGTGATCTGCGCCTGGGCGCTTGGCATCGGGTTATGGCTCATTGCGGTCCCGGGCATGGCCACGCAGGCCTCGCCCATACTGGTGTTTGGGGATAGTTTAAGCGCGGGTTACGGGCTGCGCCCCGAAGAAGGCTGGGTGCCGCTGCTGCAAAAACGGTTGCAGGCGCAAGGGTACGTAACCCCGGTCGTCAATGCCAGCGTGAGCGGAGAGACCTCGGGCGGCGGACTGCAGCGATTACCGCGCGCCCTGCAGCTACACAAGCCGTCCCTGGTCGTCCTCGAACTCGGCGCGAATGATGGCCTGCGCGGCCTACCAGTACCCGAGACTCGCGCCAATCTGGAAAAAATGATCGCAATGGCGCGCGCCGCCGGCGCGCAGATCCTGCTCATCGGTATGCGAATGCCGCCGAACTACGGGCCGCGCTACACCGCCGATTTCTCTCACATGTACACGGATCTCGCACAACGCGATCACGTGCCTCTCCTGCCCTTCCTGCTCGAGTCGGTTGCCCTCAATCCGAATCTCATGCAGGCGGACGGCATGCACCCGAATGCCCGCGCCGCACCACTCATACTCGACCTGGTCTGGCAGCGGCTACTTCCTCTACTTCCCGCGCGTTGAGACTCGTATGGACAAGATCTGGCTAAAGTCCTATCCGCCCGGAGTTCCAGCCGAGATCGATGTCGGGGAGTTCCAATCCCTTAAGGAGGTCGCCGAACAGAGCTTTAACAGGTTTGCCGATAAAGACGCCTATGTGCAAATGGGGCGCACGATGACGTACGCCGAGCTCGACGCGAAGTCGCAGCACTTCGCAGCTTGGCTGCAAACGGAGGCCACCCTGAAGAAAGGCGACCGGCTCGCCATCATGCTGCCGAATCTTCTCCAGTACCCCGTCGTGCTGCTCGCCGCCTTGCGCGCCGGCTTCGTGGTGGTGAATACCAATCCCCTCTATACGCCACCGGAACTCGAGCATCAGTTGCAAGACTCGGGAGCAGAGGCGATCGTCATCCTAGAAAATTTCGCCCATGTTTTACAGAAAGTCATAGCCCGCACCAAGATCCGCGTCGTCATCGTCACCGCCGTGGGCGATTTGCTGCGATTTCCCAAGTCGTGGATCGTCAACTACGTCGTGCGTCGGATTCGCAAGCAAGTGCCCCGATGGCATATCGCCCGGTCGCGCGGGTTGCGCGCCGTACTAGCGGACGGCAAGCGCTTAGGTCTTGCGGAAGTCGATGTACGGCCCGATGACCTCGCCTTTCTTCAGTACACCGGCGGCACGACCGGAGTTTCCAAAGCCGCCATGCTCACGCACCGGAATGTCGTTGCGAATGTGCTGCAGGCACGGGCGTGGGTCAGGCCAGTGTTCGCCGGCGAGCCTGCAACACTCCTCACCCCTTTGCCCCTGTACCATATCTTTGCACTGACGGCGAACTGTCTATTGTTCCTGTCGCTCGGATGGCGAAACATCCTCATCGTCAATCCGCGCGATTTGCCTGCTGTCATTGGCGCAATGAAGAAATATCCATTCAGTTTTTTTAGCGGCGTCAACACACTCTTCAATGCGCTGCTGAACGCGCCAGCATTCGCAAGCGTCAATTTCAGCCAACTAAAAGTAACACTTGGCGGAGGCATGGCGGTGCAAGCCTCCGTTGCCGAACGGTGGCAGAATGTCACCGGAAAAGTGATTACCCAGGCTTGGGGCCTGACAGAAACATCTCCCGCTGGCTGCATCAATCGCATAGATGAACCATTTAACGGATCGGTTGGGCTGCCTATCCCTTCAACTGAAATCTCGATCAAGGACGATGGCGGCAACGATCTATCCGTCAATCAGGTTGGTGAAATATGTCTGCGAGGCCCGCAGGTGATGCGCGGTTACTGGAACCGTCCAGATGAGACTGCGAAAGTAATGCTTCCCGGCGGATGGCTGCGCACCGGCGATGTCGGCCGTCTGAGCGAGGGTGGTCACGTCTACATTGAGGATCGCAAGAAGGACATGATCCTGGTGTCAGGATTCAACGTATATCCCAACGAAGTAGAGGCCGTTGCGTCTGCTCATCCCGGCGTCCTTGAGGCAGCCGCGATTGCCATGCCGGACGAGCACTCAGGCGAAGTTGTCGCCCTGTTCGTCGTACGTAAAGACCCGAATCTTACGGAGGCTGCCCTGATCAATTTTTGCCGTCAATCGCTCACTGGCTACAAAGTCCCCAAACACGTGTACTTTAGATCCGAACTGCCAAAATCGAATGTCGGGAAAATACTTCGGCGCAGCTTGAGAGAGGAGAATAGGTCCTCTACTTAGCGTTTTGCGTTAAAGCGTCGGCGAGTAGGATTTCCAAGATACGCGAACACGTGGACCCCAGCTCCTACAGTTTCGCGAGCGTTACTTCCCTTTCCTCGTGCTCTTCGCGATTCAAGCCAATCATTCAACGTGCTCAACAGAGCCCATCCCTGCGACCGCGCAAAATCACGAAACTCTGCAACGCATTCGACCGGTAGATCCGGAACCTCCGCCGTGCGCTCAATAAGCCCTCGAGAAGCCCTAGGCGTCGCCAAATTCTCCTTAATAGTCTTTAGCAGTGTCGATAACGATCGGACTGCGTGCTGCTGCACAAGTGAGTTAGGCTCCGCGACTATCGCAAAGCGGTTAGCTGGCTTATAGCGACCGCGACCGCAACGAACTATCAACTTTAGCGACTTGAGTCGCTGCACCATTGCTACTGGATCGCCGGCAACACGCTCGGCTCGTATCAGGGCCTCGACACTTGGCGTCTTCCCTGTCAGTGGAATGGCTTTCGGTTGCGCGGCACTATCGACGTATCGACGGTTACGATGCCATGCGTCTAGAATCATCCCAGCGAAGGCCAGGTCGACGTCTTTGCTAGGCGATAGAAGTGAGTTCTCCGCTTCAGCATTCCGCATTGCTCTTGTAGCAACTTGCAAAATAGCGGGACTCCGCATACCGCCGATTATCATGAACTCAAATACTGCAGTCAGGAGCTTCTCATAGTAATCCATTGTCCGCTTTGCCGGGTGCGTCATACGTATCGAGCCCGTTCGGGTCGCCTCCTTTGCAATTCAAGTTCAAATAAAATTATCTAAGGCGGGCCGCAGAATCGCTCTATCCTGGTCTTCGCTTTTCCGTTGTTTGTTTTACAACGAACGCGGTGACTGTAAGAGAGTGCTTATTGGATTCAGGCGAGGACATGCCGGGTTGAAGCGAGCCTCTAAGACCATCGAGCAAAGAGCTTATGCCCACTGCTGCTCGGTCCTGCAGCCGGGCCAGCTCAAGCAGATCGCGCGCTGTCAGTGTCAATCTGTGAATAAGTGGATCCGTCCCGGAGGACGCAGCTTTTCCCGCGACCCGAATCCCGTCAATTAACACTGGTATTAATGTCGACAGCGAGGCAGCGGCCTGGCCGTTCGGCAGTTGTCTGCGGGCGTCCAGTTCCAAGCTGTTGCCAACTTGTCGTACTACACGTAATCGGCGCAGCTCTTCGAGTACCGCGCGATGGGGCACGTCGCCACCAAACTTCCTTACAAGAGATGTGAATGAAACTCTGGTGCCTGAAATCGGCAGTCGTTGCGGGTGCCCTCGACCATCTAGAAACCGGTGATCGGACATCCACCCAGATATGACTCGTTCGCCGCGACTTTGTTGAGCGGGTATTAAAGCTGTCGTCGATAGTGCCCCGGATAAGAGCCTTTTCACTTCGGCACGACTGAGCCCAGTCATCACGGCGACACGTGATCGATTGATTTTGCCATTTCGAAATTTTGAAAGTGTTCCGGCAGCTTCTACGAAAGCTTGCTTTGCTAGCTCCCCGAAGTGCTTCGGCGTAATGCCCGCTTGCAGTAGTACAACCGCTAGTTCCGTGAGCAACTCTTTGACTTGAACATCGCGTCGCACCAAACGACGATGTGCTGGTTTGGTGGTATTGAACGCCTTCATCTCGGATGCAGTACAGCGAACACGTCGGTATGAGTTACTGGGAAGCTTGTGCGCGATTTGGGTAGAAAATGTTCTCTGTCAGGACGGACCGCGCGCGTCGTCCATCCATAGCTATATGTCCAATTGTTCATGAATATTAAGGAAGTAACACGCGCCTGATAAATGCACAAGCCAGGATTATTGACGAAGATGTACCGATATTCATACGCAACGACAAGTCGTTGGTCCTCGAGCCTCTGCGCGGCGATAAGCAGGCGGGCTGAAGAGGCGAGTTTACGCGCGTGCGCCAAATCGGCAGATCACAAACATCTAAATTCACGGCTAGATGGCTTGGACTGTTGAGCTGGTCCGTACCTTCCTGGTGACCTGTCCCAACGCGGAACTAGGTTATGCCGTAGCACGTAGCTGATTCCAATCCGCCGGGGGAAAGCTGTCTTTAACAGCATAGGCCCGAGGTCCTCCGCACGATTCGGAGTTCGTTAATTTGGTGTAAAGGCTCGCGAGCGAATGTGACGAGCCGCTGAATAGCTTCGCGCAGGAGGTGATTGAGACGTCCGACGTCACCACCTTGGTGCTTGAGTATCAGTAGGCTGGAACTTGCATCAAGAGCGAGGGTATAGCCCCGCGACATTAAATCGACTGAGCGAAAAGCATTGCTCAAGAAAGTCTAGGAAAGTGCGGTTAAGGCACGTCTAGATAGTAAGCTCGCTCGGGTGCGATAGCGGGTGGATTGTGGGGTCTCCCCAATGGCTAAACACATTGGCAAGAGAGCACCCACACCACTTTCCGCGCGCAGGCCGCCGCAGGATACCCGGGGCCGGCCTTTTGATTAACCGCCGCCGCTAACGCCGCTGGTCTTGCCGCCGCCGCTAACGCCGCTGGTCTTGCCGCCGCCGCTAACACCTGCAGAGGCCGCTGCTCCGCCCACTAACATTGCGATCGTTGCACCTGCACAAACTAACTTCTTCATCTTCCGCTCCTGATTAAAATATTTATTTTCGCCGCACGGTATTAAGGACATCAACTTCGTCATTCGCATTTGTCTTGCGGCCGTCGCCCAGACTATCTACCCCAGATGTGTGCGCTTGTACTTCTGGGTGTCCTAAGGTTGCCTCTTCAAAAAAGTATATACCCACACCATATTTCTTCCCGGACGTCCCGCGTTCAGCCGGCAGAAGGCCCGTCAAAAACGTGTCCAGATCTGTAGTCAATTCCTCGCCGCGCTCAGCGGCCATCGCTAGAAATTTGTCTCGCCCATTCTCAGTAAGCACTTCATCCGAGATTACTGTGCGCTCAAAGTACGAAGGCTCGTCCGGTGATCGCAAAAGATTGTGGACAAAATTCCCTGTAGCGACGGCCAAAAACCTACCCATCCTCTCGATGCGAGTGACGTCGGCTCCGCGCGGAACGTATGAGCGCGACAAGCACCTAACCGTCGTGCCGTCGACTACCTCGACGGACCCGGCTGCCAGAAGCTCGTCTAGCAGAGAATCTCTATCTACGCCTGGACACGCCGTCTGTGCGAGATCTGCAAAAGTACGCCGCGGCGAACCCGGCATTTCGGCCAAGTCAAGATCCATCGCTAATCCATATGCGCCTGAAAAATTTGAATTTGTCTGCCATACCGTTAGAACACTTGTGATCTGATCCAAACTTGCCGCTGTTCGTATGCTAAGCGCCGCACCTACCCGCATCGCTTCTCGAAGCGCACTGACATCCGCCTTCGGCAATCCTGAAATAACTCCAAGTCTCGAGTCGGTGGTCGGCCTGTTCTGCTCTCGTAGCCGCGCCTCCAGGGCCTCGATATAACTTCTCCGCACCGCTCCTGAGGCCTCGCCAGCAGAAATGCCGTATTCAAATGCGACGGGCATGAGTGAACGCAGCAGCCCAGCGAACACATCTAGGACCGCTTCCTTCTCGGTCTTATTCACGTTCTTGCACGTCCCCCGGTGTGACATAACGCTAAGCGACTCAATAGCTTATGTCAATCTGATGTCTTAGGATCTGACGGTGGCTTAGCTTGCGTTAGTCAGTAATTCTAATAAAAACAGGAGGTTAACGGCTAAGGCTTGGCGATTCACCGCCCGCACATGCGGTCGACGTCGTCGCACCTCGGCGCAGCCATATGGGGAGGTCCGCTTCCGAATTCAGTAGAGAGACGCGGCGAATTACGTCCTTTCCGCGGGGTCGAACAGCCGGCGGTGCTCGAGAATAGCGTATCGGTCTGTCATGCCTGCGACGTAATCCGCCACGGCACGCGCTCTCCCCGACATTCCGTGATCTTTCTCACTCCGAAGCGCGGCATCCAAGTGTTCCGTTGGCATCAGGTGGATATCATCGAAGAACGCATCGAATAGCTCCTTCAACACGCGCCTCGCCTTAGTCGTCATGCGGAGCACCTTATAGTGCCTGTAGACACGTTCCCGGAGAAACCTCTTGAGCTCGTCGTGTTCCGCACGAGCGGCATCACTCAGACCGACGAGCGGCTTGGCCCGACGCCGAACGTCTTCTATTGACTTCGGTCGCGCGTCATCGAGGCGGCTTTGCGTCGTGTTAATGAGATCCGTCACCACGAAATTGATCATCCGGCGAACGATCTCGTACACCAGCCGGCGCTCGCCGAGATCCGGATATAGGGCAGTCACAACATCGTACTCGCGCCGAAAGAGGCGCACATCGCTCAGATCTCGAAAGTCGATGAAGCCGGCACGGATACCATCATCGACATCATGATTGTTGTAGGCAATCTCATCGGCAAGATTGGCCAGCTGCGCCTCGAGGCTTGGCTGTTGGCGACGAATGAAGCGTTCTCCAAGCTCGCCTAGAGCGCGTGCATTGCGCACCGAGCAGTGCTTCAAGATGCCCTCGCGACATTCGAACGTCAGATTAAGACCGCGGAACTCGGCATAGCGCTCCTCGAGCTCGTCGACCACTCGCAGCGACTGGAGGTTGTGCTCAAAACCGCCAAAGCGACGCATACAGGCATTGAGGGCATCCTGGCCAGCGTGCCCAAAGGGCGTGTGACCCAAGTCGTGGGCAAGGCTCACCGCCTCGGTCAGAGCCTCGTTCAGGCGCAGAGCCACGGCGGCCGAGCGTGCAATTTGCGCAACTTCGATCGAATGAGTAATGCGCGTACGGTACAGATCGCCCTCGTGATTGACGAACACTTGGGTCTTGTAGACCAGCCGGCGGAACGCATTCGAGTGAATGATCCGGTCGCGGTCGCGCTGGTACTCGCTGCGAAAGTCCGGTTTGGGTTCGGGATGCCGCCGGCCGCGTGAGTGCGCTTCATGCGCCGCATAGGGTGCAAGCATGAGCCGGGCCGTGGCGCGGCTTTTCACGCGACTCATCCGAAACAGGCAGCGAGCGTGCGCTGCAGGGCGGCATCGGGATAGTCGACGCTGATGAAGCACTCACCAATTGACCGCGGCACTACGAGCCGAATACGACCACCCTGAACCTTCTTGTCCATTTTCATGTGTTCAAGCGCTGCCGCAACGGACACTTGGTGCGCATCGATCGGAAGTCCCGCTTGCACGAGGAGCCGTTTGATTCGTTCGACATCGGTCGCCGGCATCAGGCCGCATTCATATGACAGGGTGGCGGCCATGAAGAGTCCGGCCGCCACGGCCTCGCCGTGCAGCCAACGGTCGTAGCCCGTTGCCGCTTCAATCGCATGCGCAAAGGTGTGACCGAGATTCAGTACGGCGCGCTCACCGTGCTCGTACTCGTCGCGGCCGACAATCTGCGCCTTGATCTCGCATGAGCGGCGAATCACATGCGTCAGCGCTTCGAGGTCGCGCGCCAGCAGGCCATCGATATGCGCCTCGAGCCAATCGAAGAAGGGTGCATCGCATATCAACCCGTATTTTAGGACCTCCGCAATTCCCGCCCGCAGCTCGCGCTGTGGCAGTGTCGCAAGCGTGCGCACATCCGCCAGCACCGCATTCGGCTGATGAAATGCGCCGATAAGATTCTTGCCGCCTGGATGGTTGACGCCCGTCTTGCCGCCCACCGCGGAATCCACCTGGGCAAGGAGCGTCGTCGGGATCTGCACGTAGGCGATGCCGCGCTGATAGGTTGCGGCTGCGAAACCCGCCATATCCCCGACGACTCCGCCGCCGAGCGCGAGAACGGTGCAATCGCGGCCAAAACGGTTGGCGACCAGGACGTCGATGAGCCGCGAAACGTTCGCTAGTGTCTTGTGATGCTCGCCATCGGGCAGGATGGCCTCAACGACGCGACGGGACCCCAAAGCGCCGACCACGGCAGCGGCATAGAGCGGCGCCACAGTGGTGTTGCTGACGAGCAGCACGTCGCGGCCAAAGAGGTGCTGATCGAAAAGATCCGGCCGGGCGATCAGTCCAGCGCCGATGAGAATCGGATAGCTGCGACGTCCAAGTTCGACTCTGTAGGTATACACGTGCGCCAGCACCCGCACGCAGTGGGGCGTGCGCAACTTCGGGAGTATACAGTCGCCAGCCTTTGCCGGCTGGGCCTCTAGCTGCGGCTGCGCTCCTCGAGGCCGCGCACAATATCCGCCGCGACCGCTCCCACCTTGCGACCGTCCGTCGGCACGATGATGTCCGCGACCTCACTGTAAAGCGGCTCGCGGTGACGCATGAGCTCTGTGAGTTTCAGGGTGGGATCGGCGTCCGCCAAGAGGGGCCGATTGCGGTTGCGGCGGACCCGGTTTTTCTGCTGCGCGACGGAGGTCTCGAGGTAGACGACAAAGCCGCGGGCGGACAAGGCACGCCGGTTCTCCTCCAGAAGCACCGCTCCGCCGCCCGTCGCAAGCACGATGGGCTCGAGCTGCGTCAGCGCATCGATGGCTTCACGCTCGCGCTGCCGGAATCCGGTTTCGCCTTCCTTCTCGAAGATGAATGAGATGTCGACGCCGGTGCGCTGCTCGATCTGTGCGTCGCTGTCATAGAAGGGGGCGCCCAGCAGCCGCGCAAGGCATTTGCCTACGGCGGTCTTTCCCGAGCCCATAGGGCCCACTAGGAATACGTTGCGCTTCCCAATCATATCGCGAACCAGGATACGCAAAAATGAAGCTGCCGCCCGAAGGCGGCCGCTCCATTCGCCAGACTAGGCGGAAAAACTAACTCAGTTCGGGTCGGTACAGCTTGAAGCGACTCCGTAGGGGCTAATGAAGCCCGGTGGCTCCACCGTCGTATTCGAAAGGTAAGAAGCCAACATCGGCAGAACGAAGGTCGCCTCTGTCGAACTCTGGGTTCCCTGCACGGTGGCCGTCGCCGTGAGTGTCGCCTGAATCCAAAGTGCGTGGTCCTCCGGGTACTCCACGAGAAAGGTACCCGATCCATCGGAGGCAGTGATCAAGTTGGCGGGCGTTGCGACTGCGACATCGCCCGGATCAAGCTTACCGTTGTTATTGATGTCCTCAGACTTTTCGTAGACGCCAGTCAGGTTTATGTCCTCGTTCAGACAGACCACCGGCGCGTTCGTGGCTCCGCCAGCCATCGAACATCCTGCGGTGCCGTTGTATTGCACCCACGACGAACCGCAGACCTCATACGTGCCCTTCGCGTATGCGTAGTACGGCCTAGATGAAGAGTGAATAGTGAATGTGATCGCGACGTTATTGACTGGATTACCGCCCGAGTCGACCGCCTGGACAACCCACGGCATCTGAAACTGCGTCTTGCTGGCATTCTCAGAGATATTGTTGCCCGTGCCGAGCGATATGAACACGGTCTGGCCGCCGACAGTCAGATCCGTGGACGCGGTGATTGCTGTTCCTTGCACCGTCGCCGCAACAGTCACGCCGTTACTCGTGCTGGGCGTGCCGCTTGCCGTGTACACGGTCTGCGCGACCCCTTCGGTGTCCGTGACTACGGTCGCGAAGGACAGCGAGCCTCCGGTTACGTCGGTCAGCTTGAAGGCTACGCTCTGGTTATTGACCAGATTCCCGGCTGCGTCGCGAACAATCGCGGTGATCGTGCTCTGCTCCTGAGTTGCGATCGTGTCAGGACTCGCCTGGATGGCGATCGCACTGGGCACGGTCGCCTCGAAGGTCATAGGGAGCTGTGCGGTAACCCCGGTCCCGGATGCGGCAATGATTGCAGGCCCCGCGGTCGTTGAGGAGACCGTGATGCTGGCATTGCCGGACGCATCCGTGACCGCGCTGGCTGCACTCAGCGTGCCGCGAGTCGCTGCGAACGAGACCGTCTGGCCGACGACAGGAGCTCCACTAGCGGTCCAATGGACTGTCACGCCGAGACTCTGATTGAGGGGATTGAGAACGTTGGCTGCGGGCGCCGTAAATGTGAAGCTCTGATTGCTGACCGCAAGGGCTTGACTCGCGGACTGCCCGAGTGCGGTGGCTGTCACTGTGTCGGCCCCGGCTTTGGCAGCCGTAACCTGAAAAGTGCCTGAACCTGCAGCGTCCGTCGTAATGGTCGTTGGCGTCACGGTGTTGCCGGCGGAGGCGACCGTAACGGTCGTGGCCGTTATGGGACTCTTGCTAAAGTCGGCAAGCGTGACGTTGTAGGTTCCGGAGCTGCCTACCACGAGCGAGGAGGGGCCCGTGAGTGTCAGGGTCGTACCCACGACGGGTATGATGATCTTCGCACTGCTCGCACCGACGGTTGCCGTGACCGTAATATTCCGATTGGTCGGGTCGCCGGCCGCTGAAAGCGTCGCGATGGCCGAGCCAGTGGCATCAGTCGTCGCTTGCGTCACCGTGAGACCGCCTGATGTCGCGGCGAAGCCCACAGTCACACCACTGACGAAGTTGTTGCTGGCATTGCGTACGAGCACGGTAATGGTCGCGGCTTTCGAGCTGTCCGATGGAATCTGCGGCAGACTCGTCTGAATCGTCAGGGAAGACTGCGTGCCGCTGGTATTGCTGACGGTCACCGTCGCTTTACCTGACACGGTGCCAACCGCCGCCGTCACTGTGATCACTGTACCGGAGGCAGCGGTGCCTGCCGCCAGGGAAGCGGTCGCGGTGCCGTTCGCACCCGTCGTGGCCGAGACCGGAGTGATGGTGCCGGCCGAAGTCGAGAAAGTGACCGTGGCCCCGCTTACAGGGTTGTTGTTCGCATCCGTTGCGACCGCCGTGATGGTGGAAGACGCCGAGCCGTCCGACGGGATGGTGGCGCTGCTCGCCGAAACGGTTACGGCCGCGACGCTCGAGGTCCCGGTAGTCGTCGTACCGCCCACGAACGCCTGGTCGTTGCTGCCGCCGCAACCGGTTAAGCCGATTGCCAGGGCCAGCAGAACCATTGTAGAGACTAATTTTCGCATGTAGCACCCAAAAAATTTAATGACTGTCCCGGCAAATCTGATACCGGTCAGTAGACGTTGACCCCTTCACGAACAATCTTCGGTGTCACGAAAATCAGCAGCTCGTCTTTGTCATTGGTCTTCGTCGTTGTCTTGAAGAGGTTGCCGAGGACCGGGACGTCGCCCAGAAACGGTACCTTGGTCTCATCGGTGCGGTGCGTCGTCGCCAGAATGCCGCCGAGCACGACGGTCTGACCGTCGTTGACGAGCACCTGCGTGCTGATTTCGCGGGTGTCGATCGAGGGTACATTGATGCCGCCCGATGCCACCACGACCGTGCCAACGTTGTCGTCTTTGACGTCGAGACTGAGAATGATCCGATTGTCCGGCGTGATCTGCGGTGTGACCTTCAGTGACAGCACCGCATCCTTAAACTGCACGGACGTCGCACCGCTTGCGGCTGACTCCTGGTAGGGAATCTCGACACCCTGCTGGATCGTCGCCTCCTTCTGGTTGGCGGTGATCACGCGCGGGGAGGAGATGATTTCGGCGCGCGTTTCGGTCTGCGCGGCCGAGAGCTCCAGGTCCACCAGGTAGTCCGAGCCCAGCACGCCGAGCGCGATGCTGCCTGCCGGGGTCGGGGCCTCCAGATTCACGTTGTAGCGGTTTGCGGCGGTGGTGCCAGTGGGCACCGAGACCGGGAATGGTCCGGTGCCTGCGGCATTGTTGGCGAGCGCTGACCCGAGTATCTGGTCAGTGCCGGCGGCCGTGCCGGTCGTCGTGACGATGCCGTTGGCGCCGTTCTTAGCCACGCCCGTAAAGCCCAGTATCGCTCCCAGCGAGCGCGCGAAGTCGTCGTTGACGATGACGATGCGCGCCTCGATCAGCACCTGACGTACCGGAATATCAAGCGTTGCGACGAGGCGGCGTATATCGGCCAGGCGCTCGGCGGTGTCCTGCAGCAGGAGCGTATTGGTGCGATCATCGACCGCGACGTTGCCGCGCGGCGATAGGAGCGAGCGCCCCTGCGACTTGATGAGCACTGCCATGTCGGAGGCCTTCGCGTAGTTGACCTGCAGGTATTCCGAGCGCAGGGGCGTGAGCTCCGAAATATCCTTCTTCGAGGCCAGCTCGGCTTTCTCGCGCGACGCCAGCTCCTCGGCCGGCGCCACGATGATGACGTTGTCCTGGCGGCGTTTGTCGAGGCCCTTCGTGCGCAGCACGATGTCGAGCGCCTGGTCCCAGGGTACATTCTGCAGTCGCAGAGTGACGTTGCCGGTCACCGAATCACTGACCACGATGTTCTGGCCGCTCGCATCCGCGAGCAGCTGCAGCACCGCGCGCGTCTCGATGTCCTGGAAGTTCAAGGTTAGACGCTCGCCGGTATATTGCGGCTTGTCGTCCTGAGCGACCGCGGCCTTGCGCCGCGGCTGCACTTCAACCACGTACTGATCGTCAGACTGATAGGCGAGCTGCTCGTAGTCGCCGGTCGCGTCGACCACGATGCGCGTGCCGTCGCCAAGGCGGGTCGCGTCGAAGCTCGTAACCGGTGTGCCAAAATCGGTGGCGTCATAGCGGCGCATCAGGTTCTGCGGCAGCTCCGCGCCGTTGAATTCCACAATGATCTGATTGCCGACCTGATGCAGGTTGATAGCCGTGTGCGGATCGGTCAGCTTCACGATGATGCGACCGGCGCCGTCGGCACCGCGGCGGAAGTCGATACTGCGAATGGCGCGTGCGGGAGCGCCGCTGGTCGCTAGCTGAGCTGCGTTCGGCGCAGCCGCCACCATCGTGTGGCTGGCGGAGCCCAGCATCACGATGATGTTGTTGCCGTCGACGCGGGTGTCGTACGGCACGAGCTTGTCGAGATTGAGAACGAGGCGCGTGCGGTCCTTACCCTCCGCCGCGAGGATGGTATCGAGTCCCGCCGAATGCACGTCGATGCGTCGCGAGGGCAGTGCGAGCGCGATGTTCGGCAGATCAAAGGAGATGCGCGCGGGGTTGTCGATAGTGAACGACAGCGGCTGCGGCGCGGGCCCCGAGAGCCGCATGGTGAGCTGCAGTTGCTGGCCGGGCAGCGTCTGCACGTCGATGGCCTGGAGCTTCGTTGCATCGGCGGCGCTTGCTGCGGCGCTCCAAAGCGCGCCAAGAGCGCAGGCGACCGTCAGCCACGCAAGCGTGGCCAGGGTGCGGTTCGTCGGGCTGTGACGTTTCATTACTTTAAAGCTCCTGCAACTGCCGATCGACTACTCGTTCAGGCCGAGCGACGCACGTCGCTCCATATACCCGCCGAGGCCGTCGGGAACAATTTCAACCACACTGATCTTGGACGGGGTGATGTCCGCGATTTTGCCGTCGGCCTGGCCCATATAGTTGCCGGGCACGACGCGATGCACGAGGCCGTCCTTGGTCTGCACGAGGCCAAACATCTGGCCCGATAGCTTCAAGGTTCCGACCATCTTCAAAGTGTCGAGCGAAAACTGCTCGAGGAACTCACGATTGCGCTTCGAATCCGGGCGCAGACCTGCAGAGCCCGGGCCGCCGGCGCCGCCGGGCTGAAATGGCGAGCGCATCGTTCCAGCTGAATAGATAAAGGTCTCGTAGGGTTTGACTTCCGGCAGCGGCTCCACGCGTCCGCCCGGCTCTTTCTTCGTATCCTCGATGAAGCGCGCAAGGTCGTTATCGGCGCTCGAGCAGGCTACGAGGCTCGCGTACAAGACGCACGCGAACAGCCCACAGGATCTGAAGAAAGTGTTTTCGGGTTTCATGTAGATGATCTCAAGAGCTGCGACGGTTAGCTGCCGGAGTGGTGCAAGGCTTTCTGCTCTTTGCGCCTCTCCGTCTCCGCCGTTGCCAACTCCTCCTCGTCGAGGTAGCGATAGGTCTTCGCTGTGAGATCCAGAACGAGCTGGTCGTAGCTGTCTTTGGACGCCGGCTTAATTTCAATGTCGCCCAGCGTGACGATGCGCGGCAGCGCCGCGATGCCGCTGACGAATTGGGCGAGCTGGTGATAGCCGCCGGAGAGCCGGATCTTGATGGGCAGCTCCGCGTAAAAGTCCTTTTTCACCTCGGGAGCGGGCTGGAAGAGCTGCTCTTCAAGGCCGGCCGCGAGCCCTGTCTGCGAGATATCGACGAGCAGGTTCGGCACCTCGGTCTTACCGGGCAGTTGACGCAGCAGCGCGCCAAAAGAGCGCTCAATGTCCTTCAGCTGCTGCTTGTAGACGTCGAGATTGACGGCCTTCGCGTGCTTGTTATGAAACTCGACGCGCAAGGTTTGCTCCTGCGACTGTGCGGCCTGCAGCTCCGGATTCTTGGTCTGCCAAACCCACACGTAGCCGAGCACGAAAGTGACGACGAAGAACCAGATGGCGACCGCGCCGACGCGAAAGCTAAGAGGCCAACGCCCTGGATCACGCGGGTCGAGCGCGCGCAGTTCCTCAAGAACGCTCATTGCGGGCTCCCTCTGCTGGCCATGACCTTGTGGCCGGGCTTTGCCGCGGTCTCATCCGGGCCGCCGGTTATGACTTCGTCTGCGAACAGCGTGAAGCTCGAGCCAGTGACCTTCTTGTCCCCCGACTGCACGACCTCAAGTTCGGGGTTCTTAAGCCACTCCGAGCCGTCGATATTGCGCATGAAAGCCGACACGCGCGTGCTCGACTGGGCGACACCTTCAAATTTCAGGCGTGCTTTGTCCGTTTGCTTCACGCTCGTGAGATACACCCCGTCAGGCAGCGTGCGCACGATCTCGTCAAACAAGTGGACAATCTGCGGCCGGGAGCGCTGCAGCTTCTCGATGATTTCCATGCGCGCGATGAACTTCTGTTTGGAGCTCTCCAGATCGTTGATCTCCTCGATCTGCTTGTCGAGCTGCTTGATCTCGGCTTGCAGCATCTCGTTGCGGTGCTGCTGAGCATCGACCATCGAGCCCATCAGGAGGTACGCCGCGAAAGCCACGACGGCGGCGCCGATCGTGCCGCCTCCCAATGCCACGAGGAAGGCAAGCTTGCGCTCGCGACGCTGTTCTTCACGCCAAGGGAGTAGATTAATGCGCGGCATATCAGTCAAAACTCCGCAGCGCGAGGCCACAAGCGGTGAGCAGAGCGGTCGCATCGCGCTGTACGGCCTGAGCCTTGGCGCGCGAGGACAGCTTCATCTGCCCGAGAGGATCGCCTTTTTCGGCCGCGATGCCGACGCGGCTCGAGATCACATCCGCTGCACCGGGGATATTGGCGCAGCCGCCGCACACCAGAATCTTCTCCGGCTGCTCGCGCCCTGAGCCCGAGGCCAGGTAGAACTGCAGCGAACGGCTCACTTGCTGCGTCATGTCGTCGGTGAACGGGTCGAGGACTTCGGCCTGGTAGTTGCCCGGCAGGCCGCCCTCTTTCTTGGCGCGCCCGGCCTCTTCCATCGAAAGGCCGTAGGTGCGCATGATTTCTTCGGTCAACTGCTGGCCGCCAAACGCAAAGTCGCGCGTGTAGACGACTTTCAGGTTGCGCAGCACGCTGAACGTGGTGCTGCTCGCCCCGAAGTCGACCACCGCGATGGTGCGATCAATGCCGCCATCGGCCATCTGGTGCGTCATCAGTTTGCAGGCGTTTTCGAGGGCAAAGGCTTCGACGTCGACGATCCTCGCCGTAAGCCCCGCAGCCTTGACAGCCGCCTGGCGTTGCTCGACGTTCTCGGTGCGCGTCGCAACCAGCAGCACGTCATTCGCGTCCTGGTCCTTCTCGGCGGCGCCCAGCACTTCGAAGTCGTAGCTGACCTCGTCCATCGGGAAGGGAATGTATTGGTCCGCCTGCATCTCCACTTGCGCTTCCAGGTCGGCCGTGCGCAGGCCGCGCGGCATTTGGATCACCTTGGTGATGGCGGCATCGCCGCTGATCGCGACCGCAACCTCGGTGCTGCGAGCGCCGGCGCGCTTCACGGCACGCCGAATGGCCTCGCCAACCGCCTCGGCATCGACGATCGCTTTCTCGTTGATCGCGTTCTGGGGCGTAGGCTCGGCTGCATACGCCTCGACGCGATATTGACCACCCGCCATGGCGATCTCGATGAGCTTCACCGAGGAGGTGGTGATATCGAGTCCCAGCAGCGGGCGGTACTTACGTTGGAATAGGAACAAATTTATCTTCCCTTTTCAGTAAGTTACGCCCGAAAGCGCCCGCCCCGCGTTAATTACGCATGCACTATATATCAGCACAAAGTTAAATTGAACGTGAGACGTCTCACGGAATGGCAGGATTCCTCCGGCGCGACCGTTTGGGCCCGCGCAAATGTGCAGTGCGGCAGGCGGCGGTTTTGCTGGGTTCAACGTTTTGTGCAGCGCGTGGTCCAAGCGTTATTGGAGACGCGAAACCCGCAGTCGTGAGCGCGTGTGCTGGCAACGTCTGGGGTATGCAGCTCGAACAAACCGGGCTTCCGCGCATAGTCCGCGATCGGAAGATGGTTTAAGGTTCGCGCCGGCAACCCCGCTGTCGTAGGCACCCATGTCCCGTAGACCGGAGGCTTTGCGTCCCCACCTTTCGGTGAGTTTGCCCTCGAAACGCCGCGTACTATGCATAGCGACCGCCGCTAGCGCAAGCCGATAGAGTCGCGATCCGTGAAACAGAATTATTTTCGAATACTGATAGTTACGGCGGGAAGTGTGCTCTTCGTCGCACTTCTTGGTGCTTATGTTCTGGCCGCAAGTTACGTCTATCTGGCTCCCGATCTGCCCTCCAGCGAATCCATGCGCAAGGTCGAGCTACAGATCCCGCTTCGCGTCTACACGCGAAATGGGGCGCTCATGGCGCAGATCGGCGAGCAGCGGCGCATTCCGGTCACCTACCAAGAAATTCCACTGATCGTCAAACAGGCCTTCCTGGCTGCCGAGGATGAGCGCTTCTTCACGCACCACGGCATCGACTTTCCCGGCGTTATGCGCGCAATTTTCGTGGATCTGCTCTCGGGCGATCGCACGCAGGGAGCCAGCACGATCACCATGCAGGCGGCCCGCAACATGTTCCTCTCCCAGGACAAGACCTGGCGCAGGAAGCTGCAGGAGACGTTTCTCACCTATCGCATGGAGCACGAGTTCACGAAAGAGGAGATATTTGGGCTCTATCTGAACGTCATTTTCTTCGGCCAGCGCGCCTACGGAGTCGCAGCCGCGGCCGAGACCTTCTTTGGCAAGAGTCTTGATCAGCTCAGCGTGGCGCAGGCGGCTACCCTGGGCGGCATTCCCAAGGCGCCGTCTCGCTATAACCCGATCGTGAGCCCCCAGGCGGCCACCGGCAGACGCTCCTACGTTGTGCGACGCATGCTCGACCTGGGTTTCATCGACGCCGCCACGGCGCAGAATGCGAATCAGGAGCCCATGCTCGCGCGCGCGCACGCTCCTCTATATGACGTCGAGGCCCCCGATGTTGCGGAAATGGCGCGGCAAGAGATCCGCACGCGCTTCGGGGCTGGGTCGGAGAACGCAGGCTATCGCGTCTACACCACCGTCGATGGCCGCCTGCAGACTGCGG
The DNA here is from genome assembly GCA_003140135.1 of Gammaproteobacteria bacterium. Classification (GTDB taxonomy): domain Bacteria; phylum Pseudomonadota; class Gammaproteobacteria; order Steroidobacterales; family Steroidobacteraceae; genus PALSA-1196. The sequence goes on from PLIX01000122.1 coordinate 28,550, forward strand.
CGACGCGCGCCGTGCGGATCGGCCTCATCGAGTACGACCGCCGGCACGGCTGGCGCGGAGCGCTGGCGCATAGGAATCTGGGGACGAAGAGCCGTACGGAGGAGTTCGAGGCACTCCTCGATGCCTATACAACCGTCGGTGACCTATCGCCGGCGGTCGTGGTGTCGGTTGCTGACCGGGCAGCGCGCGTCTACGTAAAGTCGCGCGGTGCTGCCCAGATCGACTGGGATGGTCTTGCCTGGGCGCGCCGCGAGGTCCGCCCCGATGTGCTGGGACCTGCGCCAAAAACTGCCGGCGAGATCCTCTCCCCGGGCGATGTCGTTTTTGTCGTGGCCGACGGCGGCGGCACGGCGCAACTTGCGCAGCCTCCTGCGGCGCAGAGCGCCCTCGTCGCGCTTGATCCCAGGGATGGCGCCGTCGCAGCGCTGGTGGGGGGATTCGACTTCTTCGCGAACAAGTTCAATCGCGCAACTCAGGCGCGCCGCCAGCCCGGCTCCGGATTCAAGCCATTTTTGTACTCAAGCGCGCTTGAGAACGGCTTCACGCCGGCATCGGTGCTCCTCGACGCTCCCATCGTGATGGAGGGCGACGGCATGGAAACCGCCTGGCGGCCCGAGAATTCGACCGGCAATTTTAACGGACCGATGCGGCTGCGCGAAGCACTCGTGAAATCGCGCAATCTGGTGTCGATCCGCCTGCTGCGCGCTCTGGGAACGCCGTACGCGATAGACTACATCTCGAAATTCGGCTTTGATCGCGCGAGCCTGCCGACGAACCTTACGCTCGCCCTGGGAACGGTGCAGGTGACGCCACTTGAGCTCGCCGCAGGTTACGCCGTCTTCGCCAACGGCGGCTTTCGCGTACAACCCTACTTCATCGACCGCATCGAGAACGCCGCTGGACAGGTGGTGTGGCGGGCCGCGCCGCGCATCGCTTGCGAGGAGTGCGAACAACCGGTGAACCCGAGCGACCTTGCCCCCAGTGCTGATCCCGCAACAGCACTGCGCAATGCCGATGCGGTGCGCGGCGGGCCGGGGCTCCTGCCGCCTGCGCGCCTCGCTGAACGCGTCATCAGTCCTCAAAACGACTATCTCATGACGGACATGATGATGGATGTGATCAAGCGCGGCACTGGGCGCCGCGCACTCGCGCTCGGCCGCGGCGACCTTGCAGGCAAGACGGGCACGACCAACGAAGCGAAGGACACGTGGTTCAACGGCTTCACGCGCGATCTCGTCGTCACCGTGTGGGTCGGCTACGACCAGGAACGGCCGCTCGGCGAGAGCGAGGAAGGCGCCAAGACCGCGCTGCCGATCTGGATGCACTTCATGCGTGAGGCGTTGCGCGGCGTGCCTGAGCGGCGCCGCCCCATGCCCGACGGGCTCATTCAGCTGCGCATCTCGCCCGATACGGGAATGCTGGCAAGTGCTGAAAATCGCGATGCGATATCCGAGACATTCATGGTGGATCATCTGCCCACCGGCAGCACACCTGGGGAGGAAGGGATAACCCCCGCAAGCGCGGAAGGATCTGCACCGGCCGACCCCATTTTCTAGAGTGAGCGAATCGCATCGATGAACAAGCGACGGGCGGTGCGTAGCGAGAATCTTAGGCTTGCTCTGGCGCAGGAAGCCGCACGCGTCATGGCGGAGCATGGAATCCGTGACTTCCTGGCGGCAAAGCGCAAGGCTGCCGAGCGCTTTGGCGTCATCGATGGCGCGGTACTGCCCAAGAATACCGAGATCGAGGCGGCGCTCGCTCAATACCAGCGGCTGTTCGCTGCTGAATCCCACGCCGAATCGCTTCTCACCCAGCGTCACGCGGCGCTGCGGGCGATGCG
>PLIX01000197.1 GCA_003140135.1 Gammaproteobacteria bacterium
CAGGGGACACTGTTCGGAGCGGGATCCATGTCGGGCGCGATCCGCCTGGTGACGGTCGCACCCGATCTACACGCATTCAGCGCCGGCCTGGATACCGACAACGGCAAGATAGACCACGGCGGCTACAACGATACCTACGAGGGCTTCGTCAACCTGCCGCTCGTCGAGGGCAGGACCGCGATCCGGCTCTCGGGCTATTCAGTCTATGACGGCGGTTTCATCGACAACCTGCTCACGACGCGACATTGGGTGAACGGCGTCACGTCAACGAACGCGGCCTGGGCCGGCAATGACTACAACACTCAATACGTCGACGGCGCGCGCGCGGCCATCAAACAGGTGATCACCGACAACTGGAACGCGACCCTGACGTACAACTACCAGGGCGAGCGCCAGAAGGGAGCGTGGGACCAGGACCCGAAATACGGCGAGCGCAAAGTGTCGCGGTTCGGCCCGGAGAACGGCGACAACTTTTTCAAGTCCGTCGACCTGCATGTAGAGGGCGACGTCGGCATCGGCGACCTCGTGTTTGCCAGCACCTATTGGTCGCTGCCCACGCAGAAGAACGACGAGTACTCCGAATACGTCCAGTATTCGCCGGTCGCGCCTTTTACGGCGGCCAACATCCAAAGCTTCTCCTGCCTGACAGGCCCCACGATCCAGGGCGGCACCGATGCGTACAGCGGCTGCAAAGCGCCGACGGAGTATTACGCCTATGTGAACAACACCGAGCGCTGGTCGGACGAGGTTCGCCTCCAGTCCAAGGCCGACAGCCGCATCCAGTGGCTGGCAGGTCTCTACTGGGAGCACACCAAGGACGTCTATGATGATTTCTATCACATGCCGAATATCCAGCCGGCGGGCGAGGCTTACCAGAGTCAGATTTCCTACTACAACTATTATTACGCGCCCCATAAAGCATCTCCGCTGCCCCAGGAGTGGTATAGCTACAAAGAGCGCAGCGATTACTGGCAGACGACCGAGTTCGCCGATATCACGCTGCCGATTACCGAGCGGTGGAGCATCGAAGGCGGAGTGCAGCATTTCAGATCCTGGTTCACGGACGACGGGCCATACGCAGGTTATTTTTGGGATCCCAAACTCCCTTTTGCAGACTCCGGCGGATCTCACAAGGTCAACACCAAGGCCAGCGTCAACTTCAAGGTGAACAAGGACCTGCTGCTATACGCCACCTTCGGTCAGGGGTTTCGTGACGGCGGTTCCAACCCGGGCCTCGGTCAGTCGTGCTACAACAACGGCGCGCCGCAAGTGTTCACGCCCGATACCCTCAACAACTTCGAGGTCGGCTGGAAGTCGACGCTTATGAGTGGTCGCATGACTTGGAACGGTGCGCTCTACTACATGCCGTGGAAGAACTATCAGGCACCGGTCTTTGACCTGGCCATCTGCCCGGTCGGCTTCAACGCGAACCTCGGCAACGCTCGCATCTACGGGGCCGAGTCGAACCTTGATTACACCATCGTCGAGGGACTCACCGTGCAGCTCTCGGCGAGCTACAACGATTCGCATTTGGTTACCAACACGTTTTTCAACCCGGATTATATCGTGACCCCGGGCGAGAGGCTCCCCTACGTCCCATACTTCAGCTACAGCGCGAATGCGCGCTACGAGAAGTCCCTGAGTGTCGCTTTGAAGGGCTATGTCCAATACGACATCGCGCACAAGGGCGACATGTGGAGCGATCTGCGCGCCGTTGATCCTCACGGGTTCGCGCGCTCGCTGCAGCCGGCCTACGATATCTCCAATGTTCGGTTTGGCGTCGAATCCGCGAGCGAGCGCTGGGGCGCGGAAGCCTACATCAACAATCTCTTCGACAAGGATGCGATCATCTATACCAACACCGGCAACTACGACCACCGTTCCACCACCAACGAACCTCGGGTGTTTGGTCTTCGCCTGAACTACCGTTGGGGCAAGGAATAGTCGTTCCAGCACGACGAATGAGCGCCGTGAACAGATTAGTTGCGGGCTTGCTGCTGGCGGCGGCCACGGTGCAAGCCATGGCCGCGGATGCGGCGGCGGTGCGCCGCCACGTCAATCCTGATGACTTCTACCGCGTCCTGGATCTGAGCGAGCCGCAGGTCTCTCCCGACGGTCTCTGGGTTGCCTACGTCGTGAACTCGAACGACCACGACGCCGATGAGGCAAGAAGTGCAATCTGGATGGTGAGCTGGGACGGCAGCCAGCGGCTCGCACTGACGAGCGCAGCCGACGGCACTGGCAAACCAAAGTGGAGTCCCGACGGACGCTATCTTGCATTCGTCGCAAAACCTGCGGGTTCGGACATCGGGCAGATCATGTTGCTCGATCGTCGGGGGGGAGAGGCTCGTCAGCTGACGAGCGTCACGGGAGAGATAGGCGAGTACGCTTGGTCTCCGGACGGCAAGCGCCTCGCACTGGCGATGCAGCAAGGCGAAGACGAAAAATCGCCCAAGCCCATCGTCATCGACGCACGGCACTTCAAGCAGGACGAAGACGGCTACCTGGGCGTCGGACGCGGGCGCCATTTGTATTTGTTCGAAATCGGGACCAACCGGATCGAACCACTCGCAGCCGATCCAGAATTCAACGAAGATCTTCCCGCCTGGTCTCCCGACGGTCGGCAGATCGCGTTCATCAGGACTCATGAAGAGGGGCCAGATCAGGATGGGCGGGAGGATATTGATGTCATCGACGCCCGGCCGGGCGCAACGGCTCGCAAGGTGGTGCGTCCCTATGCCCCCAACACGCAGAGGCTCGCATGGAGTCCGGACGGGACTCTGATTGCATATCTGCAAGGTCTCGAGCCCAAATTCAACGCCTATATGCAGGACTGCCTTTTTGTCGTGCCGGCCAGCGGCGGTGCGCCGCGCGCGCTGACGGACAAGCTCGACCGGGCGGTCATGTCCTTTGCATTCACCGACTCGACGGCGCTGACGATCGCTGTCGAGGACGACACCACGGTATATCCAGCGCGTATCGACCTCGCGAGCGGCGCGGTCAGCCGTGAAGCATCCGGCGCGGGGAAATTTGTCGTCTCGGCGCTGACCTCGGGGGGAGGCCATACGGCGCTGCTGCAGTCGAGCGACCACGCGCTTGCCGAGGTGTACGCGTTCGAGGGCGCACAGCTGCGCAAGCTCACCGCGCACAATGACGCATTTCTTTCGGAGCTCATACTTGGCGCCGTCGAGGACACTCAATTCAAGAGCAAGGACGGCGCCGATATCCACGGGCTCATCGTCAAACCGCCGGCCTTCGTAGCGGGGCAGAAGTATCCGACGATTCTGTGGATCCATGGCGGCCCCAACGGGCAGGATGAGCATTCCCTGGCCCTGGATGGCTATGAATTCGAGCCGCAGATGTATGCGGCCAAAGGTTTCGTCGTACTGCGCGTGAATTACCGCGGCAGCAGCGGGCGTGGCATTGAGTTTGCAAAAGCGATCTTCGCCGACTGGGGCCACAAGGAGGTCGAGGACCTGCTTGCTGGTGTTGATCACCTGGGCGCACTCGGTATCGCGGATAAAGACAAGCTCGGGATCGGCGGCTGGAGCTACGGCGGCATCCTGACGGACTACACGATTGCGACAGATCGCCGCTTCAAGTTTGCGATCAGTGGCGCGGGGAGCGGCAATCAGCTGTCGACGTACGGAACTGATGAATACATTCTCCAATACAACAACGAGCTCGGCAGTCCGTGGAGTAACACGGCGCTATGGCTCAAGGTGTCATATCCATTTTTCCATGCAGACCGAATTCATACCCCGACGCTATTCCTGGGCGGTGACAAGGACTTTAACGTCCCGATCATCGGCGGTGAGCAGATGTACCAGGCGCTGCGAACTTTGGGCGTGCCGGCTGAGCTCGTCGTCTACCCGGGTCAGCATCACGTATTTACGCGACCCAGCTTTGTGAAGGATCTGGCCGAGCGCACGTCCGCCTGGATCGACCGCTACGTCACACATTGATGGAGCTTTGGAGGAGGCCGCTCCGCGGCCCCTTCGCCGGGCGGTGACAAGGCACGACATGAACAACTAGCATGGCGTGTTCCACGCACTTATGGGGAATGCCAAAATGAATAGGTTAGCCGCGTCGGCAGTCATGCTGGTCCTGCTCTCCTGCCCGGCTGTTTTCGGCCAGGACGCCATGCAATATGGGCTGAAGCATTTGAAAGTTCTCGCTGAGGACCAGAAGGTGCGCGTCGTACGCTACGCGCCGAAGAGAGGCGATAAGACTCCGATCCATTCCCATCCTTCGATGGTGGTCTATATCGTCAAAGGGGGGAGGGTCAAATTTACGATGCCTGACGGCAGTACCAAGATTACCGACTTCAAGACCGGGGAAGTCATATTGAGGGCGCCGGTCACACATTCGGATGAAGCACTCGACGATGTGGAAGCCATCCTGGTAGAGCTCAAGCAGTAGCCGGGATCGAGTCGCCATGCCGCTATCGCTGCGCGAGCAGGCGCAAATTCGGCCGTGTCTCGCTGCCGCGTTGACCGCAACGGCTGGCGGCGCCGCTCGCGCCAGCCTGCCGCGCCCTTCAGGGTTGAAGGCAAGACTGGCGGATGAGCGGCGTTGGCAATTGCGCGTTAAGTGGCGGCGCCCACGTAGTCGTGATCCTCAATGCCACGATTCGTGCGGTCGGTCATGTAGAGCGTTGCCACGAAACTGACGACCGCGCACGCCGTCAGGTACAGCGCGATCGCGTAGCCGGAGTGGTAGCGCGAGAACAATGCCGTCGCGATCAGCGGTGCCGGGCCGCCGGCAAATACCGAGGCCAGCTGATATCCGAGCGACGCGCCGGAATAGCGCAGCCGCCCTTGGAAGGTCTCCGCGATGAGTGCAGCCTGCGGGCCGTACATCAGATCATGAGGAATGAGTGATACGGCAATCGCCAGAAACACCAGCAGTGGGGAGCGCGTGTTCAGGAGTGCAAAATAGGCAAATGCATAGATGGCGGTCAGCACGACCCCCGTCAGATACGTGCGCTTTCTGCCGAAACGGTCCGACACGTAACCGAACAGCGGGTTCGTGACACACGAAACCAGCGCTGCAACGAGCAGTGCCGTAAGGAGAAAATCGCGTGACATGCCCACCACGGACGTCCCGTACGAGAACACGAAGGCCGTGAAAATGTAGAACGGCGCCTGTTGCCCGGTGCGCGCCAGCGCGGAGAGCAGGATGTCCTTCGGGTGCTTGCGAATCACCTCAAGAACCGGCTGGCGCGCCAGTTTCTTGCCGGCCGACAGAGCCGCGAATTTCGGCGTCTCGAGAATACCGATACGAATGTACAGGCCTACGCCGACGAGGACGATGCTGAGAAGGAACGGGATCCGCCAGCCCCACGCCAAGAATGACTCCCCGGACATCTTGCTGAACAGCAGCACCACCAAAGTCGCGAGGAAGAGGCCGACCGGCAGGCCGAGCTGCGGCATCGATGCGATGAAGCCGCGATACTTGTCGGTGCGGCCCCATTCCATCGCCAGCAGCACCGAGCCTCCCCACTCGCCACCGACTCCAATGCCCTGGACGAAGCGCAGCACCGTCAGCGCGATCGCTCCCCAGATCCCGATGACTGCATAGGACGGAACCAGCCCCACGAGAAAAGTGGCGACGCCCATCACGATGAGAGTAACGATCAATGTCGACTTGCGACCGACGCGGTCGCCATAGTGACCGAAGATCGCGGCACCGATCGGCCGCGCGAGAAATCCGACAAAGTAGATTGCGAATGCCTGCAGCGTCCCTACGAGCGGCACGGATTGTGGGAAGAAGAGCTTCGCAAACACCAGCCCCGTCACCGAGCTGTATAGNNTTGACATGGCCGGTTATCCTTGTTGTATGTGAGAGGCTGATGAGGCCGCCGCGCGCGGCCGCCAGCCTTGGCGCTGCCCTGTCCCCGCTGTCGATTATAGGTAACCGTCGCAATTTCCCCAACCACACGTCTGCTTGCGCAACATATTCGGCGGCTGGGACGGCCGATTGCATCCTTTTGGGCTCGATTTGCCGTCATCTGAACCTCGACAGGCGAATGTGACAAACTGGCAGGATGCGAAAATCCCCTGGGCTTTGGCTGCTCCGCGCAGGCGCAGCTGGGTCTCCTGAGCAAGCCAGCACGCCATGAACAAGGACTCCCCGGGCACATCAACGCCCATGACCGAGATGCCGACCCAGCACAACGGCCACCCGCCAAACGCAGCCTCAAGAGGGGCGCTCGCGGAGCCAACGCCACCGAGTCCGCCGATCGTGCGCGCGTACGCACGGGTGGTCGCCTGCGCCGACGAGCACGAGCGCATTGCGGCGGCCGCACATCTTATTTTGGCAATCTTCGATGACTTCTACGCGCAGTTGTGCGAATACCCGTATCGAGCCAAGCGGGCGTTCGAAACCATGGATCCGCACGCTTCGATCCAGATCAGCAAGGAGCGCCTGGGGCTCTATAGCCGCTACATTGCCGAACATGGGCCGAAAATACTCGCCGCATTCCCCGCGCTTGCCAGCAACTCGATCTATTGGGAGGAGCTCGATCAGCTGTTTGTTTCCATGATTGTCGATCGCTACGAGGCCGACACGGCATTCAGCTTCGCCCATTCGCTGCGCCGAAATATCGACCATGGTACCTGGCGGCCGGTGGCCTACTCGTTTCCGCCGCCCAGTAAACGCCGCGCTGACTCAATGGCCGCGGTGCATCGCCGGCTGCCAGTGGCGGGTCGAATCGATGTGGCGCTGCTCTGCAGCGTCTTGCAGGTGCCCGGCTTCACCGTTGCGTTCAGAGACCTACGGGGCGATGCGGAGAAAATGCGTCAGCGGCTGGAGCAGCTGCTCTACGGCAACGCCAGCGCCGCGGCGCCGCCGGTGTGGCTAGACGTCGTGGAAGCCGGGTTTTTCCGCGATCGCACCGCGTTCCTCGTCGCCCGCTGGGTGCTGAGCGACGGCAGCTTCGTACCCTTTGTCATCGCGCTGCTCAACAGTACTGCAGGGATCTACGTTGACGCCGTTCTGCACCAGGTCTCGGACATCCACAACCTATTCAGTTCCGCGCTCGCAAATTTTCACGTGACCACCCGGCTTTACTATCAGACCTGCGTGTTCCTCTACAGCCTGATGCCGCGGCGTCCTCTGGGACATCATTACTCAACCATCGGCTTCAACCACGTCGGCAAGGTTGCCATCCTGAACGAGATCGTCGAGCAGATGCGGCAGAGCGGACAGAAGTTTCGGCGTTCGCCCGGGATGCCCGGCACGGTCGCGCTCGGCTTTACCTTTGAGGCCTGCTCCTATCATCTGAAAGTCATTCGCGATCAGCCGACCTCAACATACAAGTGGGGCGATTTTCCGGGAGTCGTTGCGGTGCTCGACAAGTATCGTGTGGTGCACGAGATCAACCGGGCCGGCAGCATGCTCGACAACGTGATGTACTTCAATCTTCGGCTTGATCGCGATATGTTTGAACCCGCACTGTTGGAAGAGATTTGCCAGCAGGCCGCAGGCAGCGTGCAATCGGAACCCAATGGTATTTTCATGCGCTCGTTGATCGCGCAACTGAAGATAGTGCCGTTGCCCGTCTATCTCGAGAGCGCGAGCGAGACTGAAACGGAGGCTGTAGTCGTTAGCCTCGGGCATTGCATACGCAACAATGCCGCCACCAATATTTTCAACAAGGATCTTGACAGCAGGAATTATGGAGTCGGCCGCTACGGGCGCGTGTTCCTGTTCGACTACGACGCCGTNNGACGGCGTGATCTTCTTGCCCGAGGAGCTGGAGTACGGTTTGCAGCTGAAAAGCGACTATGCGCGGCGCTGCTTCCGCAGAAGGAATGGCGATCTTCTGAGCGTTGGCTACTGGCTGCAGGTGCAGCACAAGCTGCAGCGCGGCGAGATCCCGGAGCTCAGGATGTATCCTAAGAGTGCGAAGCTCAGGAATGAGCTCATTGCGAGCAGGAATTCCAACTCTCGCGGCCTGAGCGGCGCTGCGGGAACAACCCCTTCGTGAGTTCCTGCGCCGCGCTCTCGGTATTGACCGGCAACACGGCGCTTGAGCATCACTGCACTTCCGGCAGCCCCTGCGGCATTCGCACTCGGTCAGCGCGGAGGCGCCGGCGCTTTTCCTAGCCGAGAAAGTCGCAGTAACGGTCGACGTGCGCGGCGAGATCAAGCGTGTGCTGGCGCGCCAAGCGCTCGGCAAGCTCGGTGTCGCGCCGTTCCAAAGCCTCGATTATTTTCAGGTGATCAATGATTGAACGCGAGGCGCGATCGCTCTGTGTAATCGTAGCCCGGCGGATGGCGCGCACATGAAGCAGAAGGTTGCGCGTTTCTTCGATGATCATCTGCGAGCCGCCCAGGCGAATCACCTCGGTGTGAAAGGCAATATTGGCGTCGGAGTATTCGCACAAGTGCTCGGACGGCGGCGAATTCTGGAACTCGTCGAACAAATGTCGCAGTTTGGCAATCTCCGCATCCGGTGCGTTCAGCGTGGCGAGTCTCGCCGCCATGGACTCGAGCGCGGCCCACACCTGGATCATTTCAATGATCTCGCGCTTTGACTTGCGCACGATGTAGATGCCGCGGCGCGGGATGGTGCGGATGAACCCTTGCTGCTCGAGGAGGGACAGGGCCTCGCGAATCGGTGTGCGGCTGACGCCCAGAGCCGTCGTCAGCTGCCGCTCGTCCAGCCTTAATTCCTGCTGCGGCTCGTAAATGTCGGTGTCGGAGATCGCGGCCTTCAAGCGCGCATAGACCTGGTCACGCAGACTCTTCGCGTTGAGCGGCGCCAGGACCAGCGGCGTCGTATTGGCAGCGCGCTGAAAAATTCTCGCGATGGTGTTCATGACCTCTCCCTAATGCTCAGTCTATGCACCGCTTCGGCAGTTCAAGCCGGTGTACCCGTAAGATGTCGGAACGGGTCACGGGCGCAATGCCTGGCGCTGTCCGTGTGCCAGCCCCGTCACGAATCGTGGACATGTCCATGACGCCCGGCGCACTCGAGGACGTCAGATGCACCGCATAAGCCATGTGAAAAGAGCGACGCCCATAGAGAAGACAGGGTCGATCAGCGAATCTGGCGCCTCGCATCATTGGAGATATATTAGATTAATACGCCTAGGCAGAGCCACGGTCTCATAAGCTCCGCCTGCCCTCGGAAACTTGCCGATACACGAGCGACGGATTTCATTTCGTGCGCGAATCTAGGAAGCAATTGTTTTTATTGATTTTACCGTCCCACCATCGCCATTGCCACTGCGCGGCTTCCGCCAGTCGTCACGGCACATCCCACAGTTAACATAAAGTATTTGTGGCGCCTTGACAGGCAAAGATTTATAAATATATGGTATACCAGGGCAAAGATCTAAACGGTTGAGGCGCGTCCGAGCGGGGCGCGTCTGGATTAAGTTGAGGGGGAAGTCGTTTGAGTCAGTTTGCGCGCGTTCGCATGTTCTGCGACCCAGCTCCTGCCGTGTCACGCCGCCGATCGGGTCGTCTTTCGCTTCATTGATACTCGATGTCTGCGCGCACCATTTGCGGGAACCAGGGCGTCGTTGACGCGCCTCGTGTGCGCTGCGTTCAAAAACGCCCCTGGGCTCCCGAGTCTTCTTTGGTACGCCCGTCCTCCGGCGGGTTCTGCACCCCGCAACCAGCGTATCGGCAGGCTGGTCGTGGCGAGTTCTTCGCGATCGACTGAGCCATACACTTTCCGCATCAGTCAGGGTGAATTTGCCCCCGTTAACCAGATGAAAAATAAGGGGAATGACATGAGCGCGAATTCGAATTCGATGCAGGTCAAAAGCGTCTCGTTGGCGAACCCATGGGTGCAGTTGGTCATTGGGGTCATCGCCATGGCGTCCGTCGCGAATCTTCAGTACGGATGGACGCTGTTCGTTAATCCCATCGATGCCAAATTTCACTGGGGCCGCCCCGCGATTCAGGTCGCTTTCACCATCTTCGTGCTGATTGAGACCTGGCTCGTTCCTGTTGAGGGTTATCTCGTCGACCGCTTCGGGCCGCGCTGGATCGTGTTCGCAGGCGGGGTGCTCGTTGCCATAGCCTGGGCCATCAACTCGGGTGCAAGCTCGCTGCCGGTGCTTTACTTTGCCGCTGCCATCGGCGGTATCGGCACGGGCTCCGTCTATGGCACTTGCGTCGGCAACGCGCTCAAGTGGTTTCCCGGCCGGCGCGGTCTCGCCGCGGGCATTACCGCAGCAGGATTTGGTGCAGGCGCTGCAATCACGATCGGGCCAATATCGAAAATGATTAACTCATCCGGCTACGAACACGCGTTCCTGGTATTTGGTCTGATCCAGGGCGCAATCGTAACCGTAATGTCCTTCCTCATGTTGGTCGCCCCGCTGGCCTTGGTGGCGGCGAAGGTCAAGGCGAATCAGACGGGCTACGGTTATCGCCCGAGTCAGGTGCTGCGCAGCCCGGTGTTCTACGTGTTGTACGTCATGTTCGTGCTGATCGCTGCGGGTGGCTTGACGATGGCAGCATCGATGGCGCCCATTGCCAAGGATTTCAAGATTGACAAGGTTCCGGTTGAGCTCTTTGGCATCACCCTGACGGCACTCGTTTTCGCGTTGGCCCTCAACCGGATCCTCGACGGCATAGGCCGGCCGTTCTTCGGCTGGCTATCCGATCAAATTGGCCGCGAATACACAATGGCCCTGGCGTTCGTCATCGGCGCCATAGCGCTCTTTACACTGAGCCAGTCGGGCACGAACCCGGTTACATTCGTGCTAGTCACCGCGCTCTACTTTGGCGTTTACGGTGAAATCTTCAGTCTCTTCCCAGCAACCCAGGGCGATACTTTCGGCGCCAAATACGCCACAGCGAACGCGGGCATGCTCTATACGGCCAAAGGCGCAGGCGCGCTCCTGGTTCCTATAGCGGCCGCCTTCGCCAAGACTCACGGCTGGGGGCCGGTGTTCACGATTGCGATGTGCTTCAATCTCGCCGCGGCGGTGCTCGCTCTGGTCGTCTTGAAGCCCATGCGCGCGCGACATTTCGCCGTAGGTCCACCCGATGCAAATGCGTTGCCGGTCGGCGGCGTTTCCCGAACTACGTGAACACAGGATTCGAGTCAGCGGACATCGGGGGCGTCATGCGCCGGCGCAGCGGCAATGGCGCCCGCGAATAGATTCACGAAGTTGGAGGCGATATGGCAAGCGTAAATCCCGTACCGGTACAAGGTAAGTCAACGACCGCCGAAGACACCTTGCAGAAGAAAAGCCGCGACGCGGGCGTCGCGTCCGGCGGACATCTAGTCGCCAAGGCACTTAAGAGTGAAGGCGTCGATACGATTTTTACGCTGTGCGGCGGGCACATCATTGATATCTATGATGGCTGCGTTGACGAGGGTATTCGCATCATCGATGTGCGCCACGAACAGGTGGCCGCACATGCGGCGGACGGCTACGCGCGCCAGACGGGCAAGCTCGGCTGCGTCGTCACGACTGCAGGTCCCGGCTGCACGAATGCCATGACCGGCGTCGCCACCGCTTTTCGTTCCGAAAGCCCGATCCTGCACATCGGCGGTCAGGGGGCTTTGACGCAGCACAAAATGGGATCGCTGCAGGATCTGCCCCATGTGGAGATGATGAGCCCCATTACCAAATTCGCGGCAACGGTTCCCAGCACCGAGCGCATTGCCGACATGATTGCCATGGCGGCGCGTGCCGCATTCAGTGGTGCTCCCGGACCTGCTTACCTCGAGATTCCGCGCGACGTACTTGACCGCGAGGTGGAGATCACCAAGGCCGTCATTCCGCAGCCGGGAAAGTACCGTGCATCGACCCGTTCGCTCGGAGATCCGCGCGACATTGAAAAGCTTGCCGATATCCTCGTCGCTGCGGAGCGGCCCGCCATCCTATACGGACAGCAAGTGTGGACCGCGCGCGGCCACGAGCAGGCGATTGCACTGCTGCGCGGCCTCGATATTCCCGGATATTTTAACGGCGCGAGCCGCGGCCTTCTGCCGCCGGGTGATCCGCATCACTTTGACCGCACGCGCACGCAAGCCTTCGCCAATGCCGACGTACTCGTAATCGTCGGCACGCCGTTCGACTTTCGCATGGGCTACGGCAAGCGCATCGGCAAGGACCTGACGCTGGTGCAGATCGATATGGACTACCAGACCGTCGGCAAGAACCGCGATATCAGCTTGGGCCTGGTCGGCGATCCGGGCGTGATTCTCGGTGCCGTGCTGCAGGCGACGTCGGGCCGCATCAAGCCCGACAAGCGCCAGGCGCGTCAGCAATGGTTGAAGCAGCTTTCCGACGCCGAGAAGGCTGCTACCGAGAAGCTGATGCCGCTCTTCAAGTCTAACAGCACACCGATTCATCCATATCGAGTGGCTTGGGAGCTCAATGAGTTTCTGAACGACGATACGATTTACATCGGCGATGGCGGCGACGTAGTCACCATCTCGGCGCAAGCGGTGCGCCCGCGACGTCCAGGACAATGGATGGACCCCGGCGCACTCGGCTCCTTGGGGGTCGGCACCGGCTTTGCGATCGCCGCTGGACTTGCGCAGCCCTCCAAAGAAGTTTTGTGCTACTACGGCGACGGCTCGTTCGGAATGACGGCCTTCGACATGGAGACTGCCAACCGCTTTGGAGTTCCCTACATCGCGGTCATCGGCAATAACTCCGCCATGAATCAGATTCGATACGGTCAGCTTGCAAAATACGGTGAGCAGCGGGGTAGTGTCGGTAACCTCCTCGGTGACGTGCCGTTCGGCAAGTTTGCCGAAATGCTGGGTGGCTACGGCGAGGAGGTGCGCGATCCAGCGCAGATCGCACCGGCGCTGAAGCGGGCCCGCGAGTCCGTGCGGCGCCTGCGCCGTTCGGCCGTCATCAACATCTGGGTCGATCCGCGCGAATACGCACCGGGTACTAAGAATCAGACAATGTACAAGTGATTGACGTTGGGAGCGTCGCATGACGAAGGCATTAGACGGCGTCCGGATTCTCGATTTCACGCACGTGCAGTCGGGCCCCACCTGTACTCAGCTACTGGCTTGGTTCGGTGCTGACGTCATCAAAGTTGAGCGCGCTGGCACCGGAGACGTAACGCGCGAGCAGCTGCGCGACATACCTAATGTCGACAGCCTCTACTTCACCATGCTGAACCACAACAAGCGCTCGATCACACTCGATACCAAGAGCGCGCCCGGCAAGCAGATACTGGAGAAGCTCGTCAAGAGCTGCGACGTGCTGGTGGAGAACTTCGCACCCGGCGCACTCGATCGCATGGGCTTTACCTGGGAGCGCATCCAGAAGCTCAACCCGCGGATGATCGTGGCGTCCATCAAGGGCTTCGGGCCCGGGCCGTACGAGGAATGCAAGGTGTACGAGAACGTCGCGCAGTGCGCAGGCGGCTCGGCGTCGACGACGGGATTCGACGACGGCCCGCCGCTTGTGACGGGTGCGCAGATTGGCGATAGCGGCACGGGCTTGCACCTTGCGCTTGGAATCGTTGCGGCCCTCTACCAGCGCAACAGCACCGGCCGCGGGCAAAGGGTACTCGCGGCCATGCAGGACGGCGTGCTGAATCTGTGCCGCGTCAAGCTGCGCGACCAGCAGCGTCTCGCTCGTGACGGCGTTATGCACGAATACCCGCAGTATCCGCACGGGCGATTCGGCGACGCCGTGCCGCGCGCCGCGAACGCCTCGGGAGGAGGCCAGCCGGGCTCCATCGTCAAGTGCAAGGGTTGGCAGAACGATCCCAATGCCTATCTGTACTTCATCGCCCAAGCGCCGGTGTGGAAGCAGATCTGCCAGGTGATCGGGAAGGAGGAGTGGATCACCCATCCTGACTACGCAACGCCGAACGCGCGCTTGCCCAGGCTCGATGACGTGTTCGCGACCGTCGAGGCGTGGACGCTCACGAAGACGAAGTTCGAGGCCATGGAGCTTCTGAACGAGCACGACATCCCGTGCGGTCCGATTTTGTCGATGAAGGAGCTCGCCGAGGAGCCGTCGCTGCGCAACACCGGCACCATCGTGGAAGTGGATCACCCGACCCGTGGCAAGTACCTGACGGTGGGCAATCCGATCAAGATGAGCGACAGCGCGACCGATGTGACGCGCTCACCGCTGCTCGGCGAGCACACCGATGAGATCTTGGCGGAAGTCGGCTACGGAGTGCAGGACATCGCCGCTTTTCGAGCGCAGAAGGTAATTTAACGTGCCCGCAGCATTGAAGACCATTCAGATGGCAAACAACAAAGACGCCATTCGCAAAATACTTGATCGGGCACAGGCGGACGCGCGCAAGGCTCTGACCGCGCCCGAGGCGCGAGGCATCTGCGAAGCCTATGGAATCGCCATTCCAAAGGAGGGCGTGGCAAAGAGTGCGGAGGAAGCGGGCAGGCTCGCGGTCGAAATCGGTTTCCCCGTCGTCATAAAGATCGTATCGCCACAGATCCTGCACAAAACCGAAGCGGGCTGCGTCATCGTCGGCGTCATGTCGGCGGAGCAGGCCACACGGGGGTATGCGACGATCATCGGCAACGCACGTCACTACGATGCGCATGCCGAGATTCTCGGCGTGCAGGTACAGCAGATGCTGGCCGGCGGCCAGGAAGTCATCATCGGAGCCGTCACCGACCCGGCATTCGGCAAACTCGTCGCCTTTGGGTTGGGCGGCATCCTCGTCGAGGTTTTAAAGGACATTACCTTCCGGTTGGCGCCCGCGTCGGAGGAGGACGCGGTGTCGATGTTGGATGGCATAGCAGCGGCAGAAATCCTGCGCGGAGTCCGCGGCGGCAAACCAGTGGACCGCACCGCGCTTGCAAGCATGATCGAGCGCGTCTCATCGCTGGTGGCAGATTTTCCCGAGATCTCGGAAATGGATCTGAACCCCGTGTTTGCCTCCGAGCACGGTGCGACGGCGGCCGACGTGCGCATCGTGCTCGACTTCAATCCCGTTGCCGCGCGCTATCGCCCGAGTCAGGAGCTCATCGTGGCGCAGATGAACCGCATCATGAAGCCCGACGCGGTAGCGGTGATCGGCGCTTCGCCCGAGAACGGTAAGATCGGCAATTCCGTCATGAAGAACCTGATCAACGGTGGCTACCAGGGAGCCGTCTATCCGATCCATCCGAGCGCCGATGTCATCCTGGGCAAGAAGGCCTACAAAAGCGTCAAAGACGTGCCGGGCGAGATCGACGTCGCCGTTTTCGCAATTCCAGCTAAATTTGTCGCCAAAGCTCTTATTGAAGTGGGCGAAAAGAAGATCGCGGGCGCGGTGCTGATTCCCTCCGGATTTGCCGAGACGGGCAATGTCGCTGGGCAGACGGAGCTCGTCGAAATCGGGCGCAAGTACGGCGTGCGGCTGATGGGACCGAACATATACGGCTTTTACTACACACCCAAGAATCTCTGTGCCACGTTCTGCACGGCCTATGATGTCAAAGGTAAGGCGGCACTGTCTTCGCAGTCCGGCGGCATCGGCATGGCGATCATCGGCTTCTCCCGCTCCGCGAAGATGGGTGTCTCGGCGATCGTCGGGCTCGGCAATAAGTGCGACATTGATGAAGATGATCTGCTCACCTTCTTCGAACAGGACGACAACACACAGATCATTGCCATGCACTGCGAGGACCTCAAGGACGGCCGCGCCTTCGCCGAGGTCGCGAAAAGAGTTTCGAAGAAGAAGCCCGTGGTTGTCCTTAAGGCCGGCCGGACCAGCATGGGTGCGCGCGCGGCGAGTTCGCACACCGGGGCGCTGGCCGGCAACGACAAGATCTACGAGGATGTCTTCAAGCAGTCCGGCGTCATTCGAGCGCGTTCGCTGCGTGACCTTCTCGAGTTTGCACGAGGGATCCCGGTGCTGCCGACGCCGAAGGGCAACAACGTGATAATCATTACCGGCGCGGGTGGATCCGGGGTGCTGCTGTCGGATGCATGTGTGGACAATGGACTTGCTCTTATGGCGATGCCGCCCGATCTCGACACAGCCTTTCGAAAGTTCATCCCGCCGTTTGGCGCCGCCGGAAATCCCGTCGACATCACCGGCGGCGAGCCGCCGACTACATACCAGAATACCGTGCGCCTGGGTCTCGAGGACCCGCGCATACACGCGCTCGTCCTCGGCTACTGGCACACGATCATTACGCCTCCGATGGTGTTTGCGCGACTGATGGTCGAAGTCATAATGGAAATGCGGGCGCGCGGGATCGACAAGCCAATCGTGGCCTCGCTCGCGGGCGATGTGGAAGTGGAAGAAGCGGCGGAGTATCTATACCAGCACGGCATCCCCGCCTACGCCTACTCGACGGAGATCCCGGTCGCCGTGCTGGGGGCAAAGTATCGCTGGGCGCGCGGCGCAGGGTTCATACCCGCGGTGTAAGCATCGGCGTCCACGAAGTCAGAAGGAAGATTTGAGGTCGCAGTTCGCAGTTCGCAGTTCAATCACACCTCGGAAGGGGGAGGTCTTTATGTTTGGCACTAGAATGCTCAGATCGCTGGTCGCATTACTTGCGGCCGTAATGGTCGTTTTCAGCTATGCAGGCCGAACCGTCGCGCAATCCACGCCGTCCACGGACTCGGATACGCAGGCGCGAATGCGCATTCTCCAGGAGCGGATGGATGAGCTCGCGAGAGAGCTGAAGAATCTGCAGGACGAGCAGGCACAAACCGTGACGCAGGTGAAGACAACGGCCACGCTGGTCAGCGCCGCAGACAGCAAGCTCACCACGTTCATGAAGGGCTTTTTCGGCACCCTGGATGTATCTATTGACGACACAACCAAGGGCATGCAAGGCATGGTGGCCTATCCGTATGCCTTGGCTCCTGGCGTCACGAGTCCCGGGGGCCCCTTCACCGTCACGGGAGGCCCCAAGGCGCCTCCGTTCGGGCGGGTCGGCTGGCTTGCGGCGATGTCCAGTAATGGATCGAACGTCGGCTACCGGGGCACCCATCAGATCGGCTCGTCGCAGGTGGACTTCATCTACCAGGTAGCAGCTGCTATTAACATGGCGGCCGCACCGGGTCTGCAGAACACGTGGACCAAGTCCTCGAATACCGTCATGGGGGCCATCGGGCTCGGCGACACCTACCTGGGCTTTCAGGTCCATAACTGGGGCAAATTGAAATTGGGCGAAATCTACATGCCCTACAAGACCGCGACGGACCGGCTGAATCCCTTCGCGGGACAGCTGGGTAACTACAGCGACATCATGGGCAATACCGGAGGCGATAACCGCATAGAGTTCGGCACGCGGATGGATCACGTGATCGAGTACGAGTCGCCCACCTGGGGAGGCTTCAGCTTCGATGCCGCCTACTCGCTTGGCCAGAACCCGGACCCCAACAGCAATCTCACGTCATTGGGGTCTGTGGACTGCTCGGGAGGGAACAACCCCGGCAGCGGGAACCTGGCCCTGAACTGCGATGACGGCGGCTTCAACAATGCATACAGCGGCGACCTGAAGTTCGAAAAGGGCGGCCTTTATCTTGTGGCAGCCTATGAGATTCACACGTCCGTGAACCGCAGCAGCGACGGGGTCGGCGCGAACAACCCGTACTACCAGTACCTATACGGTCTGGGCCCCAACAATCCCCTGAGCGCCAAGCTTCTCGACTGGTCGGATTTTCTTGCCTACGAGGCGGAAAATCCGGGTGAGGCGCTTGCCGGTTCGCCCGAATACAACACCGCTGTCGACGTGGCCAATGAATGGGCGATGAAGTTCGGGGGGCAGTACACCTTCGATTTCGGCCTGACGATCTCCTACATGTACGAGGACCTGCATCGCGACGTTCCCCAGATCATGGAGTTTCAGAACGAGCGTCAGCGCACCGGCGATTGGCTATCCGCCGAGTACGACTTCAATGGTGGTGCGGACCGGGTCGCCGTCGGTTGGGCGCATGCCGGTGCGTCGGTGGGTGATCCGGGCGGGCAGCACAACTACAACCCGAATGGGGTCGGCGACAACGAGGGGAACATGACCACGATCGCATGGTGGCACAAGCTCGACAAGCAGCTCACCTGGTACCTTGATGTTGCCGACACTGCAAACGACGGCAACGCGCATTACGACATCGGCGCCGGCGGCCATGGAATAAAGACCGACTGCCACGATGCTACTCACGCACTGTTCATCGACTACAGCAGCGCCGGTCCCACGACCTGGGGCGGCTGCCATGAGATTGGGGCCTCGACGGGTGTCAGTTTCAAGTTCTGAGCGTGGCGGCTGAAGCGACCCCGTTGGCGGGCGGCATGGTAGCGGCCAGGGACGACCCGATCGGCTTACTCCTGGCGGTAGCGCTGGGAGTGGCCGGTCTGGCGGTCCGGCCGCCAGCCCAGGCGCAGGCACTTACTGCTCAGGTCCGCGATGAGTCGACCCAACAGGAAGTCATCATCACGGGGACCAGACAAGCGGACGCAGCACTTACGGCGAAGGTGATGACGGTCCTGCAGGATGATCCGTACGTCTTTGCCGGTCACATCAGCGTCGTTACGGAGAATGGCACCGTGACGCTCCAGGGAATAGCTCTCGACCCGAGTGATCTGCGCCGGGCCTTGATGCTTGCGCGCCGGGTCGCGGGCAGGTGGCGCGTCGTCAACAAGATTGAGCTAATTCCGGAGGACCTGGATGCCGATTGAGTTGCGCTCGCGAGTGTTCGATAAGCCACTCCCCGCGCTGCGGCTGTATGGTATACATCATCTCGTTAAGATAAGGAGGAGGCTATGACCTTGTCGCCAGTGATGAATCGCGTGACATGTGCGGGATTTGCAGTGGCGGTCTTGTGCAGCGTGGTCGCGTGTGCTACTCACAAGACTGATGCTCAACAACAGGTTGACAGGGAAACCGTCGCGCGCGTGCAGACCGCGCTGAATACGGACACGCTGCTCTACGCCAGACATATTTTCGTTCGCGCCGACGACGGCGTGGTGAGTCTCAGTGGCTTTGTCTGGGACCCCCCGGACCTGCTCGAGGCCGAGCAAGTGGCCGAGTCAGTCCAGGGCGTCTCCAAGGTCGTGAACGAACTGGAACTGCAGCGCAACGGGATCGATGACTCGGGCGTGTCACGCTGAGCCGAGCGCCGGCTCGGCCGCGGCTGCATCCTGGACAGGTCTCCGGTCTCTTCCGCCGCGAGCGCCCACCGCTACGGCGCGCTGGACACGCGCCTGAACCGCGGAAGGCTCGCGCCGGTCATACCAGCGAGCGGATGATCCGCACGTGCCGAGGAGGTGAGCATTCGTGCGCAGAGACGCGGCGTACCGTACCGTCCTCGGCGCAACCGCCATGTTGGCGGTTGCCTGCTCGACCACTCCCGCGAGGTCGCCCACACCGGCGCAGACCCGTGGCGATGAGGCCGTCGCGGACCGTGTCTATCTGGCGCTGAATGCCGATCCGACCTATTTCTACCGTCACGTCGACGTGAAGGTCGACAGCGGTGTCGCCGACCTCAGCGGCTACGTCTGGAGCACGGACGCGATTTACCGCGCCTGGCAGATCGCGCGCGAGGTGCCAGGGGTTACTCGGGTAGTAACGAACCACCTCGACCTTGAGCGTGAAGGCCTCACCAACGGTCGCCCTCGATAGCCGATGTTCCGCTTCCATCGTTGGCGAGCGAACTTGAGGGTACTCGAGATTGAAGAACTCAAGACTGTACCCTTCGTGCCCTACTCCCACCCGTTCATCGAACGGCTGATCGGCATTATCCGTCGAGAATATCTGGACCGCGTCTTGTTCTGGACTCGAATCGCCGCCTACGATAATGAATCGCGCGTTCACAGCGCGCTCGTGTGCCGAACAACGTGGCAGCCCTTCAACCCGAACCGCCGATCTGCGGCAGTTCTCCTGGCAAGCTCACTGCGCTCGATGGGGAGCGCTTGAGCCAGTTCTACGAACACCGGCATCGCGGCCTGCCGCCGTGGCGATGCACGCACCGAACAGCAGCTCCTCGCGTTCCTACGCGAGCAGGACGCGATTCCGTTTTTGACAGCGAACGTCAAGCCGAACGTGATCGGCGAACTGACGGGAGTGTATGAGGGATTTCTGCGCAACGAGCGCGGAGTGTCGGCGGGGACGCTGGCAAGCACCCATCGTGCGACGTTTCTTGGCGACAACCTTTGCCGGCAATGGACCGTGCCTTGCGGATCTGCAAACCAAGGATCTGCATCGGTTCATTCTGCGGGAAGCACGGCGAGTCGGCACACGTCACGCCCGCAAGGTCAGGGGATGATGCGCTCCTTTATGCGCTTCCTCTAGGAACGCGGTGCGATCAGGATCGATCTCTCAGCTGCCGTCACGGCAGCACCTACGCGATCTCTCGCACAGCTGCGGGTGGGCGCACGCCGACAAGACGCCGGGAATCCGGGCGGCCAGCACAATTACGACCCGCTGGCGGGGCCTGACACGGCCGACATGTATTCGATCGCCTGGAAGCACAAGGTTGGACCAAGCAGTTGACGTGGTACATCGATAGCGCATTGACCCTCAACCATGGCAACACGCACTGTGATCTCGGTGCCGGAGATCGAGGCTTGACGACCGATTGTCATGATGGCACAAACGCCATCGTGACCTATTCTAGCTCGACAGGTTCGACGACGTGGGGCGGCTGCCGTGAACAAGACTTCTCGACGGGGTTGAATAACAAGTTCTGAGGGCGCGGACCGGCGCTGCATCGGGCATCGGTCCTTGGTGTCCTCGGCAAGTTGCTGAAACCCGCGCTAGAACCGCATCCGGACTTCTATAGATCGAGCGCGGTCGCGCGCGACCGGCGACCAAGCCGGCCTCGGAGCTGTGCCGGAGCCGAAGCGGCTGGGAGTCGCGCTGTATCAGGCCACGAGATGTTGCGGCGTTCCGGCACACCACAGCTCGATATTTTCGATCAACTGGTCGGCAAGAAACTGCATCGCGCCGTCGGAGGCCCAGGCGACGTGCGGTGTGAGGATGAAATTCGGACGCCGCACATCGAGCAGCGGGTTGCCGTTCCTCGGGGGCTCGACGGTCAGAACGTCGAATCCGGCGCCGGCGATCAGACCCAGTTCGAGCGCCTTGATCAAAGCCGCCTCGTCAACCAGGCCGCCGCGCGCCGTATTGATGAGCAGCGCGTTGCGCTTCATCTTGTGGAAGGCCTCAAGATTGATGAGGTTGCGCGTGGACGGCAGCAGCGGGCAATGCAGCGAAATCACGTCCGCTTCGGCGAGCACCTGGTCGTGCGGCGTGAAGGTCACGCCCTCCATTTTGGGCGGCGGATGGTCGGCAAAGAGTACGCGCATGCCGAACGCGCGCCCAATCGTCGCCGTCGCCTGGCCGATCGCGCCCTCACCGATGATGCCGAGCGTAGCCCCGTGCAGATCACCGATGTCATGCGTGAAGAAGCAGAACTGCTCGGACCTGTTCCAGACACCGTTCTCGACATCCTGCCGGTAGGCGAGGATGTTGCGGCGCAACGCCAGGATCAGTGCGAAAGCATGTTCCGGCACCGTATGCACCGCGTAGTTGCGGATGTTGGCGACGGCGATGCCATGCGCGTTGCAATACGCAACATCGACGACGTCGTAGCCGGTCGCCGCTACCGCGATCAACTTCAGCTGCGGCAGCTGTTTGAGAGTGTCCGCCCGCATCGGCACCTTATTGATGATCGCGACGCCCGCGCCCTGCAGACGCGGCACGATCTCGGCGACGGCGGTTTTTTCATATTCAACGTACTCGCTCGCGCAGGATGGCTTGCGCACCTTCGCTTTGAGCGAGGCGCGGTCCAGAAACACCACGCGGTGCATCATGCCGCTATGCTGCGCGTCGCCGGGCCCTTGGCCGCGGCAACGTGCGGGTGGCTGCGCCAGTAGTTCTGTGCGGCGGCAGCGCCGCTGCCTGATTCGACTTTCACGCCGACATCGAGCATAGCCATCTCGGCTCCGCAGATCGCGCCCAGCAGCATCAGTTCGTTGAGATCTCCCAGGTGACCGATGCGGAACAGCTTGCCGGCGACTTTGGCAAGGCCCGCGCCGAGCGCCAGGTCATAGCGCTTGAACGCGCGCGCGATGACATCGTTGCCATTGATCCCATCCGGTACCATGATTGCCGACACGGTATCGGAGTACCACTTAGGAGCGTTGGCGCACAGCGTCAGCTTCCAGCCTTCGAATACGGCGGCACGTACACCGCCGGCGAGGTAGCTGTGCCGGTGGAAGATGTTCTCCAAACCTTCCTCGGCGATCATGGCCAGCGACTCGCGCAAGCCGTACATCATCGGCAGCGAGGGGGTGTATGGGAAGTAGCCCGAGGCATTGGCGGTCACCATATCGCCATAGTCAAAATAGCAGCGTCGCGATGTCGCGGTTTTCGCAGCTTCGAGCGCCTTTTGGCTGACGCAAGTCACTCCCAGGCCGGCGGGCAGCATCAGGCCCTTTTGTGATCCGCTGACACACACATCGACGCCCCAGTCGTCCATGCGAAAGTCGATACTGCAGAGCGCGCTTACCGAGTCGACGAACAGCAGCGCTGGGTGCTTGACGCTGTCCATCGCCTGGCGTACGGCGGCGACGTCGCTGGTCACGCCTGTGGCGGTCTCGTTTTGGCATACCAGCACGGCCTTGATCTTGTGCTGCTGGTCGGCGCTCAAAGAGGCCAAATAGCGGTCGACCGGCGCGCCCTCGCCCCAGGGGGTT
>PLIX01000298.1 GCA_003140135.1 Gammaproteobacteria bacterium
GTGAACGCGGACGATGCGGCGATCAAGATCGGATATCTCCACGGCCAGGCGGATCTCGCCCGGATACGCACGATCCTTGGGCGGCGCGATCGCACCAGCCGGCACGATCACGTTCGGGCCTGCGCTTGCAGCGGCCGCAAGAGGAGTTGCCAGGCTACAAATTATTATCGCCAGGATTGCCAGCTTCATAGGATGAATTCCGTTTTGGGACGATTTAGAGGCGGCCACTGCGATTTACACGCCGCGGCCGCCAGCTTTGTGGTTTGCTTTGGCACTTGGCGCCTAGCTTCCCTAGCGCGCGCGAGACATTGTTGGCCAGCAGCAATTTTAACACGGCCCAGTCTAGCCAAATGTGGCAAGCAACAGACTGGGACGGGTGGTGATCCGGATTGTCCCGGCGGCCTGATCCCGATCTGCGTCACGTGATTGGACATTTTCATCGGCCGAGCATTTAATTAATGCGCGCAAAGTCGGCCGTCTAATCTCTAACCATATTTTAGCAGTATCAGAAGATTAAGGGGGAGCACATGAGAAACGTAAAGCTGTGGTGTTTGCTCGGTTGTCTTTCACTGGGAAGCGTTTTGGTGTCGCAAGCTCAGCAGACCGGCGGCGCGACCGAGAAAGCTGTCCTGGCGCTGGAAAACCAATGGCTGCAGTCACAAAAGACTAATAATCCCGATTTGGTCGCGCCACTGCTGGCGGACAAGATCGTGGGCACGGGAAGTGATGGGGAAGTCACCAACAAGACCCAGATGCTGGCAGAAGCGAAAGGGCGCAAATATGCCAGTGCTGAGTACGAAGACGTGAAGGTCACCGTATTCGGGAATACGGCCATCGCCACGGGCGGCTTCAAAGGTTCGGGCACTGATGCGTCGGGAAAGTCTTTCAATGATAATGATCGCTGGACCGATACATGGGTAAAGATGCCTGACGGGAAGTGGCAATGTGTTGCAACCCACGATTCGCCGATAAAAATGTAACTACTGGTCACGCAAGTGGAAATGGCCACCCGGTGCGGCCATTTCCATCCTTGCCGCACTAATCAGTGCGCCGCCTGGTGAGATTCTGGGCCTTAACTTCGATCCACGGCCCGCATCTGGGCATGCCGCCTCAGGCGCCAGGACGACAACACTGAAGTCTCCCTTGGGTGTTTATTCACTCTAAATGAGTTGTTCGGCGAATGATTGATATGACCTGATATGCGGTGAAATCAACGGCGCGCCGATCGTTTTGTCGCCCGGGCCAAAAGCAGCTCTACCTGTTTCGGGATTCGCTGCCCGAAAGCTGTCGTCCGGTCTAGCGAGATGCTGGAGAGGGACGAATGCCTGCGAGTTTCTCTGCTCTGCAGACGATCACCAGCCGTCTGCGGCGGAGAATCCAAACGACTACGGTAGGATTGGGGGATGCGTATAGTGGCAAAAAATTCGAGACGGTCACAAGCGTCTGATGGTCATTGGTCCGTAGAGGGCCGAGTATTGGCTCTACCAGTTCCCGGCCGGCGAGTCCTTTTGATTGCCCGTAATGCGCCTACATGTAATCACCCAGGAGTAGTACCAGGAGTACCACCATGATGAGGCACGGCCCGATGCGGGCGTATCGATTCGCAACACTGCTGACCACCATTCTGTCGGTCACGATGCCGTTCGGCATCAGCAGCGCCGGTCCGCGAGGCCAGCATCAAACGCCGTTCCTGATCCTGGTATCGATCGATGGCCTGAAACCCGAGGCCATTCTAGAGGCGCAGAGCCACGGGCTGAAAGTGCCGAATTTGCGCGCCCTGATGGCCGACGGCATCTATGCGACGGGCGTGCGCGGCGTGCTGCCGACCTTGACCTATCCAAGCCATATGACGCTAATCACCGGGGCATCCCCGGACCGGCACGGCATTTACTCGAATAGGACGTTCGATCCGTTGCGGCGCAACGACAATGGTTGGTACTGGTACGCGGAAGACGCACGTGCAGAAACGTTGTGGGATGCCGCGGCGGCAGCCCATCTAAGCAGCGCCAGCGTCTATTGGCCGACGAGTGTCGGGGCGAACATTCGCTACAACCTGCCGCAGATATGGCGCAGCGGCACGGACGATGACCTGAAATTGCAGCGCGCCCTCGGCACGCCGGGGCTGGAGCGGGAACTGTCCGCCACGCTGGGGCGTTACCCGGGTGGCATGGAAGAGTCCGTGGCCGAGGATGAAATCCGCGCGCGCTTCGCGCAGCGGCTGATCGAGACCCGACATCCGGATTTCATCACCGTGTATCTCGCCGGACTGGACTCCGAAGAACATCTGTCCGGCCCGTTCAGCGCGGCCTCTAACGCGACGCTCGAACGGCTCGATGTGTTGGTCGGTGATTTGCGTCGCGCGGCCGAGCGCGAGGCCTCCGGACGCGCAACGCTGTGCGTCGTCTCCGATCATGGTTTCGCCGCCGTGGCGCACGATGTCAATCTGCCCACCGCATTTGTCACCGCCGGCCTGATCAGCGTCGATGCCACCGGGAAGATCACCGCATGGAAGGCCTCGCCATGGGATAGAGGCGGAGTCAGTGCAATCATGCTCGCAGATCCTCATGACGATGCCGTTCGAGCGCAGGTCGGCGCCCTGCTCAAGCAGTTGGCGAGCGACCCTGAAAACGGTATCGATCGCGTGCTGGAGCATGCCGAGATCGCCGCGGGCCATGGCTATCCGGATGCGGCGTTTCTCGTGGCGTTCAAACCGGGCTTCGAATTTGGGTCATCGCTGAGCGGCGATCTGGTCACGAAGCCCTCGAACCTCGGCATGCACGGGTACCTGCCGGAGCAGCCGGAAATGCGCTCCGCATTCTTCATGATCGGCCCGCATGTCCCGGCTGGCCGCTCCGTCGGCGAGATCGACATGCGCCAGATCGCGCCGACGCTCGCGCGCGTGCTGCACCTCACGCTCAGGGACGCCGAGATGGAGCCATTGGCGCTAGGAGATTAGCGAGAAGCGGGGCTCTTGGAGAATCCGCGCAGGCGAATTTGCGGCCCGGACTAACCATTGACCATCGAGAGGCTGCGCGCGAAGCAAGGGGATCTACACGGTGCCGTAGCAAAGCTGACGGATATCAATCAACGCGGTTCACACGGGGCAGATCCGCTGAAAGTGCGGGACGACCTGCTAGCGAAACAGGGCAGACCCATCAACGCGCGCGCGAAGCACGACGAAGCATTGAAGTGCGCACCGAATTGGAAGGAGCTTAGGCAAGCTCGTGAGGCGCTGGCGAAACACGCCGGATAATTTGGATTCCAGTTAGCTGCCGGTGGCGACCGGCAGACAGGGGGCACGAGCGGAAATACCGCTCAAGGTC
Organism: Gammaproteobacteria bacterium; assembly: GCA_003140135.1. Taxonomy (GTDB): domain Bacteria; phylum Pseudomonadota; class Gammaproteobacteria; order Steroidobacterales; family Steroidobacteraceae; genus PALSA-1196. The sequence goes on from PLIX01000298.1 coordinate 3,324, forward strand.
GGGGTCAAACGTTGCTGACCGGCCAAACGCGGGCATGGACTGTTCTGAGGTGGTCGCCTCGAGGCGGACATTCCCGATTGCCGGTACCACAAAGGTGCCGCGGGTGGCACCGGCGGGGTATCGTTGGGCCCGACTCATTGCGCGTCTTGTCCTTGGGAGAACCTATGCTGGACACAATCGGCCATATCGCCCTGATTGTGAAAGATTCAAGCAGAACGGCCACGCTGTTTAAGGACTTGTTCGGCGCGGCGATTGTGACGCGCAAAGATGTCGATGGCCATGAGGAGACCTACGTGCGACTTGGTCGAACTTGGTTTGTCCTGGTACAGGCGGAAGTGGTTCGTTCCCGCAGTGGTGATCACATCGCTTTCTCGGTTTCAAAGTCCACGCTTCTAGAAACTGCAGAGAAACTCAAGAGAATGGATGTGGAGTTCTTTCTTGCCAGATCGGACACCGCGCTCTATTTCTTCGACTACGACAATCATGTCTTTGAGCTGGATACGACGGACCTGGACCGTGAGTTGGCAGGATGATGGGATGAACTGCTTCACTTGCCTGAAATTCTTAAGAAGCCCGGCATTCGCGTCCTGCCGACGGCCCCGCCTAAGTTCGCATTTTTGACTGCCCGATACCTGCCAATCGCCATCGGCAGAAAAGGGTCGTCAAGCCAATCCGTCCGCAGCCGCCCAGTTTGGGCAGGGCGCCGGCACGCCGCATACGCGCGTGCCGGCGAGCTGAAATTGCCTAGGATTGCTTGTCCCAGATCTCGCTGAACGGCTCCTTGCCCTCGCCGTTCACACCGTGCGCGGCCATCGTCTTACCGTCCGGCGCTACGTGGTAACGGACGGTGACCAGGACCTTGCTCTTGAACTTCTGAACCAGCTTGAAACTGTTTGCGCCCGTTTTAGTAACGGCCAGCGTGAGTCCATCCCCTACCGTGGGACCGCTCGCCGGATAATCCTTGCCGTCCCATTTGGCGTGACATGTCGCCTTGATCGCAGAGATTGCTAGCGTAACTTCGTTACCGTCGGTCTGCAGGGTGAGCGCATTGGGGGAGCTCAGTTTGACCACGGTGCTCTTCCATCCGCCGACGAGACCCGTCCCCGCAGAGGTTCGCACGTAGGTCGTCACATTATCGAAGGTATCACCATTCGGTTTCGTGCCTTTCGATTCGATCACAATGGTATTGCCTTCGGCCGACTGCTTCCACGTGCTCGTGCTCAGCAACATTCCATTGCGCTTGTTGGTGCTGGTGTAAGTTCCATCACTGTTCTTCGCGAAGGTCCGTTCCGTGCCCATAGGAGTGGTGAAGGCACTGCCATCAGCCTTGAACGTGTAGCTTTGACCCGAATCCGTGTACTTGAGTGATCCACTACCGGCGTCCTCGAACGTCATGGTATCGCCGGCAAGATGGCTCTTGGCAGCATTGAGCTGCCAGGTACCGTCGAAAGGGCTCTCCGCGAAAGCCGCCGAGCATAGGCCGGCTGCGACCAGCGAAAAGAACAGGGTTGTTATTTTCATGGAGACCTCCAAGGGAAAATTAGGATGCGATCTGCGTCGCGGTGCGCGAAGTATGGGGCGCCAACCACGTGCGTGGCAACGCCCTTCCGGCGCACGAAGGTAGTCGGCCCGGCCTTCACGTGGCATTGGGATCGAGAAGGTCGCTCAAGAGGCTCGGACGGAGAAAGTGGTTTCGCGTGTGATGCGCCATCTTGTGATTTTGAGCGAAGGCATGGTGCGACACGGCAAAGAGGCTGCGGCGCAAGCGTGAAGCGAGGCGCATCACGTCATTCAGCGATCCGGGGAACCAACACGCGGCGAGGCACGAGATCGCGGACTTGTACGGCCTGAGTCTGAAGCCGCCGGCGCCGGCTATTTTATGGTAACCAGCGCGAGCTTGCCCACGCCGCTTTCAGCCAGCACCAGTTGGCCGTCGTGGGTCGGCATCATGTTGCGCACCACACCGCCGCCGGACGGAATGGCCCAAGTCTGGAACTTAGCGGACCTCGGGTCGAAGCGCACGAGCGTGTTTGGGCGGACACCTGATTCGCTGTACCAGATGGTGCCGTTGAGCACGGTGATGCCGTAAGGCTGCGATTGCGGGCCGCCAGGAGACGCCCATTCCTTCGCTGCGCCGGTCGTGGGGTCAAAGCGTCCGAGATAACCTCGCGCATAGTCTGTATACCAGATGATGTCATCGGCGCCGATGCCCAGCCGGCGAGGCCGCGAACCCGCATTCGGCAGGACGTGCTCGTGGATCACCAGAGAGTGCGGATCGATGTCGCCGATCCGATTCGTCCCAAACTCGGCGAAGAAGGGTACCCCCTTTGAGCTGACGACCATACCGTAAGGCAGCGCGTGCGCCGTCGGTACGACGACCAGCTTCACCTCACCGGTGCGGGGCACGAGCCGGCCGATCATGTTGGCGCCCTGCACCGTGAACCAGAGTACCCCCTGGTGATCGAAGATCGGCGTGTGCGGATCGCGCGCCTTGGGATCCGGCATCCTGTATGCGGTGATTGCGCCGCTTTTTGGGTCGAGTTTGCCCACGTATGCGGCCGAGTTCGCCGTAAACCAGATGTTACCCGCCGCATCTTCAGTCAGCCCGTGGGGCCCGGAGTCCGGGATGCTCGTCGGGTACTCTCTGATCGAGCCGCTCGCCGGGTCGATCCTGCCGAGCAGGCTGGCGCGCTGACCCGTGTACCAAATCGCGCCATCTGTCGTGGCCAGTGGATCGTGCGGGAATGCCCCCGCCGTCGCGACGGCCCATTCCCTGAACGAGACTTCAACGCTGCCAGGAAGGAGCTGCGCCGCGGGTTGCGGCTTCTGAGGGAAAGTTCGCGCGAGGTAGTCGGTCAGGACGGGCAGCTGGTCGGGCGTGAGCGTGACCCCGATTTTCATCATCCGACTGACGACGTTTTGCCAGCCTTCATGGCTGTAGCCAGGGGTGACCAGGCGACTGGCGTCGTGACAACCGACGCACTTTGCTGCGGCGATGTCGCGGCCGTTGCCCTCGGGCAGCTCCTTGGCCCGATCAACGGCGCTTTGGCTCAACGCGGATACGGGCAGCAGCAGAACTGCTTCGGTAGCGATAACGCACAGCGTCCTGATCACAGGCGTGCTCCGTCGGCCTACATCACCGGCAAACGCGGTTGCTGGCAATCGAACCTTACCGCAAAGGCTGCCCCGGCGGGTTGCGGTGGGCCGCGGGGTCATCGAATCGATGAGTGCGAAGAACGCAATGAGCATTGCGCCTCTGAACCTATGCATGATGCCTCCACCGGTCTCCTGTAGACATTCTAACGGCCCACGTCTCGGCGCGCCTGAGGCGCAGTATCCTGAACCCATGCGCGACCTCATTGACATCGAGCGTCACATGGAACGGGTGATGGCTTCAGGGTCGCTCGAAGGTGACTGGGTACAGCTACTGCCGCGACGACTTCAGAGACGTGTCGGTCGAACATGGGCAGACAGACGCCTGATATGGCCTGTGGGCTAGAGGGGATCGCGGAGCGCTAAGGTTCTCGTAGCGGTTCTTTGCCAACGCTGCTTGCGTCCCAGGAGGAGTCAATGGCAATTCGAAGATCCCGGCCCCGAAGCGGTCAGTAGAATCCATCAGTAGACTGCCCCTGGTTTGGTCAACTCCGAGAGCTCATCTCGACGAGTTGCGCGACGGTATTCAGGTTTCTCGAGGTGCCATGTCGCGCCGCTGGGATCTGCAATCTTGATTGCCCCATGCCGGAAGGGTAATAAACGTAGATTTCCCGCCGCCCCAAGCACATCTCCTCTCCAGCTCGGCCACGGACGTCGTCCAATGCGTCGGTGGGTGGCTTTTCATGGAGAAAGAATGCGTGGGTGTATCTGGGCTCTTTGTCTGAAAACGGATTGCTCTTCAGGATGGCCCGCAGCTCCGCGGCGGTTCGTATGAATGCCCCGACCGCTTTGTCGGCGTACGCGAGTAAGCGTTTTTCCAGTCGCGCTTGTATTTTCCCAGCGGCCATGTCGCAGTCAAATACCACATTCCCACTGGCAATATAGGTCTCGATCCGGCTGAAGCCGAGCTCCGTGCACAGCGCCTTCAGGTCCGCCATCGGCAGCTTCCCGGTCCCGCCGACATTTACAGCCCGTAACAGTGCGATGTACGTGGTCATACCGGACGCAAGAATACTGCAGCAGGGCGGACGTTCGCGACAGGCTGCGCAAGGGGGTCAAGCCGAGACATTCGGACGCCGCGCGGTGCGTGCGCGAATCCAAATGCCAAATCGATCGCATGCGGCAACCTGTGTGGCTGATGCTGTTCAGGTGATCGATCAATTGAATCGCTCGATCTGGTGATTGGCCGCGCCACTGTGTTGAAGGCTGCCGAACGGACGCCAACTCGCTTCTCGCGCTGCAGTCGTCCGAACGTGATGGGACGGGTGGGGGGTCGAAATATTCAAGTTGCCCCCAGACGAAATGCGCTTCGCGTCCCGGGACTATGCCTAGGCGAACCTCGATCCGGATCGCTTGTCGACAGTCTTTGCCGGCATCGGCAGCGCGACTGATATATATTGCTGACTGCTTACAACCCCTGGAAGGTCAACCATGGGAATGCTCAACTTTGATATAGCGAGGAAGCTTGGTCTTGCCTTACCCGATGTCGTCGACGGCACCGCGTATGGAGCCCCTGCGCTGAAGCTGGGCGGCAAGCTCCTAGCCTGCATGCCCACGAACAAGTCCGCCGAAGCAAATAGCCTCGCCGTGCGTATCGATCTCGAACACCGTGCGGAGCTACTTCGACAGCATCCCGATATCTACTACATCACTGATCATTACGCGCCGCACCCCACCGTGCTCGTCCGTTTATCAAAAATTACTCGAACCGATCTGACGGAAATCCTGCGTGACGCGTGCCGCTTCGTTATGCCCTCGGCCCCGAAGACCGTGATTACCACAAGTCGTCCGAAATCGGCCGTTCGCAACTCGGGTGTGCGTAAAAAAGCGAGAGAACGTTGAATGGCTCCTTCGCTGCTTCGGGTGGCGTCCGTCTCATACCTGGTGCGCCACATAGGGGGGGGGCACCTGGCGACGAGAGGCGCCCGTCAAAAGTCGCTTCTTGACCCCAACAGGACGGTTGCGACGGTCCGCTTTGCGGCGGTCAAAATCTAGCGCGCACGAGCTGCGACTTGGGCTTTGTTAGACTCATGCTGCATTATTGCGTAACAAAAGGACTGCTCGGATCTGACAACACCTCGTCCCGGGGTGCGAATACCGAGGATCCCCGAGTGGGCGCCAATACTGCTGATCGACGACCCCGACCCTTCGCGTCGATCCCGATCAATAGCGCCATCCAGTTTTGTTGAAGTTGCTTGGAACCACAGAGCAGCACGCTACCATTTGCCAAAACCAATCTCGCCGCATCCGTCCTGATGACGGCGATTCCGACGTCCGTCAGCCAATGAACGGGTAGTAACAATAGAGCCACTACTTCACTTGCGCCGCGACATACGCCGTAAGGTCGGTCAGGTTCTTCTCCGCCTCAGGAGTGTAGGTTCCGATAGGGGTAATGTTGATGTAATACCTGACGCGTCCTTGACGGGCGTGTACAGCGTAGCTGGCATCGAGGTACGCAATGTCGGCGAAACCCGTCAGCGTCTTGATTGGGTGAAAGAGCTTCGATAATTGGGTCAGGTTCGTCTCTGCGTCGGCGTCTGACGGGTCGAAGTAGATGATGAGTGTGACAGTGCGGGGAGACCCTCCAAGGGCGAAGTAGCGACACTGGCTTCCCGTGACGCCGTTTGCGACGCCTGGGGGCATGAGGCTCTTCGCGGGCGGACCGAACTGCTGCCCGAGGACTGCGTTCAACTCGGTGGCGGGCAGCACTGAGCAGGGGTCAGCGGGTGCAGCTTTCGCATGGGCGATCCTGCAAGTGAGGGGCATTATGCAGGCCAATGCAGTAAGAAGCATTAGGACGCGCGGGGCATCTACTTTCCAATCAGGTGACATAGACCGGTCTCCATTCGGCGGTGCTCGTCGCGAAGCATTAGCCATTAGTGCCGGAAGTGCAATACACAGCCCACGCGAACATTGGCCATGCTGAGTGCAGCGAATCCGGCTATAAGCTTTGAATCGCAGATTGCGCCTCGCGCAGATGCTGCGCTATCGGCGACTGCACACGATGATCATCGAATTGCATTTTTGGCTCGTCCTGATCAGCGCCTGCCGACCGTAAGCCTGCTGCCAACGCCTAGGCTAGCGCAGCGGCGTGGCTTCCGGGTCGCCCCAAGGACTATGTCGTCAAAGCTCTCAGCCGCTACCTGCTCAACCTTCCATTCGAGGATTGCTACGACAGAGCTTTTGCGTCTATCAATACCTGCAAGACCGCACCGAGGAACGCGCGACGCTCGAGCGGCTGTGCCGTTACATCAGTGGTCCGGCGGTGTCGATCGAGCGCTTCGAGCGCAATTATTCATTCCGGCTTGTCGTCTTCATCCTCCAGCATTCCGCCGAGCATGGCTCCAGCGATGTCGATTTCTTCCTTCGACGTTTCGGCGACATTCCCAGATGCTGTCCATCGAGATTAGGAACTGGCGGTCTTGCCCATCCGGTTCCGCGGAACGTCCGCTCTGCGGCGGGGATTCCAGAACACCCAGGAAGACGGCTTTTGGCCGATGAGCGTCGATCGCGGGCGAGCGCCGAGGATTCCCCCATCAACGGTAAATGAGTCCTCTGGCTTGCATTGATTGAGCGACCTGGCGAATCGATTGTTGTCCGGCTTTCGGAACGCGATCACTCGATCGAATCCGCCCTTTACTTCGATAGGAACATCCGCCAGGCAAGCCAGATGAGTGCAGCAAAGGTAGGATAGGCACTCAGGCCCAGACCCAGAGCCCGCGCTACAGGGGCAATGAGGTAGCCAATCCAGAACAGCGCGCGGCCAGCGATGAAAACGATGGCCATTGCCGGGATCAGCGTCAACTTCTCATGCGGCAGCGCTAGCGCCAATCCTGCCCAGGCAATCGCCGCGAGCACGGTCTGCTCGAGCGTGTTCTGATTGTAGCGCAGCGTGATCTCGAGCAGTCGGCTCTGCGAGGCGCGCGCGCCGTCTATTGCGTCGGCCACAAAGAATCGCTGATTGGCCACTACAGCAATTCCGGCGAAGAGAGCTAACGCCGGAAGAAGCAGCCATCGTGCTGCGAACGCGAGCCGCGAGACCTGGTCGTCGTCGTCGGGCAATGCTAGGTGCAGATCCGCCAGGTGCAGCCACAAGAACATCAATGTGACGACTGCTGCGGTCATACCGCTCGCGACGAATATCTGTTTGCGCAACATGACTTGGCCCAGCTTCACTTCGTCATACCCTACTAACGACTACCAGCGCCAAAGATCCGTTGCACTACCTCAGTTGGTCGCTGCATCCAGTTGATGCATACACGGTCGAATGGCGTGTCCGCTTCGGAGCAGGCCATTCGGCATCCTCAACGGCCCCATTTTGACGGTCAGCGACGTTTGACCCCGACCTCGAGCGGTATTTCCACATAGCCTGCGGCATGTTCGCCGGACCAGTTCAACCCACACGCAGTTTGTCCCGCGTACGGCCAGCGATCCAACGGTTGAGGTACACGTCCAACTCAAGTTCGACCGGAGTGAAGCCGGGATACCCCGGAACGTTCCGGATTATCTGCTCCGCCCGGTTCCGCGACGACCGGAATGGCATGGCGCGCTCGCCGCCCTCTTGTGGCGCGGGAAAACCGAAGGCATTTTGGATCGTCCAGACCTTCCCACTGGTCGTGACTTCGCGATAGAGGGCGGCGGCGTGTGTGACGGCGAGAGCCATGTTCGACTTCTAACGCCTGATTAAGCCGCGCCGCGAAGCGGCGTCGGTTTGAATGAATTGTTAGGCTGCTGCCCGTCGCATTTGGAGGCCTGCCGATCAGACGATTGGCTTCAGAACCATCCGGCCGTACGCGATAAACGCCATGAGGAGGCCCAGTGCGCCGCTCAGGATCATGGGCGTGATCTCGCGGTACTTGACGTGCACCCCGACGAACACGAGGCTCTCGACCGCCAGGACCGTGGCAGCCACGATCGTCAGCAGCGGCTGCCAATGGAACGCGGCGGGGACGATGAGCCCGACCGTGCACACGAGCTCCAGGATGCCCAGGCTCATCCAGGCTTCCCGCGGCAACGCGCCAAAGGACGGGACGTCCTGGCTTACCTTGTCGAACATGAAGACCTTCATGACGCCCGACGATCCGTACAGGAGCGCCGCGAGAACTTGCAGGACCCATAACAGTATGTTCATCGTGTGCCTCTTCCCTGTATCCGAATCGGCGCGTTCGGGGCGTTTTCTCCCCGCGCGATCCGCTAACTAAGCCCAAATCGAGTAACCATGGATAACCTCATGATAACTACCCTTCATGTTGCACAGAGGAATCTTTTCGAGACGGAAGCTTCCCAAGTACTGCCTCCGATTTGTCGGCTGACCTCAACCATTGGTTCCTCTCATATCATCTCCAAACCGGAAACTGCACCACTGCCCGCCGCCGCTGGACGCTGGGTGC
>PLIX01000212.1 GCA_003140135.1 Gammaproteobacteria bacterium
TTAGCAATTCGCCATGGACACCTCAGGCCGCGTCTGTGTGCCGCAGAAATGCTTGACACTGGTATGCGAATGATTATCATTAACATTCGCATTAGCATAAGAATGCGCGAGCTTGAGAGCGGAGTTTTACCGGGCTTGCAAACGCCTGCGCCGCAAACGGGGCACTTTCAAAAGGACCTTTCGCTGCAATGGCACGGATTATCGGTTTCGCGTTGTGCGGCGCGGGCCTCGCAATGGCAGCGATGCTCCCCGCGCGCGCGGCTGAACCTCCGCCTCCGCAGACCTCCCCTGCCAGCGACAAGGCTCCCGCGAGCGCACCTGCCGACGCCGAGCTGTCTGAAATTGTGGTCACCGCGCGCAGGCTCACGGAATCGCTCTGGATAAAAAACAAGGCGCTGGACGAGTCGCGCGACAAGGATCTGCTGCCCAAGCTCGGCGCGACCACATACGACATCGATCAAGACGCCCTGCAGGCGCTGCCGCAAGGCAAGAACACGCCGCTTGACAAGGTGCTGCTTCAGATTCCCGGTGTTTCCTATGACTCCGCGATCAGCAATCCCGATTTCCACGTTCGTAACGAATACTCGAACGTCCAATACCGCGTCAACGGCATCCAGCTCCCGGATGGAGTCTCGGCATTGGGTCCCGTCCTGGAAACCGATTTTATAGGTAACCTAAACCTGCTCGACGGGGCACTGCCTGCCCAGTACGGACTGCGAACCGCGGGCGTGGTCGACATCATCACGAAGACCGAGTTCGATCCGGGTGGGAATCTGGACCTCTACGGGGGCACATGGGGAACGCTTGCGCCCAGCATCGAGTACGGCGGCGGGGCGGCCCAGACGCAATATTTTCTGACCGGCCGTTACCTGCAGAGCGAGCAGGGCCTGGAAAATGCCATGCCGACGCAGGACCCGATCCACGACCGCACGGCCCAGGAGAAGTTCTTCGGTTATGGATCGACCCTCTTTGGGGATTCGACTCGCCTGACCTACATGAGCGGAGCCTTCATCGGCCATTTCCAGATTCCGGACCTCGTCGGCGAAGAGCCGCTGGGAGATTTCGGCTCCAGCACATTGTCCTCGACCAGTCTCAACGAGAACGAAACCGACCGTTTTTTCTTCGGCATCGTCGCCATGCAGACGCACCATGACAACGTCGACACCCAGCTGTCGGTCTTCACACGCTACGCCACCATTGATTTCGTGCCCGACGTGTACGGCGACTTGGCTTTCAATGATGCCGCCTCGAACGTCGTGCGCAAGAGCCTGCTCAACGGAGTCGAATTCGACGCTGCCGACCATCTGAGTGAGGCGCATACGCTGCGCGCCGGGTTGACGTTCAGCATCGAGAAAACACAGGTCCAGGATCTCGCTACCGTGCTGCCGCTGGACGCCGATGGCAACCCGTTGCCCACGCCTGTAACGTTGAATGACTACACCCCGAAGCTCGGTTGGATCGCGGGAGCCTACGTTCAGGACGAGTGGCGGATACGTCCGGATCTGACCCTCAACACGGGTCTACGCTTCGACCAGATGAACCAATTCGTCTCGGCCAACCAGGTGAGTCCGCGCATTGCGCTCCTATACAAGCCCGTGCCTGATACCACCCTGCATGCCGGGGTGTCGCGCTACTTCACCCCGCCGATGCAGGCGCAAGCGACGCAGAACAACCTCGCTCTGTTTCAAAACACGGTACAACAGCCGGCGATCCCACTCGATGATCCGGTGCGGCCCGAGCGGGCCACGTATTTCGACGTCGGTGTGGATCAGTTGCTACTACCCGGCCTTACCGCCGGCCTCGATGTCCACTACAAGCGCTCGACCGACACGCTTGATGACGGGCAGTTCGGCCAGGCGGTGGTGCTGGATCAGTTCAACTACGCGGACGGCTTCAGCCGCGGAGCTGAACTCAAGATCAAGTATTACCAGGGAGGCTTTCGCGCATACGCGAATGTCTCGCATGAAATAACCATGGTCAAGAGCGTGGTCTCGAACCAGTACCTCATTGGGGATCCGGTGGAGCTCGCCTACCTCGCGACCACTTACACCTACGCCTCTGATGCCCAGACGGTCAGCGCCTCGACCGGGATCTCTTACCGCTGGCACAACATGCTCGCGAGCATCGATGGCTTCTACGGTAGCGGGCTGCGGGCGGGCTTCGCCAACGAGCAGCACTCGCCCGGCTATACGCAGTGGAACGCCGCGGTCGACCGGGATTTTTTCCCTTGGGGTGAGCAGAAACCGCTGACGCTGCGCTTGAGCGTCATAAATCTCTTCGACCGCAGCTACGTGCTGCGCGAGGCGACCGGCATCGGCGAATTCGCCCCCCAATATGGGCCGCGCCGCGGGCTGTTCGTCGAGCTGACGCAGCAGTTCTGAAGATTAGTTTTGCGCGCTATCTCATGAGCGCTGAACACTCCTTTTTCGTTTAGCAGCTTCACAAAATGCTTAACATTCTGCTTCCGGGCCCAATCGTAAAAAGCCGCAGGGATGTTAGGGTCTTCTGTAAGGTCGTCCTCACTGCGAGGATCCAGAGTGATTTGGTCGCTCTGCGCTCGGGGGTTCGGGTATTGAAGTCATCGCCGCACAGTCCCGGCATTCCCGATCTAGGCAGCACCCTCGTCCACCCATGTCCAAATTCGCGCTATCGTCGCGGAGAATCGTATGCCGTCAGTGCCAATCCGATCCTTGGCGGGCTGCATCACGAATACTCCCTTGCGCCCGCCTGCACATAACTGAGTTTTTGCGGACGACACCAGCTCGATCTCTTCGCCGATCGGCTCTCGGCGGCGACGTTCCGGGCCAACCAACTGCGTTTGTGGTTTGCCTCCGCCGCCTACGTCCTCATGCATGCACTGCGCCGCATTGGCCTGAAGAACACAGCGCTCGCCCGCGCCTGTGCGAACACGCTCCGGGTGCGACTGCTGAAGATCAGCGCCGTCGTCACGTTAAGCGTACGGCGCGTGAAACTCGCGATGAGCGAGGCCTGCCCTAACCAGCGCGAGTTCATCGCCGCCTTCCACGCTTTGAGCGTTGCGGCACGCTAAGCCGCACCCACGAACCAGACACCGCCGCACTCAATCGCTGAACCACCCTCGCGCACGGTGGCGGATCGGTATCGGCCGAAAATGCCCCTCACCACCGCGCACATCCATCAACCGCGACTGCCGCGCACGATCAGCCGCACCTCACCGATCAACCACAAAATCTCACGGACGGTGAGAAAAGGCGGCTAGCAGCTCGTCCCCCAAAAACGCGCCCCCCCAGGCTCTGCCGCCTACAGGTGCAATTTACCTTCAATCGTCTCCCACATCGTCGGTGCCTGTGGACTCCACTTTTCGCGCTCTTTTTGGTACGCATCCGCGACCTGCTGCATCCTCCCTTCGCGCGCGAGCAACCGTGCGAGCGTCGCACGTCGATAGCGCCAATGCCTCCACGCATCGTCCCGCCAATCCTCATCATGAGCGCGCTCGCAGGCAGCCGCATAGTGACTAAAGGCGCGGAGTAGAAGTGCATTTCTCTTCTGCGGCTCGGTCTCCGCCATTGCATTTCTCTCGTCCCGCTCGGCGAATCGCGCAAGCGCGTTCGGTTCGCCTACGTCCGCTCCTTTCTTATGCCAAGACCAAGCCTTTGCGAGATCTGACTCGAGCCTGCCCGGCGCAGCGGCGTGTGAGCCTGAAAAACCAACCTCGTAGAGATGTCCCAGTTCGAAGGCCGCGATCGGCACGCCCTCTTGCCATGCCTTTTGGTAGAGCGACACCGCACGTTCAGGGGCGAGCATGCCGGCTGAAGGGTCCACGAGGAGGTTTGCAAGATCGACGCGTGCAGCCCGATAGCCTTCGGATACCGCGAGCTCGAATTGCTGCCTCGCGCCCTGCACATCGGACTTCCCCAGCAAAGCACGTCCCCTCTCATAGGCCAATCGGGATGTTGTTCCAGCGTTTGCAGTTTTTTGGAAACAGGCAGAGCGGGCGATGTCCCCATTAACATTGGATTGTGCAACCCCAGGTGCCAGACGGTCCGGATCATAGAATGCTGCGGCAGCCTTGTCGCACGCAGATCCGCGCGCAGGCCAGATCGTTGCGCGCGAATCGGACAACAGCCCGAGCCGAGTTCGATCCAGGTCCGACAGTGAATCGGGATACGCCGACGCGTACCATGCGATCTGGGCCGAAATATCACCTGAAACGCGCGCATCCCAAATCCGTACGGTCTTGTCGTCCGATGCGGTGACGATTCGGCTACCATCGGGCGAATAGGCAGCAGAATATACAATACCGCCATGGCCCAATAGCACTGCGAGTTGTATGCCCGTGCGTGCATCCCAAATTCTTGCAGTCTTGTCGAACGATGCGGTAACGATGCGGGTGCCGTCGGGGGAGTAAGTTGCGGCAGTCAGGATACCGTCGTGGCCGGAGAGCACGGTGAGTTCACGGCCCGTGTGCGCATCCCAAATCCGTGCGGTATGATCCTTCGACGCCGTGACGATGCGAGTGTCGTCGGGCGAGTACGTGGCAGATGCAACAAACGCGGCATGGCCGGACAGCACGTTAAGTTGTGCGCCCGTACGAGCATCCCAGACGCGCGCGGTCTTGTCTTCGGATGCAGTGACAATGCGATTGCCGTCCGGCGAGTACGACGCGGATGCGACAAATGCGCCATGGCCGGAAAGCACAGTAATCTCGGCGCCCGTGCGCGCATCCCAGACGCGCGCGGTCTTGTCCAAAGATGCGGTGACTATTCGAGTGCCGTCGGGCGAGTAGACGGCCGATGCGAACGCGTCATGCCCGGATAGCACGCCGAGCTCGAAACCCGTGTGAGCATCCCAGATCCGGGCGGTCTTATCATTCAAGGCGGCGATGATGTGAGTGCCGTCGGGCGAGTAGGCGAGAGAGCTGACCCGAGCACCATGGCTGAAAAACACCGTGAGCACGATACCGGTTCGCGCATCCCAGACGCGCGCGGTTTTGTCAAATGACGCGGTGACGATGCGGGTGCCGTCGGGCGAATAACCAGCCGAATTGACGCCATCGCCATGGCCGGAGAACACGGCGAGCTCGGAGTCGGAGCGTGTGTGCCAGATCCTTGCCGTTTTGTCATCAGACGCTGTGACGATGTGAGTGCCGTCGGGCGAGTACGCAGCCGATTCGACGAAAGCGCCATGGCCGGAAAGCACGGTAAGTTGTGCGCCCGTGCGTGCATCCCAGACGCGCGCGGTCTTGTCCAAGGACGCGGTGACAATGCGACTCCCGTCGGGCGAGTACGCAGCCGATTCGACGAAAGCGCCATGGCCGGAAAGCACGNNCCAGATCCGCGCGGTCTTGTCCAATGATGCGGTGGTGATGTGTGCGCCGTCCGGCGAATAAGCGGCAGAATTGACCCGAGCGCTATGGCCAGACAGTACCGCAAGCTGCTCGCCTGTGCGCGCATCCCAAACGCGAGTGGTCTTATCCTCGGATGCCGTGACGATGCGGGTGCCATCCGGCGAGTACGCGGCGGAAAAAACGCGATCGCCATGACCCGACAGCACGGCAAGCTGGGCGTCTGCCGCGCGGATTTCCTGGAAGACACTGAGGGCGGCAGGAGTGTGCCCCTGCGCGAATCGCGGATTCGTTAGCACTTCAAGAATGATGCCTTGAGCGCCCGCAACGTCCGAGTCCTTCATGCGCTGGGCGGCGGCCTCGGTGAGCAGCCGCGCCTGGGCCTGCAATGCCTGAGTAGCCTGATACTGGGCCTCGTGCTGTCTCTGAGAGGCGATCCACCCCGCGCCGGATGCGACGATCGCGAGCAGTGTCACCACGCTCGCGACGACGGCGAGCACGCGAACCGTCCGCGTGCGAATCCGTTTGTTGTCGGCGATCGAGCGCTCGATGTATGCGACGAGATGGGGCTCGGTGTCTGTTCGGCGCTCTTTGAGCAGGCGCCGTCCATCCGCCAGGTCAATATCCGAGAGGAGGCCGTGTTCCCGGCCAAAACGCGAGCGCCACGCCGCGAGTCTCGCGATGGAGGAAGGCGACGGCGCCGTCTCGTGTTGCGTCGGCTCCAGGCCTCCCTCTTTGAGCCCGCGCCACACTGCATACCGCTCCTCAATGCGATGCCGGATCTTGAGCGCTTCGGCGTTACTCTGGACGAAGTCGCGGGCTTGGGTCCATCGGGAGATGAGTGCTTCATGCGCGACGCGAACGGTCGGGCTTCCCCCCTTTTCCGTGTCGCTCACGAGCAACCGGGCACCCGGATCGAGCAAGGCTTCGACCAATCGCCGTTGGGGACTGCAGGCGGGGAATGTGGAGAGCGGCACACGGCGCGCTATGGCGCGTTCTACATTACTTTCGGCAGCGCCGATCTCCACGAGGGAGAACAGCACGGAACCCAGTGCCTGGCGGTCCTCGGGTGCGCATCGTTCCAACACGGCCTCAGCCCGCGTGGCGATGGCACCCTTGAGACCGCCGAAAGCCTCGTAGCTGGCGTAGGTGAGGGTGTCTCCTCCCGTCTCCTTGATGTCTCTCTGGTAAAGCTGATCCAGCAGATACGAGAGCAGCGGCAGCACGCCTGGCTCGCCTGCCGCGGCCTCGGCGATGACATCATTGAGCGGAATACCGCTGCTGGCGTGCGTTTCGAAGTGGATGGCCGCGGCTTCCGCGGGGCCGCGGATCATCCGGCTCACCTCGGAGGGGGTCGGCGGCAGCAGATCGAGCCGGCCTTCGCTATCGGCGAGCCGGATCAGGTCCGGGGTCTCCGCCGCCCGGTGCCAGAAATCCGCGCGCATGGTGGCGATGACCCAGACTCGGCCCGAACGCACCAGGCCGACGAGCAGCTGTACGAATCGCCCCCGCTCCTCGGGCGGCACGCGCTCGCCGGTGAAGAGCTCTTCGAGTTGGTCGATGACAAGAAGCAGCATCCCCTGCTCGTAACGCAGCATCCTGCCCTCGCTGCGGGCGAGCTCGGCGAGCTGGTCGAGCACCATCGCGAGGGGCATATGCGGGTGTCGCGAAGCCTCGCGCAGGTGGCCGGCGAACTCCTGCACCAGCATCGAAGTCCCCAGAAGCTCCGGAACCCCTGTGCCCTCGGCCTCGCGCTCTGTGAGGCGCCGCGCGAGCGCGTCGAAGAGGTCCTCCCGCGCCAAGACATCACTCGGGCGAAAAACGACCCGCCGCAGGAAGGCCACTCCGGGGACGCGCTGCGGCCCGAGGAGTCTCGGCACCATGCCGGCCTTGACGAATGAGGACTTGCCCGAGCCGCTTGCCCCCAGCACTAGGAGGAACGGCCGGCCCGCTCGAGCGTTGGCGATCAACCTTAGCAGCGCCGCGCCGATGACCTCATCGCGCCCGAAGAATATCTGCGCATGCTCGAACTCGTAGGATTCGAGTCCGCGGAAAGGGGCCTTGGCCCACAGCCGCACGGTCGCGGCGCGCTCTACCGGACTCAACTCCTTGATCCAGCCCTCCACGCAGCTGCGCAAATCCCTTTCGAAGCGGTCGGTGAACTCCTCAAGGGAGCGGAACTGGGCGTACTTTCCTCCGGCGGCCGTCGTGTCCTGTGCATAGCGCGCCCAGAATGCATCGAGCGCTTCGAGCTGCTTGAGCTGCAGCTGGCGGCTCTGAGCATCGCGGGTGCTCACCTCCACATTACCTTGGCTGCGATAGACCAGAAGCTCAGGAACCCCGCGCTCCCGCGTGGCGATGAGCGCCTCCTCGAACGCCCACTCAGTCCCCGGGAGCGGTGCCCGGCCGCCTATGCCTCGGTACTCGCGCCGGGCCGTACGCTCCGGCAACAGCGCCCCCAGCCGCGAGGCGAGGATCAGAATCACGGCCTCGAAACGGCTCGGGGGATCGGCCACGTCCTCGAACTGCCCTGAGGCCAGCATCCGTTCGTAGTCCCACAGATACGGCTCAAGGGTAAAGAAGCGCGCATGCTCCTGCGCCAGCTTCTCGATGATCTGAACCGCAACTTCGCGTGCCGCGATCACATCGCTCGGCGAGGAGACAAATATCCGCAGGTGCTGCCTTGCGGCCGCCGGGCCGGCAGCTCCCATCCATAGGCTGCGCAGTACCCGTGCGCACTCCTGGGCGGTCGGCCTTGCCTCAGGATCAAAGAGCAGACAGCGGCAGATGAGGTCCCCAAGGATCGGCGAGATCGGTACGAGCAATGCATGGATCGCGCCACCGTGCTTGAGGTCACGCAGCACGCCCTCGGGCAGCTCCGGTTGGCGCCCCGTGAGCATCTCGAACATCGTCATGCCAAAGCTGTAGAGGTCGGCCCGGTCCGTCACAGGTCTGCCGAGGCTCTGCTCGGGGGCCATGTAGCGCGCCGAGCCCATGACCACCGGGTGCTTCGTCAGCGCCGTTTCAGCAGTCAAGGTCGGCTTGGCGATCCCGAAGTCCGACAGCACCGGTTTGCCGTCGGCGGTAATGAGCACATTGCTGGGCTTGAAGTCCCGGTGCACGACCCCTCTGGCGTGTGAATAACTCAAGGCCTCCGCGAGCAGTGCTCCGATGCTAATCGCCTCGGCCACCGGCAGCGGGCCGCTCTCCATCCTCTCCGCAAGCGTGCCGCCGGCCAAATACTCCATCACCAGGTACTTGGCGCCATCCACCTCCCCGCTCGAATACACATGCACGATGTTCTCGTGCCGGAACTCGGCAACGAGTGAGGCCTCGCGCTCAAAGCGTGCGCGAAAACCCGCATCCGCGCTCAGGCGCGGATCCATCAGCTTCACCGCCACACGGCGTGCGGGCGTAAATCCCTTGTCGAGGCCTTCATAAACCACCGCCATGCCACCAACGCCAATCTGACGTCCGAGCTCGATCGAGCGGATTACGACCGGGGCGCGAACCACAGCCACATCGAGGTCCGGCGGAGGCGACTCACCGCGTCGCGTGGTCGTATCGTCGCGGCTCATCTGGAGCCCCTTGGCTGAGCTGCCATCACGTCGCTGCGACGCCGCACGCGAGTGCGTCCAGGGAATGCGCCGACACATGCATATTTGTGCGGTGTGCTCTCGAGCATATTCGAGACTGGCCCCCCGAGTTTATTCCATAGATCAATGGCGGTTACCCTGAGCAAACATTCGTGCAACCCCGGTCGGAGCAGAGACGCCAAGCGTGCCCGATGACATAGATACGTGCCCACTTTGAAAGTAATGAAATCCTTTCCTTGGGGCGAGTACTTTCGCTTTAAGCGAAGCGTTTAAGTTGGTAAATATTCTACGTTCGACGAACTAAGTCGTTACGAACTACTGAAACGCATTGCATAAACTACGCCAATGGCGTATAAAGGTGACTCTTGATCTTCGTCGAAGCACCGGTGTTCGCGCGGATTCGAGAACGCTACCTTGACGATGATCAGTACCGGCTATTGCAGCTGGCGCTCATGGCCAACCCTGAATCTGGAGACTTGCTTCGTGGCTCTGGAGGCATCCGTAAGGTGCGCTGGGCAGCGCACGGCAAAGGCAAGCGTGGCGGTTTGCGCGTGATCTATTACTGGATCACCCATCGCCGTCACCTGCTGCCGTTGACGCTTTATCGCAAGTCCGAGGTCTCCGATTTGAAGCCGGACGAAGTTAGGGCGCTACGCACCCTCGTGACTGATTTCCAGGACTGATACATGGTAAAGAAGCGCAATTTGTTCGAGGAAATTCGCGAAGGACTTATAGCCTACCGGGATCAGCCAGAAAATCTGCCTCGGCGCGAGATCTCCGAGCCCGATGTGAAAGCCATTCGTAAACAGTTCGGCTTGTCGCAATCGCAAATGGCCGCATTCCTCAATGTAAGCAAACGCACGCTCGAGAATTGGGAACAGCGACGTCGAGGACCGACGGGCCCGGCGCAGACCTTGCTGCGAATTATGGAGCGTGAGCCACGCGCAGTTCTGCGCGCGTTACGGGCGTGATCGGCGACTGAGAGATGAGTCGCGCTGAAGCGCAGTGGCGCCAGCCACAACGAATTGTCCTTGCGAGCATAACCTCGACACGCGCCTGTACAGCGGCCGTTGTCAACGAGATCGACCCGTGGCACTGGCCACGCGCCATTCTCGATTTAAGTGATTCAAATCGAAGCCACGTGGATCGAATACCCCACCGCTCCAAGTCATCATAGTTGCGTGATCCTCGTCTTGGGGTCCGCCAAGGCAGCCAGCAACCCCGCGTAGCCGTGCGGGCCACCGACGTCGTCTGGTGGGCAAGCATTTTCTCCGGCTGTACAAAGCGGCAAGCGGTCAAATATCCGCGCAGGTGTGCGAACATCCGATTCGACCACCAAGCGGTGCCGCCAATCGTCACCCATATCGTAGAGGTAGTCGAACTCGCAGGAGCGACAACCCGTCGAGCTTCGGCAGCATAACGTCGAGCACGGCAGCATCGTAAGCCACCGAGCGAAAGTCGGACAGCGCTTGATCGCCATCGGAAGCGTGGTCCACGGAAAAGCCGCTTTGCTTCAGTCCATTGACGACAAAGGCGGCGATTTTCTTGTCATCTTCAACGACGAGTATGCGCATCGATCAATCCTCGTTCCAAGCCGCAACTTAGCATTTTTCTGACCACCTCCTTGAGCGCCGATTCTTCCCAACGTCCGCGACTTCAATGATCCCCAGGTTGCAACCCACCCTCCTGACGAGACGTGCATTGATTATCATAAACATGTTCGAAGACTGCGACTCGGAAGTTGGCCTCGCTGATTGCAGCACTTCCTGATGGACCCGCGGCGCGTCCAGACCCCGGAATGATTGTTCCCCGTTTGATCGCGCTCTTGCCGCGCCGGGCTGCTTCAACGTTGCCCGGCGTCGGGGCGGTGACCCATTCCCCGGCCGTCGCATCCGTGATCTATTACGTGATCTTCATGGTAATCGTGCTGGTCGGCCAATGGCTCATGGCAATTCGCCAAACGCCGGCGCAGGTTGACAAAGCTCCTACGGTCGCCTCCGGCACAGTCCTCCCGCAGCCGGCACCGCCAAACTCTGGTGAGTGACGGTCAAGTACGTTTCTTTGTAAACGCGAAATCGGGACAAGATTAGCCGCACGGACAATTTACGACGGCGAGGGGGCCCGTGCAGCCTGCAAGTTCTTCACTTCTTTGTCGGTGAAGCGCGCGTCATAGATCGAGCGGCGGTCGAGAGTGCGCGCGACGACAGTGGCGGTGACCACCGCCAACAGGAGCGGCAATATGAAAGATCGGTCCCGGCCGGTGAGTTCGATCGTCAGCAGCACGGCGGAAATGGGTCCATGGGTGGCGGCCGCCAAGACCGCCGCCGCACCGACCACGGCGAACAGGCCCGGCGGCACGCCCGGCCAGAGCCAACCCCAGGCATGTCCTAGAACGCCCCCGAGCAACGCTCCCAACGCGAGCGTCGGAGTGAACAAGCCGCCCGGGACGCCGCTGCCGAGACACATGACGGTGGCTGCAGGTTTGAGGAACAACAGGGTCAACAGCAGAATGGGCGTAACCTCGTTCGTAAACGCCAACTGGGCGATATCCTTGCCGTTGCCAAGCAGCTGCGGGAACTCAATCGAAACGATGCCGAGCAGCCCCAGTGCCAATATCGGTGCGACGAGCCGTCGCCAGCCCTTGGGCTTGTTGCGGTCCGCCCAGGCAATCAGCCACACGTAACCTACCGAGACGAGCCCTGCGACTGGCCCCGCCAGAAGCGCCCAGAGAACAACCGATGGGGACGTTGGATAAGCAGGGATCAGGTACGTGGGGGCGTTGGGTAGCACAAGCCACGAGACTGCCGTTGCAGTGGCCGAGGCAAGCAACGCCGGCAGGACGAGTCGCAACGCCAGCACTCCGCGCAGCACCTCGACAGCGAATAGCGCGCCTCCCAGAGGGACACCATAGGCCGCGGCCATTCCTGCCCCGGCGCCACATGCCACCAGGAGCTTCCGTTGCTCGTCAGACAGGCGCGCCCTATCTGAAAGGGCATTCGCGATCACAGCCCCGGCCTGCTTGGGCGCACCCTCGCGACCTAGCGAAGCACCCATGCCGACGAGAACTACCGACAGCACAGCACTGCCGAGAGTACGTAGAGCAGGCAATCGCCCGGCGAAACGCGATATTGCCTCTGTAATATCAATGCCGTTGCCGCTCGTCAGACGACGCAGGACAATCTGCCCCGCACCCGTCAGAAGGCCAGCCGTCAACAAAACATAAAAATGCCGCCAGGCTCCGGCGCGGGCCGCGGCGTCAAGCAGATCAGGACCAGGCCACACCAGATGCTGTACGAGTTGCAGCAGCCGTGTCAGAACCGCCGCGCCTATGCCGGCCCCTATGCCCGTCAGCAGCACCGCCAGCCAGAAGCGCGCAGCGCCGGGTCGCGTCAGCGTCGCCGGGATTTTGTCAGCGGATTCCTGCGGCGCATTCAAGTCCTTCATCCCAGTTGAAAGAATCCAGGCGCGCCGTTCTACGGTCGCCCGCCGACAGGTTGCATGCAGCTAGTCACCGAGTGGCTCGTCAGCATCCAGGTCATTATGCCTTATTGATTTTCGCGAATGACAGCTAAAAAGGCGTCGTGTGGCGAGTGACTCTTCCCGTGCGAGCCATGCCTGCAGTCCTGAGGGGCCATCACGAACAGAAACATCGAAATCCTGCGAAAATGCGCCGGGCGCGCCGCGGTTTTGATTGACTCAATGAGTTCATACACTGCCTGTGGTTTTTTTCCGCACACTCTGCTGGCGCACGGATGCCGAAGCATACGGTGATTCGCAATACCCGCCAGACGCTCTGGTTCGTCGTTTCGACAATGCCGTTGGCGTTCCTGTGGCCGCCCGTGTAGTCAATACGACATTCGAAGTCAAGCTTAGCCATTATGAATGCGAGTGGGATAAGGGCACTCAGTGCCGTATCGTTAGGGACTTGCTGATCTCCGACAGCGTGCGCTACGCGACGACGATTGGCGCAATGAACGCGCCGACGACACTAACGAGAAGAATCCGAACCCCCAGAGTGGGTGCCGACGTGGTGGCCCGGTTCGCGCAGCCGCTCCCACCTTAGTTTTCGAGGGTCCCAATGTTCGGCGCCGCACAGAATAGACGCGTATTAGCGAGTAACGTCTAACGCCTGAGTCCAGACCTTCCCCCTAGCGAACGCCACTCGACGCGAGTGACTGTTCAACGGACTCAGCATTGACCCGTTGGCGCGCTTATGCGCGGCAACGGGCTTTTTTTGGCAGGCGGTGATCGGCGCAGCGAGGGTCTGTCCAGTAAGTCAACTGCGAATTCGTATGTGAACTCCACTGTCCTGGTAATCCTCGGCTGCACGTGAGCCGAGCGACGTTGTCCAACAATTGCCGCGTGGATGAATGGAATCGCGCCAGCGTCCGCAAACTTGATACGAAGTGGTGGACCTTCTCTACCGGCATTTACCGGCCGACGATGATACCTATCCAATGTTCGCGTCTTGAAGACTCAGCGCGCGCGGTCGTTATAGCACCAGGTGCTATATCCCGCGCCGAGATACCTGCTAGCTGGGCTATAGAGTACCTGGCTGGATATCGGACACGCGCGCGACGACGCTGCTAACTATTTGAATTATTTGGCGCGCCCGGAGAGATTCGAACTCCCGACCCCCTGGTTCACAGGCTGCATCTAAGTTTCTGCTAAGCACCTAATATATAAAGAGAATCTGGCGTAGAACTGTCCGATATATTTCAGAGTTAGGCAGCTTTAACGCGTTGATTGATCGAGATCGGCATACTTAATATCGGACGCGTTTTGGCTCGGGCACTAGCGCTTTTGGATCGCCAAGCCCCCGGCGGACCAGAAGCGAATTGCAATCGCGCAGGCGGACGGCCGGAATCAGGTACGCATCGGCAGTGCTGTTCTCTGGCCATCGAAATTCCTACTGATCTTGTCGCCAGAAACGCCTGTGCCGCTTCCGCAGAAAATCGAAAAAAGGACTGCAGTCGGCCCAAGAGCTGTCCTTATCACCCTTCGAATCCGGCCGCATAGCACACGTTCCGCGGCCCAGAAAAGCACGCCGGTTGCTAACCCAGTGAACATCCGCGACTATTCCGAAGGGGTAGCGGGGCACTCGACATGGCAGAAGGCGGTGGCGAGCAGGAGGCGAGCGTCGGCACAGCCGCCGTCTTCATTAGCTACGCCTCGCAGGACGCGGCCATTGCAGCTGCCTTAGTCGACGCGCTAGAGCGACGGGGTATTGCTTGCTGGATCGCGCCACGGAACGTAAAAGCCGGATCGCTGTACGCCGATGCGATCGTTCGCGCGATCAATGAGTCGAAAGACGTTGTGTTGGTGCTGTCCGCCAGCGCGATAGGATCAGACCATGTTGCCCGGGAAGTTGAGCGGGCGGCCTCCAAACACAAGCCGATCATTGCGTTTCGAATTGATGGTGCGGCGCTCAATCCGGGGCTTGAGTATTTCCTGTCGAACTCGCAGTGGATCGATGTGCCAGCGATCGGGTTGCCAGCGGCGTTAGCGAAGTTGGCGGAGGCCGCCGGACAGGGATCGGGACAGACCGTGGCTGCGGCTCACGTGGCTTCTGCAAAACCCCTAGAGCGAACCAGGGGAAGGGCGAAGCTGATCGCTGGGGTGGTCGTCGTCATCAGCGTCGGTGTTGCGGTTGCCCTGGGTGTGCGTTTTTGGTCGCAGAGTCACAAAGCTGCGCAGCCGGCTGTCGTAGCGGCGATTACCGACAAATCAGTTGCGGTGCTGCCATTTGTCGACATGAGCGAGAAGAAGGACCAGGAGTATTTCTCCGATGGGCTGTCGGAGGAACTCATCGATATGCTGACGAAGGTCCCCGAACTAAGGGTGCCAGCGCGGACTTCGTCCTTCTACTTCAAAGGCAAGCAAGCGACCATCGCCGAAATCGCCAAGGCGCTTGGCGTCACACACGTACTTGAAGGGAGCGTCCGAAAATCAGGT
Organism: Gammaproteobacteria bacterium; assembly: GCA_003140135.1. Classification (GTDB taxonomy): domain Bacteria; phylum Pseudomonadota; class Gammaproteobacteria; order Steroidobacterales; family Steroidobacteraceae; genus PALSA-1196. The sequence continues at coordinate 14,875 of PLIX01000212.1, forward strand.
AACACGCTGCGAATTACGGCACAGCTGATCCGTGTGGACACGGGCTATCACATTTGGTCGGAAACCTACGATCGCAAGCTCGATGACATCTTCCAGATCCAGGATGAGATCGCGAAATCCGTGGTTAACGGGCTCAAGGTGTCAGTGCTAGGAGGGACGATCCCGAGAGCGACGCCCGCAGCCAACCACGATGCATATATGCTGTATCTGCAGGCCAAGGAAATGCACTACCGTGGCACATTGGATAACTCGCGTAAGGCGATCGAGTACCTACAGAAAGCGGTAGAGCTCGAGCCAGGCTTCTCGCAGGGATGGCTAACCCTCGCAAGCTTCCTGGCGGCAGATTATAACTTGTTTAATCCCCTGCCTCACGATGAGACCCGCGAGCTGATTTATTCCGCTCTGGACCACGCCAGAAAGCTGGAACCGAGCCTAGTGCCAATCCACGTGGTAATGGGGCGCGTCCTGTATGAAGTCGATTGGAGTTGGCGGGCAGCCGATGCAGAACTTAAGCAGGCAATTGCATTCGAGCCTGGAAATGCGGAGGCACACAGGCTGGCGGGATACCTGGCAACGACGTATGGTCGATTTGATGAAGCAGTCGAGCAATCAGAGAAGGCTATTGAGTTCGATCCTCTCCAGCCATGGAACTACATCGCGAGGGGCTATGCGGCGTACCGCTCCGGGCGGCTCGCGCAGGCGGAAGCCAACTATCGAACTGCGCTGGATCTTGCCCCGGGATCCGGAAAATTCCATTGTCTTCTTGGGACTGTGTTAATCACCAGGGGCCAACTCGAATCAGCGCTCGCGGAGATGGAGAAGGAACCCGCCCCGCGGTTCCACCACGTCGGTGTGGCACTAGCCCTGGAGATGCTGGGACAGCGCAACGAGTCGGACAAGGAACTTAAGACTGCGGAGCAGATGTTCGGCGACGAAATGGGCTATTGGATCGCCATAGTGTATGCCGCGCGCCGCGACCCCGATCGGGCCTTCGCTTGGCTTGATCGAGCATTCCACGCGTACGGCGATGGAATGACGTGGATCAAGGGGGACCCACTTCTGGGCAGTTTGGTCGGCGATCCCCGATACAAGGCGTTCCTGCAAAAAATGAGGCTGCCGGAGTAGGTTCGGCAGACTCTCTCCGATGACCATTGAGCTGCCCGAAAGCAGCCCGTCACGACTGGCGGTTCCGGGTCAACTTCGGGCGTTGTTCGTTAGTCGGGGTCCGTCGGCCCATACAAGACCGTTATCGGGCCGCACAATCGCTCATCGCATGGCGGTGAAGACGGCGGCCCCGTTAGACTCTCTTCCGGATGGAAAGCATTCAATACATCTTGCAAATCCTCGAGGCCTACGAAGACGAAGTAGCGGGCGCCGCGTACTTTGACGGTTTGGCCTTGGCGTACCCTCAGCAGTCGGCCTTCTTGGAGAGGTGCGCGGCGCTGGAACGGGAAACAGCAACTCAGCTAAGTGCACTGCTGCAGAAATATCAGCTGACGCCTCGAGCGCAGACCATACTCGAGGAGCGCGGCGCACTCGACGCCCGCAGGGACGCCGGCAGCGATTGTAAGAAGCTGATGCAGCAATCCATCAAGTCGTATGCCGGGTATGTGGCAGAATTCAAGGCGCTCGAGGCCATGGGGCCCATGGAAGACCAGCGCATTCTCGCGGCGTTGACTGCCCACGAAATCCGGCTGATTGAATGGATGCGGGCAGAGACCGGGGCATAGCTGCAAGCGTGGGTTGAGCGGCGTAAAGAAGGGAAATGGCTCTTCAAGACGTTAGAGCCCGACCCTTTGGTGCAAGTCGTTCCAGCGCAAGATGCACCTGCTTTAGTAGCATCATCGCACCAATTTCCATTCCCGATTGCTGCCGGTGGCGATGGTCCGCAGAGGGGTCACGAAGCGACACTTAACCGGTGATGCAACGGCGACGGTTACTTACAGGCCAATGAACGGAAATTCGGCATAGATCTATTGGTTTAGGAGCTAAGTTCGGATTCAACGAAGGAGAAATCATCACTTGAACTCAATCGAACAACCCGGTACAGATTTGGACGACATCAAGATCCATGTGAGGTTGAAGATGTCGGCCTTATGGTCGAGCGTCATGTTCTGTTACATCTATGCGGATTATTTCGGCCTCTACGTGCCGGGGTCGCTGCAAAGAATGCTGGCAGGGAAGATGGGGCCCCTCGGTGACTCAAATGGTCTTGTTGGGGACTTCTGTGACGCTAGCGATCCCGAGCCTCATGATTTTTCTGTCACTAGTAGTGAAGCCCAATCTCAATCGCTGGCTGAACATTGTCTTGGGCGCGCTTTATACCGCGATCATTCTCATCACGATGTGGCGCTGGGCGTTCTATATATTCTACGGAGTCATCGAGATCGCGCTGACGGGACTCGTGGTTTGGTATGCATGGAATTGGCCCAAGCGGAAAACAAAATAATAAGCATCCGCCAGTCGCTGAGGATCATTGGCTCACGAGCTTACGACTCTATGGTCTGGCCCGATATTCGTATCCGTTGTAGCTGGGCTAATCGTGAATCCAGACATTCACTGGTTTCCCGTCATGCGGCGTGTGAGAGAGCTTTGGGACGACCATATTCCGAGCGAATACCGACACGACAACCAACACACATTGCACAAAGACTTCACATTTCACGCGAAGCGTGTTTCGGACGGGACAAAATATCCTCGTTGGAAAGAGGAAAGTCGCCTCGCTCTGCTTCAGGCCATGATGGCCGTACCCGGTGAGTTCGATATTCCAATAACCTTCGCAGCCGTCAGGCGCGGCGCTTTTGATTGGTCCGGTTGGCCAGAGCATCGTAAGAAGCAGATGACGCCCGCCAAGAGCGACCACATGTGCGCGTTTATGGGTTGGATCGGTGAGGCAAATAAGTTTGTTCGGACCGAGTCCGAGAACGAGCTTGCGCAGGTGATTTCGGGTCAGCTATAAGACTGATTGCTCGCCCAAGGAAACTGCTATGGCTGTGAAAGCGATTCCCGATGGATATCACTCTGTGACGCCCTACTTGGCGGTGAAGGGTGCGAACCAATTCATCACCTTTATGGCGGTCGTCTTTGGTGCCAAAGTGACTGAACAGCTCCTGCAGCCGGACGGCACACCTGGCCATACGGAATTGCGGCTCGGCGACTCGCTCATCATGCTCAGCGAAGCGAAGGCGGACCGTCCGCCGACGCCCATCATGCTGCACATATATGTCGAGGATGTTGACGCGGCCTTCGAGCGCGCCGTAAAGGCAGGCGGCAAGGTTGTGGCGCCGCCTACCAACCAGTTTTATGGCGACCGCTCCGGCGGCGTTATTGAACCATCCGGCAACACGATCTGGATAGCCACGCACGTTGAGGATGTGGCTCACGCCGAGTTACACCGTCGCGCGCGTGCTGCGCGGGGCTAGGTCCGTGCGCAAGGCAACCCATAATCACCACCAGCAAGCAGCACAGCGCTTCACGTTCCATGATTTGCGCGCGAAGTGCGCCAGCGATAAGAAAACTTTCGAGGAAGCAACTGCACTCTTGGGGCACGCCAGCTCAACAACCACGAAGGCAACGTATCGGCGCAAAATGCCGCGTGCGAGACTTTGCGTTAGAAAATATCGGACAGTTGGAGATTGACGTAAGCGCATAACTATTTGAATTATTTGGCGCGCCCGGAGAGATTCGAACTCCCGACCCCCTGGTTCGTAGGCTGCATTTAAATCCCGCCTAAGCACCTAATATACAAAGAGAACCTGGCATAGAACTGTCCGATATATTTCAGAGTTAGGC